>JAZKFD010000136.1:0-24817 GCA_040386635.1 Pseudomonadota bacterium
CGCGCAGGATGTCGATGACCGTGGCCTGGCCGTTGAGCGGCAGGTACATGCACGACTCGGTGCTGGAACCCCGGCACCAGGCGTTCTGGCTGGTCGTCACCAGGTCGTCTTTCTTGAGCTTGCCCGAGCGCAGGGCCTGCTCGACGATGAAGCTGGTCATCATCTTGGTCAGCGACGCGGGGGGCAGCGCCTCATCCGGGTTGGCCGAAGCCAGGACCTGGCCGGAATCGAAATCCATCAGCAGCCAGGCCTTCGCGGCCAGCACGGGCGCCCCGCCGGCCACGGCGGTCTGGCCGGCGGCTGGCGCAGGGGCAGGCGCAGGGGCGGCGACGGGGGCCTTGCGGGCAGCCGCGCGCTTGGCGTCGTGCTGCGCGGCCATGGCGGCGCCTGAGCCGGAAAGAAGGGTGCCGGCGACGATTGCGAGCGCTGGCAGAAGGTTGGAGGAAATGTTTCGGTGCATGGGTTTGATTGACATCCCCGCATTGTGGTCGATCAGGCATCGCTTCAAAGCTCTGCAGTTGGGATCGCTACGATCCGTGACATGCCCACATCCAGAATCCCCGGCCGCCGCCTTCTCCACTCCCCCGGCCCCACGCCGATCCCGGACGCCGTGCTGCATGCGATGGCCCAGCAGCCCATGGACCTGGCCGACCCACGCGTTGACGCCACCATTTCAGCGTGCGAAGACGGCCTCAAGCGGCTTTTGCATACCCGTGAAGCGGACGTCTTCATGTTCGCCGCCAACGGCCATGGTGGCTGGGAATCGGTGATCGAGAACGTCGCGGCCGTCGGGGAGACGGTACTGGTCTGCGGCACGGGCCACTTCAGTGAATCATGGGCCGTGCAAAGCGAGGCTCTGGGACGACGGGTCTTGCGCACACCCTGGCGTGAGGGCCATTGCATCGACCTGCAGGCACTCGACGAAGCGCTGCGCGCGGACCAGGCCCACATGATCCGCGCCGTCTTCGTTGTCCACACGGATACCGCCAGCAGCGTCACCACGGACCTGGCGCCGATCCGTCCGCTGCTGGACCGGCTCGGCCACCCCGCGCTGTTTGTCGCCGACGTCGTCGCCTCGCTGGCTGCATGCGCGTTCGACTTCGATGCACTCGGCGTCGATGTCGCGATCGGCGCTTCGCAAAAAGGCCTGATGTGCCCACCCGGCCTGAGCTTCACGGCGGTCAATGCCCGCGCATTGGCGCACGCGAAAGACATCCCCGCGCCGCGTTTCTATTGGGACTGGGCGCGGCGCAAGAGCAACCTCTCTTACATGAAATTCTGCGGCACCCCACCGATGAACCTGCTGTTCGGGCTGGAGGCGGCACTGGGGCTGTTGTTCGCCGAGGGCTTGCCCGCCGTGTGGAAGCGGCATGCGCTGGTCGCCAGCGCCGTGCATGCCGCGGTTGAAGGCTGGAGCGAGGGTGGTGCCATGGATTTTCTCGCCATTGAACCTGCCACACGGTCAGTCTCGGTCACCACCATCGCGATGCGGTCGAATATCGACATCGATATCGACGCACTGCGCACGGTCGCGCGCGAACGCTACCAGGTTGCGATTGCCGGCGGCCTGGGGCCGATGACGGGTCGCGCGTTCCGCATCGGACACCTGGGCGACTGCAACGTCGCCATGATCCTCGGCGCAATTGGGGGTGTGGAAGCGGCGCTGCGCACGCAGGGCATTCCGGTGGGGGGTGGCGTGCAGCGGGCAGTGGAAGCCCTCGCGCGCGCCACGTGAGGAAAGCGTTGCGGCTTACCTCCGGCCCTTCGGCTTACCGGTCAACACCATCCCGATCACCACCAGCACCGCCGCAACGCTGAACCCAACCGGACCTTCAGGTACGACCCAGGTCGCGTATTGGGGATAAGCCTCGGCCAGGGTCCGAAGCGTGGGTAGTTTGGCATCGGTCCTGTCGGCGTTGATGGACATCAGGCCTGCCCGTGCGAAGACCGCGCCGAGGATGAGGATCGCGCCGGCCAGAAAGGCGACTTTGCCGACCACAAGCGCATGGCGGGGAAACCTGCGCATCCACGAATTCAACCAGTTCATGTCCCGACTCTAGCGCAGCCCAGATGGCCGGCGTGGGGGACCCCGCGCTATGGACGCCTAGCGCCTGAACCGGCCGTCCTGGCCGATGATCGACAGGTCGGCAAAGTCCAGGCCGGAGTGATCCTCGGGGGAGTAGCTCACTTCCATGCCGCCAAGGTCGAACTTCCTGATCGATTCGAGTGCGGTGATCAGCTTGGCGCGCGTGGGCTTGGGTCCCGCCTTGCGCAATCCTTCGACCAGAATCTTGGCGGCGGCGAATCCTTCGAGCATGGCGGGGCTGAGCTCGGTGCCCTTGGCCTTGGCGAGTGCGGCAGCCTCTTTTACAAATCCGAATTCAGCGGAGCGCTCCGAAGGAAAAACCTGCGTGACGATGACGCCGGTGGCTACGTCACCCAGGCTCTTGATGAAGCCCGACGACGCATTGTTAGACAGGGTCACGATGCGCGCCGCAGACTTTGCAGCCCGAAGCGCTTTCACGCCCTCGGCGACTGCCCCGCCCGAGGCGATCCACACCACCGCCTGCGATTCCTTGGCGAGCAGCACCGGAATGATGGCCCCGAAGTCAGGCTTGGCGCGATCGGCCTTGATCGTTGCAACCGCCTGGATACCTGCCTTCTTGAAGCCCTTTTGCGCACCTTCCAGGCCATCCGCGCCAAACGAATCGTCCGCATAGACGACCGCGATCCGCGTGATGCCGACCGTGTGCAGATGAAGCACCGCTTTTTCGACTTCACGCTGGTAGGTGGCGCGCACGTTGAAGATGTGTTTTTGCAGCGGCTGATGCAGCACGGCGGCGCCAGTTGACGGACCGACCAGCGGGACGCGATTGGCATCCAGCAGCGGAATGATCGCCTGGGTGTGTGGCGTGCCGCGATTGAGAAACATCGCCAGGACGTTTTTCTCTTCAATCAGGACCTTGGCGTTTTCAGCCGCGATCTTCGGATCGAACTTGTCGTCCATGGCGATCACTTCGATCTTCTGGCCATGCACGCCGCCCGTGGCGTTGACCTGGTCGATCCACAGCCTGGCGCCGTCAGACGTCTCCTTCACGCCGGCCGCCACGGTGCCGCTGAACCCAGCCGTCTGGCCGATCAGAATCTGCGCCGTGCAGACAATTGGCGCCAGCAAAACAGCCAGCGCCATAACAGCTCGGATCATGAAAGCCCCCTGGAAAAACCCAAACGCTGAAGTTAAGCGTTTTCAGCGCATCGTGCGCCTAGGGTTTTCATACGCCGGGTTAAGAATTTTCCTGATGCCAATCAGGCTTTGGGATAGCGGTACAGCGCACAGAGCTTGTTGCCGTCCGGATCGCGAAGGTAGGCCAGGTGAAGCTTGCTCGCACCGTTTTCACGCACCCCCGGAGGGTCCTCGCAGGTCGTGCCGCCATTGGCGACACCTGCCGCGTGCCAGGCGTCGACCTGCTCCGGGGAGCTGCAGGCGAACCCTACCGTGCTCCCGTTGCCGATGGTCTGCGGCTCGCCGTTGATTGGCAGGGACGCGCCGAACGACCCGGTTGGCGAGCGCCAGAAAATGCGGTGGCGATCAACAAAGCCCGGCGCAAGGCCCAGCGACCCGAGAACTGCGTCGTAGAAACGTTTGGAACGGTCCAGGTCGGCGGTACCGACCATGACATGAGAAAACATGGGAACTCCTGCGGTTGAATGAAGCGAAACCGGACGCTATCGTAAGTGACTACAGTCACGCCATGACCTACGAACTTCATTACTGGCCCACGATCCAGGGCCGCGGCGAATTTGTGCGACTTGCACTTGAAGCCACCGGCACATCCTATGTCGATGTGGCCCGCAGCGCCGGCGGTGCGGGCAAGGGCATTGCCGCGATGCAGCGCTTCATGGACCTCAAGAGCACACGTCATCCGCCTTTCGCGCCGCCTTTTCTCAAGGATGGAGATTTCGTCGTGGGGCAGACCGCAGCCATCTTGCAATACCTCGCGCCCACGCTCAAGCTGGTCGCGCGCAATGAGCAGGCCGGCATATGGACGATGCAGATCCAGCTCACGATTGCCGACATGGTGACCGAGGCGCACGACACGCATCACCCGATTGCCGCCAGTCTGCACTACGAAGACCAGAAGGCCGAGGCATTGCGCCGTGCAAGTGATTTCTGCAAGCAGCGCATGCCCAAGTTCATGCAGTGGTTCGAGCGCGTGCTTGCGCAGAACCCCGCTGGCAACCGCTATCTGGTGGGCAACCGCATGAGCTATGCCGACCTGTCGCTGTTCCAGCTCGTCGAGGGCTTGCGGTACGCATTTCCACTGGCATCCGGGAAGGTTCTTGTGCGCGCGCCGCTTGTCGCCGCGCTGCATCACCGCATCGCCACGCAGCCGCGAGTGGCGGCTTACCTCAAGAGCGAACGACGTTTGCCGTTCAGCGAAGAGGGGATCTTCAGGCGCTACCCGGAGCTGGAGTCGGTCTGAGCCTGCCGGGTCACACCTGAATCGAGCAGCCCCTCGATTTGGGATTCGGAGTAGCCCAGCTCTCGCAGGACCGCCAGGCTATCCTGCCCGCACAGCGGGGCCTCCCTGCGATACGCCACCGGCGTTTTCGACCACTTCGCCCCGCCGCGCATCGAGCGAATCCTGCCCTGGGTCGGATGATCGACCCACTGGAAAAAACCCACATCGGCCAGATGCGGATCGTCGATGAGCGACTCCAGCGTATTGACCGCCATCACCGGCAGGTCGATCGCCTGCAGCGCCTCGATCCAATGGGCAGTCGTTCGCGTCATGAGCACGCTCGCCACGATTTCGCCGAGCTGGTCCATGTTTCGCGAGCGCCCGGCGTTGTCGGTAAAGCGCGGATCACTGGCGAGCTCGGGCTTGCCCGCCATTTCGCAGAAGCGCTGCCAATGCCGGTTCGTGTAGATCATGGCGGCGACATGACCGTCACTGGTCTTGTAGGGCCTGCGGCCCGGCGACAGCGATCTGCCGTAACCCGGCGGCCCCAGCGGCGGATCAAAGCTTTCGCCAGCCAGATGCTCTCCCAGCACCAGCTCGGCCATCGTCTCGAACATCGACAGCTCGACCTCCTGCCCTTCACCGGAGCGCTCGCGGTGAAAAAGGGCCGAGGTGACGCAATACACCGCCTTCATCGCCATCAGCCGGTCAATCATGTTCATCGGCGTGTAGTGCATGTGACCCGTGGACCGCTCGAACAGATGCGGCAGGGCCACGGCGCTCTGGATCAGGTCGTCGTAGGCGGGCCGCGCAGCATAGCGCCCGCCCTGCCCATAGCCGAAGGCACCGCAATACACGATGCCCGGATTTCGCCGGGCCACATCCGCATAAGCCAGCCCCAGACGCGCCATCGCCTGGGGGCGCATGTTGTGCAGCAGGACATCGGCCGTGTCGAGCAACTTCATCAGCGCCTCGAGTCCGGCGGGCTGCTTCAGGTCCAGCACCAGGCTGCGTTTGTTGCGGTTGATGTGCATGAACAGCGAGCCCATGCCGGGATTGCGAGCCGCCCCCGCACCCCGGGTCGCATCGCCGCCCGGCGGCTCGATCTTGATGACGTCGGCGCCCATGTCGCCCAGCATCTGCGAGGCAGCAGGCCCCAGCAAGACAGCGGTGAGATCGACGACGCGGATACCGGCCAGTGGCCCGGACATGACGCGCGGCCTCAGTAGGTGGGAACGCGTTTGGCTTCGATGGCGTCGAGCGCCGCTTCGTAGTCAGGACCCGCCAGCAGGCGGCCCTGTTGCAGCAGGTTGAACTCCCACTCGCTGGCCATCGTGCCACCGTCCATCGAGCGGCGCAGCGCGATCTTGGCAGCGCGCAGCGCGTCGGCCGACCTGCAGGCCAGGTCTTTCGCAAAGGCCTGCCCCTCTTCCACCAGCTTCAAATCGTCTTCCGCCAGATGCGTGGCAAGACCGATGCGAACAGCCTCCTCGCCGTACACACGCTGGGCCCGCATGATCATGTTGGCGGCACGCTCCAGCCCGATGAGGCGAGGCAGCATGTAGTTGGCGCCCAGCGGAGACATGCAGCCGATGGCGGTCCAGTTCTCGTGGAAGAAGGACGTCTTGCAGACCACGCGGAAATCGGTGGCGATGGCGATATCGCAGCCAGTGCCCACGGCCCCGCCGTTGACGATGGCCACCGTCGGCTTGTTGCACATCTTGATCTGGCGCACGACGCCCTGGAAGTAGCCGTACACCTCGCGTTGTACCTGGTCCGGGGTCATCTGCTGCACTTCACGCAGGAACCCCTTGTCGCCGCCGGAAGAAAAGTCCTTGCCGTTGCCGGTGAAGGTGATCACGCGCACACCGGGATCCGATTCATATGCCTTGATGACCTCCATCACCTGGCCGATGAATTGGGGCACAAGGCCGTTGCGGGTTTCAGGGCGGTTGAAAATGATCTGGCCCACGCGATCAACGATTCGGGTCTGGAGCTCTTCGGTCATCTGGTTTCCTTTTATTCGTGAGTCTCAGCCGGCCGTCGCCCTGCGGATCATGTGTTTGGCAATCGTGACCTGCTGGATCTGCGTCGTGCCTTCATAGATGCGGAACACGCGCACATCGCGATACAGGCGCTCGACCACGCTGTCCTGCATGTAGCCCGCGCCGCCAAAAATCTGCACCGCACGATCCGCGACGCGGCCCACCATTTCTGAGGCGAACATCTTGCAGCACGACGCTTCCATCGAAATGTTCTCGCCTGCATCGCAACGCGCCGCGCTATCAATCACCAGCGCACGCGCTGCGGCCATTTCGGCCTGGCTGTCGGCCAGCATGGCCTGCACCAGCTGGAACTCGGCAATCGGTTTGCCGAACTGGCGTCGCTCCAGGGCGTACTTCAGCGATTCGTCGATGAGGCGCCGCGCAATGCCCACGCAGATAGCGCCCATGTGCAAACGGCTGCGGTCGATGCCCTGCATGGTCAGCTCGAACCCCCTGCCCTCCACACCCAGCAACGCAGACGCGGGCAACACGCAGTCGTTGAACGACAGGTCCGCCACGTGCGTGCCCTGCTGCCCCATCTTCTTCTCGGGCTTGCCGCGCGCGATTCCGGGTGTATCGCCCGGAACCAGGAACACCGACACGCCCTTGCCGCCTACCGACTGCGGATCGCTGCGCGCCACCACAATGAACACATCGGCAATATCGGCATGCGTGATGTAGGTCTTGCGGCCCGACAGCACCCATGTGCCGTCCGCCTGCTTCGTCGCCTTTGTCTTGAGCGCTGCCGCATCGGAGCCGGTCTCCGGTTCTGTCAGGGCAAACGCCGTGACAATCTCGCCGGACGCGATGCCGGTGAGGTACTTGTCTTTCATCGCCTCCCTGCCACCCACCAGGATCGCGCGCCCGCCCAGGCCGTTGTTTGCGCCCAGGTATCCGCGAAAGGCGGGAGCCGCATAGCAAAGCTCGAACACCACGCGCACTTCTTCAGAGGCGTTGAGCGCGAGGCCACCGAATTCCTCCGGCAGCGTCATGCCAAACAGACCCAGTTCACCCATGCCTCGCAGGAGCTCCTCGGGAATCTGATCTTCAGCGGCCACCTGCGCTTCGGCTGGTATCAGCCGTTCGCGAACGAAACGGGCCACGGTATCGGTGAACTGGTTCAGGCTTTCGGCATCAAGTGGCACGCGCGGTCCTTGCGTTGGATCGAAAAAGGGCAGCAGGGTCACTCGACCTTGATGTTGGCGCTCTTGATCACGGCGCGCCACTTGGGAATCTCGGTGCGCATGAGCGCGGTGAGGTCCGCCGGGGTTCCGCCTGCCGGAATCGCGCTCAGGTCCTCGATGCGCTTGATGACATCGGGGGCGCGCAGCACGGCCTGCATGCTTTCGTTCAGCCGTCTCACGACCGGCTCGGGCGTCCCGGCAGGCGCGATCATCGCAAACCAGGCCTGCACATCAAACCCCGGGAAGACCTCGGCGATCGCAGGCACATCGGGCAGTGTCGGCAGGCGCCTGGGTGACGTGACGCCCATGCCGTTCAACTTGCCTTGCCGCACGTTGTTCATGGCGACGATGGGGCTGGTGAACATCATGTGAACCTGGCCGCTGAGCAGGTCGGTCTGCGCCGCGCCCTCGCCCTTGTACGGAACATGGAGCATCTTCAGGCCGCCGATGTCGTTGAAGAGTTCGCCCGACAGGTGCTGCGTGGTTCCGATGCCGCCGGAGGCATACGTGTATTTGCCGGGGTTCGCCTTGATGAGCGCCACCAGCTCCTTCATGTCTTTTGCGGGCACGCTGGGGTGCGTGGCGAGCATCGAGTAGGACCGCGCGACCAGGATCAGCGGCGCGAAATCCCGCAGCGGGTCGTAAGGCACATTCGGGAAGAGGCTGGGGTTCACCGCCAGTGGCCCGATGGTGGCGAAGCCGATGGTGTAGCCATCGGGCGCTGCCTTGGCGACCGCATCGGTGCCGGTGATCGCACCTGCGCCAGGGCGATTCTCAATGATGACGTTCTGCCCCAGAGAATCGCCCAGCTTCTGGCCGAGAACGCGCGCGAGCACGTCGGTTGGACCGCCTGCCGGGTACGGCACGATCATGCGGATCGGCTTGCTGGGCCAGGCCTGCGCGAGCGCTGCACTCGACAGTACGGTGGCGCTTGCGACAACTGCTGCAAGCAGGCGGGATACGAACTTCCGGAACATGGTGCTGTCTCCTGTGTTTTTCGTGATGCGGGCTTGATGTTGCACCCACATGGACGCGCTGACAATTGACGTTTATTTGTCTTGGTGGACGTGGATTCAACTCACCAGCCGCCGAACGACAGACCACCGTTGACGTCCAGGGTTTGCCCTATGCGATCCCGGCTGTGACCAGGACCGCCTTACCTCTCATGGATAGCCCATCGTCACCACCAGCTTGCCCAGCGCCTGGCGACCGGCAAGCAGACTCAGGGCGCGCGGGGCTTCGTCCAGCCTAAAGCGCCCGGAGATGCGAGGCCGCACACGTCCCTGCGAATACATGTCGATCAGCTCGCGGTGGCTCGCGTCGAATTTCGCGCGGTCGCGCAGGATGTACTCGCCCGAACCCACGCCCCGGATATCGCAGCCCCTGAGCAGCACCAGGTTCATTGGCAGTTTCGGAATGCCGGCGGCGAATCCCACCACCAGGTAGCGGCCCTGCCAGGCCACGGCCCGCAGGCACTGCTCGGCATAGTCGCCGCCGACAACGTCGAGCACGACGTTCGCGCCCTGCTTGCCCAGCGCATCCTTGAGTTGCTGGCCGAACGCACGCGCGGCGTCTTTGTCCAGGCCACCTTCCGGAGATGCCGGAGCTGCCGACGGATACACCACACCGGCATCGGCGCCGCATTCGAGTGCAAGCGCCAGTTTCTCCTGGGTCGATGTGGCCGCCACGACGCGCGCGCCCATCAGTTTGCCCCATTCGACCGCAGCAAGCCCTACCCCGCCCGAAGCGCCGGTGACAAGGAGTGTTTCGCCTACCTTCAACTCGCCGCGCTCGCGCAGGGCATAGAGCGCCGTGCCGTGGCTGAACAGCAAGGCCGCCGCATCGTCCGTCGGCATCGCATCCGGTATCGGGACGCACCGGTCAGCATCGATCACAAGCTCTTGTGCAAGCCCGCCCCAGAAGCACCAGCCGATCACGCGGTCACCCACGTCCAGCGTGGTGACGCCCGCCCCCAACGCATCGACGACGCCGGCCACTTCTCCACCCGGTGCGAACGGACGGGGCGGGCGCAGCTGGTACTGATCCTTGATGATTAGCGTGTCGGCATAGCCCAGCGCACACGCATGAACACGCAGCCTGACCTGCCCTGGGCCGGGAACGGGCGAGTCGAGCTCTTCGACGACCAGCATCTCTGGCCCGCCCGCGGCTTTGCTAAGAAGCGCTCTCACTGAAATGTTTGAACTGAGACGGACCTCAGCCGACCATCGTCAGGCCGCCGCTCACGCTGAGCACCTGGCCCGTGACGTAGCTGGAGTTCGGGCCGATGAGGTAGAGCACAGCCTGCGCCACGTCTTCGGGCTGGCCCAGGCGCCTGAACGGGATGGCGCTGATGAGCGCATCGCGCAGCCCTTCGCTGGCCTGCGTGTTGAACAGCGGCGTATCGGTAGGGCCCGGACAGACAACGTTCACATTGATCTGGTGGCGGGCCATTTCGCGGGCGAGCGACTTGGTAAATGCAATCAGGCCGCCCTTGGTCGCCGCATACGCGGTCTCGCCCATGCTGCCAACCCGCCCGGCGTCGCTCGCGATATTGACGATCTTGCCCGCATTGGCCGAGATCATCGACGGCAAGACCAGTTGCGTGAGGCGCATGGCACCCAGGAGATTCACGGCCACCAGGCGCTCCCACAGTTCGGGGTCGTTCTTGATGAAGGGACCGACCTTGTCGAATCCTGCTGCATTCACCAGGCCATCGACACGACCGTGCCTGGCCAGTACGGCTTCGGTAAACGACTTCACCGAATCCGGTTTGGCCAGGTCGAGCTGCGACGCGGAAATCGATCCAGCTCCTTCAAACGAGCTGGCGGTCGCTTCAGAGCCGGCCATGTCCAGGTCACCGATGTGTACGCTCGCTCCGTGCGATGCGAGCAAGAGCGCGGTGGCCTTTCCGATGCCCGACGCGCCGCCGGTCACGACGATGATCTTGTCTTTGAGTTCCATGATGCCTCCAGGGTTCTTCAGTTCGCCGAGCGGGCCAGAAAGCCGCCGATGAGTTCGCGTGTACGCGGATGCGCAAGACAGGCTTTGACCTGCTCGCACTCGACTTCGTAGCCGTCTCGCGTGGAATCAAACGCGACGTTGATTGCAGCCTTGGCGGCCTGCACAGCGTGCGGCTCGATGGCAGCGAACTGGAGAACAACAGCTTCAGCCCGCTCATCGAACTGCGCGGCGGGTACCGCCCATTGCACGAGGCCCAGCGCCAACGCCTGCGCGCCGGTCACAGTTTCGCCCGACAGGATCATGCGCATGGCAGCCGCACGCCCGATCGCGCGAGGAAGGCGCTGCGTTCCACCAGCGCCTGGCATGAGCCCAAGCTTGACTTCGACCAGGCCCAGCTTCGCCTCTTCTGATGCAAAACGCATATCACACGCGAGCGCCAGCTCCAGCCCGCCACCAAGCGCGCTGCCCCTGATTTCCGCGAGTGTGGGTCGCGTCAGTGCCTCGATGCGGGAGAAGAGCTTCTGATAGCGCTCACCCGGCCCCGACTGGACCTCGATCGACTGGCTGAAGTTCGCCTCGATCTGCTTGAGGTCGGCGCCACCCGAGAACAACTTGAGCCCGCTTCGGATGCGCAGGATCGACCAGTCATCGCGCGGCTCCAGGCCATCGAGCAGTTCGTGAAACCCGGCGACCCATGCATCATTCATCGCGTTGACCGGCGCTCGCACCATGGTGAGGGTCGCGACCCTGTCGGCTACCTGAAGTTCAAACATGGGTGCTCCTCACAGCGACCACGCGGCCCGCGTGCCTTCGTCGATGGCCCGTACCGCATCGAGCTCGCTGGCGATGTGCGCGCCGCCCACGACATCGACCCTGACGCCCGCCGCGATGAGTTCGTCCGCCAGCGATCGATTGACTTCCTGTCCGGCACAGATCACGACCGTGTCCACCGGCAGCAGCGTCGGCTGGCCATTGACCGTCAGATGGAAACCGTCGTCGTCCACGCGTTCGTAGGTGCATCCGGTCATCGTCTTCACGCCGCGCCGGCGCAGCTTGCCGCGGTGAATCCAGCCAGTCGAAAGGCCCAGGCGCGCGCCGACTTTGGTGTTGGAACGCTGCAGCAGCGTCACGGTGCGTTCCGACTTCGGCGTGTGCATGTCCTTCAATCCGGTGGGGGACTCGGGCGAGGTGTCCACACCCCAATCCTCGAAGAATTCCTCGGGTGTTTCGCGATGTGATGCCTCGTGCCCGGATGTCAGCAACTCGGCAACGTCGAAGCCGATTCCGCCCATGCCGATGATCGCGACGTTTTGGCCGGCGGATTTCCGGCCGCTGAGGATTTCCAGGTACGAAACCACCTTGACGTGGTCCGAACCCAGGAAGGACACGTCGCGGGGAAGAATGCCTGTCGCCACGATTACATGGTCGAACTCGCCCGAAGCCAGCTGCGACGCAGTGGCAGGTGTGTTCAATCGCACATCGACACCATGGCGCCTGAGCATCTCGCCAAAGTAACGCACCGTCTCTGCAAATTCGATCTTGCCCGGCACCTTCATTGCCAGGTTCAGCTGGCCGCCCAGGAGGCCCGATGCTTCGAAGAGCGTGACCCGGTGACCGCGCTCGGCGGCCTGGGTGGCAGCCGCCAGGCCGGCAGGTCCGGCGCCCACCACGGCAACGCTGAGCTTGCGCGAAGGCGGCGGAGACCTGAATTCCAGTTCACGCCCCGCCTTGGGGTTGACCATGCAGGTCGTCGCCTTCTCGCTGAACGCGTTGTCCAGGCAGGCCTGGTTGCAGGCGATGCAGGTGTTGATGGTTTGCGGCAAGCCAGCAGCGGCCTTTTGCACGAAGAACGGATCAGCCAGCAGGCCGCGCGCCATCGACACCATGTCGGCATCGCCGCTCGCGAGCATGTCCTCCGCCATCTCCGGCGTGTTGATGCGGTTGGAGATGACCACCGGAATCCCTACCGCTCTTTTCAGGCGGGCCACCGCAAACCGGAATGCACCACGCGGCACCGGGTACGCAATCGTCGGCACGACCGATTCATGCCAGCCGATGCCGGTATTGATCAGGTCTGCGCCGGCCGCCTCGACCGCCTGCGCGAGCGCGGCAATCTCCTCGAAGCTGCACCCGCCTTCGGCCAGGTCCAGCGCGGAAATCCGGTAGTCGATGATGAACGCGGGACCGGTTGCCGCACGGATGCGGCGCACGATTTCGACCGGAAAGCGCCTTCGGTTTTCTGCGCTGCCACCCCATTGATCGGTGCGGTTGTTGCAACGCTCGGTGGTGAACTGATTGACCAGGTATCCCTCGGAGCCCATCACCTCCACGCCGTCATAGCCGGCAGCTTCGGCGAGCCTCGCGCAGCGCACGAAATCTTCCACGGTGCGATCGACTTCTTCGGCGCTGAGCGCACGCGGCGTCAGCGGATTGATCGGTGAGCGGATGTCAGACGGTGCGACCAGGTTGGGGATTTTCGCATTCCTGCCCGCATGCAGAAGCTGCAACACGATCTTGCCGCCGTGACGGTGGACTTCGGCGGTCACCTCGGCGTGCTCATGCACCTGCGACTGGCTCACCAGCATGGGCGCGCCTGCTTCGATCAGCCCATCCTCGTTAGGCGAACATCCGCCCGTCACGATCAGCGCAGCGCCGCCCTTGGCGCGCTCGCCATAAAAGGCCGCCATGCGTTTGGCGGGCTCATCCTGCATGTCGATGCGCGTGTGCATCGAGCCCATGAGGACGCGGTTGCGCAGCACGGTGCGCCCCAGGTCCAGCGGTGCCAGCAGGTGCGGAAATGCGCTTGTCGTCATGCGACTTATTCCTTGCGGTCACGCACGGCGCGAAATGCGGGTTTTCGCTTTTCGCGGAATGCGTTGGCGCCTTCCTTCGATTCGGCTGTCTGGTAGAACAAAGCGAGTGCTTCGAGCCCCGAGTTGCCGATGCCGCGAATGTTGTCGCTGTCGGCGTTGAACGAGCGTTTGGCAATCGCCAGCGCCGTGGGGCTTTTTTCCATCAGCTCCGCGCACCAGGCATCCACCGTCTCATCGAGCTTGTCGTGCGGAACCACCGTGTTCGCAAGTCCCATCGCCAGCGCCTCGGCCGCCGTATAACGGCGGCAAAAGTACCACATCTCCCGCGCCTTCTTTTCGCCGACCACCCGCGCGAGATAAGCCGTGCCATAGCCCGGATCGACCGACCCGACCTTGGGGCCGACCTGACCGAAGATGGCTTTCTCGGACGCGATGGTGATGTCGCACATCGTGGCCAGCACGTTACCGCCCCCGATGGCAAAGCCCTGCACGCGCGCGATGACCGGCACGCGGCTGTCACGAATCAGCGTCTGCAGTTCCTCGATAGGCATGCCGGCGACGCCCCGGCCTGCGTACTTGCCGTCGTGCGACGACTGATCGCCGCCGGTGCAGAACGCGCGCTCACCTGCGCCCGCCAGCACGATCACGCCGATGGATGGGTCGGAATCCGCATCGCGCAGTGCCTGGATCATTTCCTCGACGGTGTCGGCGCGAAAGGCGTTCATCACCTTCTCACGGTTGATGGTGACGCGCGCGACGCCATCT
This sequence comes from Pseudomonadota bacterium, assembly GCA_040386635.1. Classification (GTDB taxonomy): domain Bacteria; phylum Pseudomonadota; class Gammaproteobacteria; order Burkholderiales; family Burkholderiaceae_C; genus Ramlibacter. Next base: position 14,232 of record JAZKFD010000136.1, read on the forward strand.
TTCTTGGTGTAGAGAATGTCGTTGAATTCCATGGCGTTGTGCTCCAGTGTGTTTTAAGTTGTAGTTTCAAAGCGGGTCCCAGGTGAATACATCCTGGGAGCGTTCGAGTGGCGTGAATTGCGCGCGCATGGCGGGCATGGCCTGGTTGGCGATCTTCTCGGGCGTCCAGCCCTCGGCGTTGTGCACCGAGCGAATGGGACGCGGCTGCGAAAACAGGAATATCTCATTGGCGCGCACCCCAAAGATCTGCGCCGTCACTTCCTTGGCCTGGTCGCTCGCCAGGTACACCGCCAGCGGTGCGATCTTGGCCGTTTCCATGGTCTTGAGGCGGTTGACGCGCTCGACCTGATCAGGCGTTTCGGTCGGGATGCTGCTAATCATGCGGCTCCAGGCAAAAGGTGCGATGCAGTTGGAACGCACGTTGAACTTCGCCATGTCGAGCGCAACCGAGCGCGAGAGTCCGACGATGCCGAGCTTGGCGGCCATGTAGTTGGCCTGGCCAAAGTTGCCCACCAGCGCGGACGTGGATGTCATGTTGACCAGCGCGCCACGGTTTTCGCTCTTGAAGTGCGGCGCTGCAGCGCGTGCCATGAAAAACGAGCCCTGCAGGTGGACGTCGATCACCGTTTGCCATTCCTCGATCGACATGTTGAAGAAAAAACGGTCGCGCAGAATGCCGGCGTTGTTGACCACGCAATCGATGCGGCCGAAGGTATCCACCGCACTGGCGATGATTTGCTGCGCCGTGCTCCAGGTGGCCACGCTATCGGTGCTGGCGATCGCCTTGCCGCCGAGTGCCTCGATCTCGCCCACCACACGCTGCGCCGGACCCTGGTCCAGACCCACGCCAGACAGCGAGGCCCCGATGTCGTTGACCACCACCGATGCGCCTTCCGCCGCCATCGCGAGCGCAATGTCCCGGCCAATACCGCCGCCCGCGCCGGTGACCACCACCACCTTGTCCTGCAACCAGCCTGCCATGTCGTCTCCTGTTTTGTTTGTGATGTCTCCAGCGCTTTCAGATCGCGCCGGCTGCCCGCAGTGCGGCCACATCGCCGGCTGCGAAACCGAGTTCGGCCAGGACCGCATCCGTGTGCTCGCCAAGCGCGGGCACGGCGTCCATGCGCGGATCGTCTTCGCGGTTCATGCCCGGCGGCAGCAGCGCCCGCAATTTGCCAACCGGCGAATCGATTTCTGTCCAGCGATCGCGCGCCTTGAGTTGCGGATGGTCCCACACGCCCTGCATGTCGTTCATGCGCGCGTTCGCGATGCCGGCTGCATCGAGCCGCGCAACCAGCTGTTCGCCGGTCAGGCCATGGAACACGCCATCGACCAGCTGCTTGAGTTCGTCGCGCCTGTTAACCCGCAGCAGGTTGCCCGCGTAATCGGCGTTTGTCATCACGTCAGGGCGCTGGAGCACCGTTCGGCAAAACGATTCCCACTCGCGCTCGTTCTGTACCGCCAGGATGACGGTGACGCCATCGCCCGCCGTGAAAGGCCCATAAGGAAAAATCGCCGCATGCGAAGCACCCGCGCGCACCGGGGGCGGTGCGCCGTCGTAGGTGTAGTAAAGCGCGTAGCTCGTCCACTCGGTCATCGCTTCGAGCATCGAGACCTCGATGTGCGACCCCTTGCCGGTGACGCCGCGCCGCAGCAGCGCAGCCAGGATGGAGCTGTACGCGTACATGCCCGCTGCGATGTCGGCGACCGACGCGCCCGACTTGGCTGGTTCCTCTTCGGTGCCGGTGATCGAAACGAGCCCTGCCTCGCTCTGGATCAACAGGTCATAGGCCTTCTTGTCGCGATACGGGCCATCGGGTCCGTAGCCGGAAATGTCGCAGAGCGTCAGACGCGGGTACTTCGCAGACAGCCATTGCCAGTCGATGCCCAGTCGCGCAGCTGCACCGGGTGCGAGGTTCTGCACCACCACATCGGCCTTCGCAACAAGCGCTTCCATCACTGCCTGGCCCTGTGGATGCTTGATGTCGAGCGTGACGCTTTCTTTCGACCGGTTCACCCACACGAAATGCGAGGCAAGGCCACGCGTGCGCTTGTCGTATCCCCGCGCAAAGTCCCCTGCCCCAGGCCGCTCGATCTTGATGACGCGTGCACCCAGGTCCGCCAGCTGGCGGGTGCAGAAAGGCGCTGCGATCGCATGTTCGAAAGTGACGACCGTGAGGCCTTCCAGCGTTCTCATTTGAAGGCTTTCCTAGAACGAGCGCGGCAGGCCGAGCACATGCTCGGCCACATAAGACAGGATCATGTTGGTCGAAACGGGCGCGACCTGATAAAGGCGCGTCTCTCGGAATTTGCGCTCGACGTCGTACTCGGTGGCAAAGCCGTAGCCGCCATGGAACTGGATGCAGGCGTTGGCGGCTTCCCAGGACACATCGGCGGCCAGCAGCTTGGCCATGTTGGCCTCCGCCCCGCAAGGCTGGCCGGCATCGAAAAGCGCCGCGGCCTTGAATCGCATGAGGTCAGCCGCCTGCAGGTTGACCCACGCGCGCGCGATCGGAAACTGCACGCCCTGGTTCGTGTACTTCACGACCTTCTCGATGAACCAGTGCGCGTCGCCGATGCACTCGGCCGCGATCAGCGTACGCTCGGCATTCAGGCCATCGAGGATGTACTTGAAGCCCTTGCCTTCCTCGCCGATGAGGTTTTCGACCGGAATTTCGAGGTTGTCGAAAAAGAGCTCATTGGTCTCGTGGTTGACCATGTTCGAGATGGGGCGCACGGTCATGCCTTTGGCCATCGCCTGCTTCACATCCACCAGAAAGATCGACATGCCCTCGGATTTGCGGGCGACCTGGTCCACGGGCGTGGTGCGCGCCAGCAGGATCATCAGTTCGGAGTGCTGCACGCGCGAAATCCAGACCTTCTGACCGTTCACGACGTAACGGTCGCCCTTTTTGACGGCGGTGGTCTTGAGTTTGGTGGTGTCGGTGCCGGTGCTCGGCTCGGTCACGGCCATCGACTGCAGACGCAGTTCGCCGGTCGCGATGCTGGGCATGTAGCGGTCCTTCTGCGCCTTCGAGCCGTGGCGCAGCAGGGTATTCATGTTGTACATCTGGCCGTGGCAGGCGCCTGCGTTGCCGCCCGACCGGTTGATCTCTTCCATAATGACGGACGCTTCGGCCAGTCCAAGACCCGATCCGCCGTATTCCTGTGGCACCAGCGCGGCGAGCCAGCCCGCCTGGGTCAGCGCATTGACGAAGTCTTCGGGGTAGCCCCTTTCCTCGTCGATGCGGCGGAAGTAGTCATCGGGAAGCTGGGCCACCAGGCCGCGAATCGCGTCGCGAATGTCCTGGTATTGATCATGGGTGCTCTGCATTTGCCCAAGCATCGTCGCCGGGCCGGCCAATGACAATCGAATTGTTTTGCCGATGATTGAGCAAATCTAAATGCGTTGCCCGATCGAATATCATGACTTGAATTCAATTCAATCAAAGAGCCTTCACCTTCTGCGAAGGGCATCGGGAACCGTCATGCGGGATATGCCGCCCCTCAACGCGCTGCGTTCGTTCGTCTCGACGGCACGCCATCTCAGCGCCACCAAAGCCGCTGCCGAGCTCCACGTCACACTGGGCGCGGTCAGTCACCAGCTGCGCGCGCTCGAAGAGTTTCTGGGCATTGAATTGTTCGTGCGGGGCCATCGCCAGCTCAGCCTGACCGAAGCCGGCGAGCGCTACTTCCGGGATGTGTCCGCCGCATTTGATGCGATTCGTTCGGCCACCACCTTGCTGGTGGAGCCCGCCAACAAGGAAATGCTCAAGCTGCGCGCGTACACGACCTTCTCGCTGCGCTGGCTGATCCCTCGTCTGTCGAGCTTCTATGCCGAGAACCGCTCGGTGGAACTGGTGCTATCGACCAGCAATGAGCCTGTGGACTTCAGCCGCGAAAAGCTCGACTTCGCGATTCGGCTGGGTGTGGGCGACTGGCCGGGCGCGATCGCCGAGAAGCTGATCCCCAATGTGGTAGCGCCGGTGTGCAGCCCTGCCCTGCTGTCGCGCGGCCCGGCGGTCAGGCAGCCCCGGGATCTGATGCAGCATGTCCTGCTGCAATCGACCTGGCCCGAGCGGCGTGACGACTGGCCGGCCTGGCTGGCGGCGCAAGGCGTTCCGGCCCTGGATGATTTCAGCTTTCTGTACTTCGAAAGCTCGGCATTGAGCTACCAGGCCGCGCTCGAAGGCCAGGGTTTTGCGATGGCGCAGATGGCGCTGGTGCAGGACGATCTTGCGGCGGGGCGCCTGGTGTGCCCGTTCGACCGGTTTCTGGATCGGGGCGAGTTCACCTATTACCTGATCTACCCTGAGAGCCGGAGGCTGACGCCGCAGATGAAGCTGTTCAGGGACTGGCTGCGCGAGCAGTGCGCGGCATTCAATAACGCCGGCATCGGGGCCGCCGCACGTCAATAATCTCCCGCATCGGGGTCCTTGCGCTCAGGCCGGGGTGGCACACGCGGCTCGGGCCTGGATGCATGAGGCGCGCCTTGCGATGCGCTGCCGGTATAAAGCTTCTGGGCAGTTTCGCGCACCTTGTGATGAGTCTCCGCAGAATCGACCAACATTTTCAGCATGCCATTGGGGAACGTTGAAAGTGCCGCGATCAGCTCGGATTCATTGATGCGACCCCGGCGGAACCAGCCGTCCACCAGAGCGGGCGTCAGCCTGACACCCTGGGGGTTTGCGACCAGCACCCCTTCAGGCGTCATGCGACCCTGGACCGTGCCGGCCAGTGCGCGATTGGCTGCCAGTCGAAGCATCCCTGCGATCCGGCCCGCATCGCCTTCGGCGGCCGGCATGACACTCAGGTTGTAGAGAAGGGATGCGACGGCGGCCTTGGGCATTTCGCCGACTGTCACCCCGATGAGCATTTCGGCCTCTGCCCAGCTGCGTTCGGACGTGCCTGGCAGCGGCAGGCCGCCCACGGAGTTCGCTTCCACGATCGCTTCGCGCGCCTTGTTCATCAGCTTGAAACCAAAATCACGTTCGGTTTCGACGACCAGCGGTCTGGCCAGCGTGAGAGCGGCGCTCCTGACATCCCGGGCGATAGTGCGAGCAGCTTCGCTGTCATCGGGCGGCGGGCCGGGAATCACTTCAGCCACGGCGGCTGCAGCGGCCGCATCCGCCGCGGCGGCCTCCCTGCGGTCCAGTTCACCTTGCGCCTTCACCTTGGCAAGAAATCGTGGAAAGGCATCACGATTGATCAGGTTACCCACCTCGACGCGGATGGGCCGGAACAATTCGATCAGCTCACGCGGCTCGAAAACCGTGCCCGAGGCCATAGCGGCTTCGATCGGCTCGCGCAGTGCCGAAGCGACATTGGCCTGCATGGGTGCGCCCTGCACGATGAAATCCCGCACGAGTTCCCGCGCCTTGTCCATGGTCGGGTTGTTGGCGAAACCATTTAGGGCCGCGATGATGGTGAAGTTCTCCTGGTTGAACTCCGATGTCAGGTGTTCCAGCAGATCCGTGACCAGCTTCGGATTGGCGTTCGGCTGCGTGGCTTCCATCGCATGCACAGGCGTGGCATAACCCCGGCCATGCCAGAACTGCAGGGGCCCCGGTTCGCCGATGACTCCCTGGGCATCGAATGAAACGCTGTACGACAAGGTGACGGGTTGCCGTGCGCTTACCTCCATGTCGCCCTGACCGGGGGGCTCGATCACACGGGCGCTGGTCGCGCCGTGCAGCTTCATCCTGCAAGTAACGATGAGCCCGCCTTTCCCATCGGTGACAACCTCGTAGCCAACCCGGGCCTGGCTGTCGGGCCGCACCGGCATGCCATTCACACGCACGGGGGTGTCGGCGGAATCGAGCACATCGAAGATGGGACCGACACCTCGCATGCCCATGAAACCGACGAGAGCGCTGTGCAACCGCTCATTGCCCGCGCACAGCCGGATCAGGCGGTTGTTGCCGGCTGCAATTGCGGCCTCCCGATCGGCTGGCCGGCTCAGCGCCTTGTCGTCAAACAGCGGCTGCGGACCGTACTTTCCCGCATCGAGCACCTCATCGCGCTCCACGGAATAATCAAACTGGTCAGGCTTGAGCGCTGCATTGGGGATGGGAGGCGAGTCCCGGAACGTCAGCAAATCGGTTTTCAAGCGCGCCTGTGCGTTTTTCGATGCAAGGCCGAATCTGACCGTCACATTTTCCCGCGTATCGATGTCGATGCCATACGACTGGAATGCCTCTCGCACCTCCACCGCCAGGCCGCTGATGGTGAGCCGAGCCCGGGGCGGCGGATCGGGCACGAGGACGGAGAAAATCGTTCCCAGTACCGTTCGCAGTTCGCCCAGCTCAACCGGCAAGACCGGGGTTTCCTTGACACTGGCGGAGACCTCCACCTCGTGCAGCGCACCCAACAGCTGGCCGAACGCCCGTTCATTCAGCACCTGGGTCAGCTTGGCTCGTGCAGCGGGGTCGAGTTGCTTGAGCTGCCGCACCAACTCACCGCTGAAATCAGTTCCCGAGTAGAACCTGCTCTGCTTTCGCTCTGCAATCGCAAGCCTGATCTGGTGCACCGCTGCGGTCAGCTCGGACGGTGCGGTAATTTTGGCCAGCGCATCGATCACGGCTTTGGAGCTGGCCATGTGACCTGATAGCGCGGCCTTCTTCCGTCCGGCAAGCACGGCCTCAAGGCCAAAGGGGAGCTCGCCCCTCGCCTGCATGGCGATACCGAGGACTTCCATGCTGGACGACAACTTCTTGAGCTCGACATCGTCCAGGTTGCGAAAGGCCTGATCCAGCTTCTGGATGCGTTCCATGCCCTCAAAAGAGGCAAGGCCCCGCCCCTGGACGAAACGCAAGATGGCGAGCGACTGGATATCGTGGTTCGAGTTGTCGTGGTAGGGGACATCCAGGGATCGCACGAGCTTGAAGTCTTCGGCCAGATCGGCAAGGCACTTGATCAATCGCGCCGGATCGCTGACCTGGCTTTCCTGCGCGCTGAACGGCCAGTCACGAACCTCGCTCACACGGTCCGTGAACTGACGCAGCGCCGCCTTCTGACGTACTTCCAGGCACGCTTTGGCCAGTATCACCACTTCATGCCGCAGGGTCGCCCCACCCATGGATTGACCGGGCGCTTCGGACAATTCAACCAGATCCCTGGCGGGCAGCGTCATGAACAGGTGCTGAAGATCCTGTGGCTTTGCGCCTTTTTGCAGCACGTAGGTCAGCCCATCCAGAATGATTTCGCAGGCGAGCCGGCCGATGACGTCACCGCTCGGTCCGGATTGAACGCCCTGGCTCGCCCGCGCTCTGGCTGCCGCGTACGCCTGATTGACCCGCTCGGCCTGCTGGTCGCCAGGCTCACCCGCACAGCGGATCACTTCGCAGAGTTCGTCCTGCAGGATCGGCGACAGGGCGGGATTGATACCGCCCAGAAACTCACCCGCAATCCTTGCCATGATCGTGGTGAACAGGGGATCGCGTGTATCTCCAAGCTGCCGGATGGCCTCATGGAGGCCCTCTCGCTCGCGCACTGTCATGTTAGAAAGCAGGGAGTCTGCCGTGTCCAGCAAGACGCGGTCCCGCTCGGCGGGGGTGTCCGCAAGACCCATCCGCAAGGCGGCAATCTGGGCATTCGCATGACCCACACCCTGTCGCAGGCTCACCAGCAACTGGCCCAGGCGCGCAGGGGTGTTTGCAACCTCCCCTCGCTTCATGGTCAGCCTTGCCTTGATCCGGGCTGCTGCGCCGAGCCGCTTCTCGGGTTCCGGCTGGTTAATGGGCATGCGAAACAGCAACTCCGCCGATGTAGACGTTCGGGTGAGACGGGCCGTCGCGGTTTCCAGGTCAAGAAAGTCCTCGGCCGTCAGCTCCCAGGCGGGCAGTGGCTGGCGGGCCCGGCCTCCGGACAAGGGCTGCCCATGAGGACGATCGCCTTGACCTTTTCCTTCGGAATCGCTGGTGCCACTCGACCGGCGCCGCACTGGCGGCTGGACACTGGAAGGCCTGTTGCCAATCGGCACCGTGGGGACGGGTTTACGGCTGTCCAGCGTGGGGGATCGTTTCGGGTCCGGCTTTTCGTCGGTCAGGCGTGCGGCTGAATCGGAGCGCGCCAGCGGTAATGGCTTGTTTTCAGCGGTGACTTTGCGGGAGGCGTCCATGTCTGATCCTGAAAGGGTTCAGGACTGAGTGACATGCTGACCGTTTTGGTTCCGGACCGTTGCGCCGCCACGGCAGGCGATATTGACAACGTGACCCCGACACGCACTTGAATTGCATTCAACATGGGCCGGAAAAAGTCAATTGTCAGCACCATTGCCCTGGGCCAACATGCCTCGATAAATGGAGACATCCACCATGTTGAACAGACGCAACCTGTCGATAGCCGCGCTCGCATTGGCCACCGTTCCGGCAATCGCCACGGCCCAGTCATTCCCCTCGCAGCCGGTCAAGCTCATCGTGCCTTTCAGCGCCGGCGGCCCCACGGATGCGCTCGCGCGTCAGGTGGCCAAGCAACTGTCCACGAACCTGGGGCAGCCGGTGGTGGTCGAGAACGCGCTGGGCGCGGCCGGTCAGGTTGCGCTGGAGAAGACGACCAAGTCACCCAACGACGGCTACACCATCCTGATCAGCGCCAACACGATCCAGGCGATCGCGCCGCACCTGGGCAAGCTGCCTTACGACACTATCAAGGGCTTCACGCCGCTGGGTGGCCTGGCGGGCTTCACCTACGGCCTGGCAGTGGGCCCGAAGTCACCCATCAATTCGGTGCAGGAACTCATCGCACTGGCCAAGGCATCTCCTGGCAAGGTTTCCGCGGGTTCAGCCGGCGTCGGTACCGGCACCGAACTGACGATCAACATGCTCTCGCAGGCTGCGGGCGTGCAATTCAACATGGTCAACTACAAAGGCTCGGCGCCTGTGATGCAGGACCTGATGGGCGGCCACATCGATTTCAGCTTCGAGGTCATCAGCAACGCAGTGCCCTTGTGGAAAGCCGGCTCCATCAAGGTTCTTGCCACCAGTGGCAAGACTCGCCACAAAGTGATCAAGACCGCGCCCGCGATGAACGAGATCTATCCGGGATTCGAGTTCATTGCATGGTTCGCGATGTACGGCCCGCCCGATATGGCGCCTGCCATCGTCAAGCGCTATTCCGAGGAACTGCTCAAGATCCAGAAGACTGCCGAATTCCAGGCATTTATCGATGACCGTGGCTTCGACCCGGTGCCCGCGTCCAGCGATGAGTTGGCCAGGATGACGCGCGACGAGCTTGCCAAGTGGGGTGACCTCATCGCAAAGATGCCACGCAAGCAATGAGCCTGCAATGACTGCGCGCGAGTTCGAGAATGTCGCGGCCGTCGTCGCCGCTGTGGGGCAGGAGCTGGGCGTCACTGACTGGTTCGCGATGGACCAGGGGCGCATCGACGGATTTGCCGGTGTCACCAAAGATGATTTCTGGCTGCATACCGATCCCGGGCGGGCCGCACGCGAAAGCCCGCACGGGAAGACTTTGGTGCACGGCATGCTCACGCTGTCGATGATGGCGCATATGGCGCGGCAGATCTGGACGCTCAAGACGATGACGTCCGGCCTGAACTGCGGCTATGACAAGACGCGGTTTCTATCGCCCGTGTTTGCCGGCGACCGTATCCGCATGCGACGCACCCTGCTCGAAGCCGAGAACACCGGCCAGGGCCTGCGCGTGCGATTCAGGGACGTGATGGAAATCGAAGGGCGAGACAAGCCCGCGTGCGTCACCGAAAACATCAGCCTGTACAAGGCCAGCTGAAAGCCACATGAAAGCATTCGACCTCACCGGCAAAGTGGCCATCGTCACGGGCGCAACGCGCGGCATCGGCCGCTCCATCGCCGAACACCTGGCAGCTGCCGGCGCGCAAGTCGTTGTGAGCAGCCGCACCGCGAAGGCGTGTGATGAAGTTGCGGCATCGATCCGGGCGGACGGAGGGCAAGCCATCGGCATTGCGGCCAACATCTCGAAGAAGCCGGAAATCGAAGCCATGGTGCAGCGAACGCTCACCGAGTGGGGCCGGGTCGATGTGCTGGTCGCCAACGCGGCGACGAATCCCTATTACGGCCCCATGGCAGGCGCGAGCGATGAGGTGTTCGACAAAGTCATGCGCAACAATGTGCAATCCAACATGTGGCTTGCCAACCTGGTGCTGCCGGGCATGGCCGAACGCAAGGATGGCGCGGTTATTTTTGTCGGATCAATCGGTGGATTTCGCGGGCGCGCAGCATTGGGTATCTACGGAATGTCCAAAGCCGCGGAAATGCAGATGGCCCGCTGCATGGCGCTTGAATGGGGCCGCCACAACATCCGAATCAACTGTATTGCACCAGGACTGATCCGCACCGACTTCTCGCGCGCGATCTGGGAAAACCCGAAGCTGCTCGCCGAACGCGAAGCGCTGCTGCCGTTGGGGCGCATCGGCGAGCCCGATGACATCGGCGGCATCGCCGTGTTGCTGGCAAGCAGGGCCGGCGCATTCATCACCGGCCAGGTCATCACCGCAGACGGCGGCGAGACGACCTGACGCACCACACGAGTCAAACAGGGGAGAAGAATTTGGGACCGCTTGCCGGATTGAAGATTGTCGAGTTCGC
>JAZKFD010000137.1:0-7170 GCA_040386635.1 Pseudomonadota bacterium
GGCACTGGCCAATCACGGCAAGCGCATCAAGACCACGCTGCACAGCGACGGCTCGATCAGCATAGAAGACGACGGGCGTGGTATTCCGTTCGGCATGCACCCCGAAGAAAACGCACCCGTCATTGAACTGGTGTTCACCCGATTGCACGCGGGCGGCAAGTTCGACAAGGGCAAGGGCGGGGCCTACAGCTTTTCCGGGGGTCTCCACGGTGTTGGCGTGTCCGTCACCAATGCCCTGGCCAAACGGCTGGAGGTCACGACGCATCGCGAAGGGCAGGTCGCGCGCATCGTGTTCGCCGCGGGTGACGTGGTGGAGCCGCTGACCGTTCGCAAAGCGGCCGAAGGCGATCGCCGCCAGGGCAGCACCGTCCGCGTATGGCCCGACGCGAAGTACTTTGAATCGGCGCAGCTTCCCATGGCCGAGCTGGCCCATCTGCTGCGAAGCAAGGCCGTGCTGATGCCCGGTGTGACGGTTTCCCTGATCAACGAGAAATCGAAGGAATCGCAGAGCTGGCAATACAAGGGCGGGCTGCGCGATTACCTGATGCAGACGCTCACGGGCGAACCGGTGATCCCCCTCTTTGAGGGCGAAGGTTTCGCCCAAAACAACGACAACTTCGCAGAAGGCGAAGGCGCCCAGTGGTGCGTGGCCTTTACCGAAGACGGGCAGCCCGTGCGCGAAAGCTACGTCAATCTGATCCCCACCAGCGCGGGCGGCACGCATGAAAGCGGCCTGCGCGACGGGCTGTTCACGGCGGTCAAGAGTTTCGTGGACTTGCATTCCTTGCTACCCAAGGGCGTGAAACTGCTGCCCGAAGACGTGTTCGCGCGCGCTTCGTATGTGTTGTCGGCCAAGGTGCTCGATCCGCAGTTCCAGGGCCAGATCAAGGAACGGCTCAATTCGCGCGATGCGGTACGGCTGGTTTCCAGTTTCGTGCGGCCTGCCCTCGAGCTTTGGCTGAACCAGCACGTTGAATACGGGCGCAAGCTGGCGGAGCTGGCCATCAAGGCGGCCCAGAGCCGTCAAAAAGCCGGTCAGAAGGTCGAAAAGCGCAAGGGTTCGGGCGTGGCCGTGCTGCCGGGCAAACTGACCGACTGCGAGAGCCGCGACATTGCGCATAACGAGGTTTTCCTGGTCGAGGGCGATTCGGCAGGCGGAAGCGCCAAGATGGGCCGTGACAAGGAATGCCAGGCCATTCTTCCGCTTCGCGGGAAGGTGCTCAACACCTGGGAGGTCGAGCGCGACCGGCTTTTTGCGAACACCGAAATCCACGACATCGCGGTGGCGATCGGTGTCGATCCTCACGGCCCCAACGACACGCCCGACCTGTCGGGCCTGCGTTATGGCAAGGTCTGCATCCTGTCCGACGCGGACGTGGATGGCTCGCATATCCAGGTGCTGCTGCTGACCCTGTTTTTCCGCCACTTCCCCAAGCTCATCGAGACGGGTCATGTATACGTGGCGCGTCCTCCGCTGTTTCGCATTGACGCGCCGGCTCGTGGTAAAAAGCCAGCTTCCAAGGCGTATGCGCTCGATGAAGGTGAGTTGGTTGCCATACTCGACAAGTTGCGCAAGGAAGGCGTACGCGAAGGCACCTGGAACATTAGCCGGTTCAAGGGCCTGGGCGAGATGAGTGCGGAACAACTGTGGGATACCACGCTCAATCCCGACACGAGGCGCCTGCTTCCTGTTCAACTGGGGCGATCGGACTTCCTGGCAACCGAGGCCCTTATCACCAAGCTCATGGGCAAGGGGGAAGCAGCGGCTCGCCGCGAACTCATGGAACTGCACGGCGACGCCGTCGAAATTGATATCTAGTCACCACCAGACAGAACGCACGTGACCGCCGCTGAATCCAACGCCTCCACGGCATCTGCGCCAGAACGCGCGGCTGCGCGCGTGCGGCTGCGTCCAACCATGACCAGTGACATCGGATTCGTGCTGTCCCTGGAACTCGATCCGGAAAACCTGCCCTTCATCACCCCCTGGGAGAGCACCCAGCACGAAGCAGCCATCCGCTTTCCTGATTTCCGGCATTTCATCGTGGAAGCGGGGCCGTCGCTTGAGGCAGCGGGGTTCCTGATCCTCATCGGGTGCCGCAGCCAGAACCAGTCCATCGAACTCAAGCGCATGGTGGTTCAGGCCAAGGGCAATGGCGCGGGCCGGGCGGCGCTCAGGGCCGCCAAGAAGATCGTTTTCGATGACCTGCATGCGCATCGATTCTGGCTGGATGTGAAATCGCGAAACACGCGTGCAAGAGCGCTTTACGAAGGTGAGGGCTTTGTGGCGGAGGGCACGTTGCGGGATGCGGTCAGGCAGGCCGATGGCTTCGAATCGCTCCACGTGATGTCGATGCTGCGAAGCGAATTTACCGGGCGGCGCAGCCTGGGCCTGGAGGTCAAGCCATGATGTCGGGCAATTTCAGACCGGTTCGGTGGGTGGCCGCGACCCTGCTGACTCTGGCGTTTTCCGCAACGGTGCAGGCCGAGGTCTGGGGTTTTGTCGATGCCAGGGGTGTCGCGCATTTTGCGGCGGAAAAGGTCGATGAGCGCTACGAGCTATTTTTTCGCGGTGGCGAGAGCTTCGATACGGCGCGCGGGCTGGGAACAGCGCCGGCTGCAGCGGCTGCGCGCTCCGCGCCCCGGGTGATTGCGTTTTTTGAAGTTTCGCCCAGCTACAAGGTCGTCAAGCACCACATGCGAGAGGCATCGCGCAAGCATTCGGTCGATTATGAGTTGCTCCAGGCGCTGATCGCGACCGAATCCGGTTTCGATGCGTCGGCCGTTTCCCCCAAGGGTGCGGTAGGACTCATGCAACTGATGCCCGCGACTGCCGAGCGCTACGGTGTGGTCGGTGACGCAAGGATGGCAGCAACCAGGAAACTCACCGACCCCGGCACCAATATCAAGGCCGGCACGCGCTACCTGCGCTATCTGCTGGACCTGTTTCCGGGCAAGCTGGAGCTGGCACTGGCGGCGTACAACGCCGGAGAGGGCGCGGTGCAGCGCGCCGGCAACCGGATTCCCAACTATCGCGAGACCCAGAATTACGTCAAGACGGTGATGCAGCTCTACACGCTGCTCAAGCCACCCTCCATGGTGGCGGGCGGGGGACCAGGCAGCCGGGTGCCAGGACGCGTGCGCATGGAGATTCCGGTCGGCGGCGCCCTGGGGCGCGGCAATTTACCCGCTGGGACCCTGATCGCGCAGCCCGTCGCATCAGCGCAGCCACTCGATTCGAAGATCGAGCGTGAATGAACCCATTTCTGTTTTCGCGGTAGCCCGCAGGCAGGTGAGCGTGCGTTGCGGATGACCGTGTGGCCGGTCGGTCGCGAGCTGCTTTGCGCGAAACCCGCTCATCGGATGCCACCGCGCTCTCAGCTTCCCATTTGAACTCACGCCCTACCAAGAAGAAGTCCGAAAGATGGAGCAAGAACTCATTTCCCTTGACGGCGGCGACGGCGACGACGGCCAACCCGACCTGGCCGCCTACGCCCAGCGCGCCTACCTCGAATACGCGCTCTCGGTTGTAAAAGGCCGCGCGCTACCCGATGTCTGCGACGGCCAGAAGCCGGTGCAGCGTCGCATTCTCTATTCAATGACCCGCATGGGTCTGGGCTTCGCGGGAGCCAACGGAGCGCGACCTGTCAAGAGTGCGCGCGTGGTGGGCGATGTGCTGGGTCGTTTCCATCCGCACGGCGATCAGGCGGCCTACGACGCGCTGGTGCGCATGGCGCAGGACTTCTCGCAGCGCTATCCGCTGATCGACGGCCACGGTAATTTCGGAAGCCGCGACGGTGATGGCGCCGCTGCCATGCGCTACACCGAAGCACGCCTGTCGCGAATCACCAACCTGCTGCTCGATGAGATCGATGAAGGCACGGTGACCTTCATTCCCAATTACGACGGCAGCACGCAGGAGCCGCAACAGCTGCCTGCCCGGCTGCCCTTCGCATTGCTCAACGGCGCAAGCGGCATCGCAGTCGGACTGGCGACCGAGATTCCGTCGCACAACCTGCGCGAGGTTGCGGACGCTTGCGTGGCCTTGATCAAAAACCAGAAGCTCACCGAGGTCGAGCTGGCCGAAATCCTGCCCGGTCCCGACTATCCGGGCGGCGGACAGATCATCAGCCCGGCGGCCGATATCGCGGATGCCTATCGCACCGGGCGCGGCTCGCTCAAGGTGCGCGCGCGCTGGAAGATCGAAGAGCTGGCTCGCGGTCAATGGCAACTGGTGGTGACCGAGTTGCCACCGGGAGTAAGTTCGCAGCGTGTGCTGGAAGAGATCGAGGAGATCACCAACCCCAAGGTCAAGGCAGGCAAGAAAGCCCTTAGCCAGGATCAGGTGCTGCTCCGGCAAAACATGCTGGCTGTGCTCGATGCCGTGCGCGATGAGTCGAGCAAGGACGCCGCCGTACGACTCGTGTTCGAGCCCAAGACGAGCCGTATCGGGCAGCAGGAACTCATCACCACGCTGCTGTCGCAGACCAGCCTCGAAACCTCGGCGCCAATCAACCTGACGTCCATCGGACTGGACGGCAAGCCGGTGCAGAAGTCGCTGCGCCAGATGCTGCTGGAGTGGATCGAATTCCGTCACGCGACGATCGAGCGCCGCTCGCGGCACCGGCTGGACAAAGTGCTCGATCGCATCCACATCCTTGAAGGCCGGCAGCTGGTGCTGCTGAATATCGACGAAGTGATTCGCATCATTCGCCAGAGTGATGAGCCCAAGCCCGCGCTGATCGAGCGATTCAAGCTCACCGAACGGCAGGCTGACGACATCCTCGACCTGCGCTTGCGCCAGCTCGCGCGTCTCGAAGCGATCAAGATCGAGCAGGAACTCAAGGAGCTGCGCGAAGACCAGAAAAAGCTGGACGAAATCCTCGGCAGTCCCTCAGCGCTGCGCCGCCTGATGATCAAGGAGATCGAGCAGGACGCCAAACAGTTTGCCGATGCGCGCCGCACCCTGATACAGGCCGACAAGCGGGCGGTGGCCGAGATCAAGCTGGTCGATGAACCCGTCACGGTGATCGTGTCGCAAAAAGGCTGGGTCCGCGCGCAAAAGGGCTGGGCGCGAGACAAGGCAACCGGCGCGCCGGTCGCGCAGGAATACGTCTTCAAGGCGGGCGACGGACTGTACGGCGCTTTTGAATGCCGCAGCGTCGATACGCTGCTGGCATTTGGCAGCAACGGCCGCGTCTACACCGTGCCCGTGGCGACACTGCCGGGCGCACGGGGTGACGGCCAGCCGGTGACCACGATGATCGAACTCGAAGCCGGCACGCATCTCGCGCATTACTTTGCAGGGGCGCCCGGCGCGTGGCTGCTGCTGTCGGGTTCCGGCGGCTACGGTTTCCTCGCCACCGTCGAAAACATGATGTCGCGCCTGAAGGCGGGCAAGTCTTTCATCAGCGTGGGTGAGGGCGAGACCCTCTGCCGTCCCTCTCCGGCCAACGTGCCGCCGCAGTTGCCTGCGACCCATGTGGCCTGCGCTTCGGCCAATGGCCGCATCCTTACCTTCGAGATCAGCGAACTGAAGCCAATGAGCAACGGAGGCCGCGGTCTGATGCTGATCGACCTCGAAGCCAGGGACACCCTGGCCGGTGCGGCGGCCTATACCCGCAGCGTCAGGATCACCGGCGTCGGCCGTGGGGGCAAGGACCGCGAAGAGACGCTGGAGATCCGCTCGCTGAACTATGCGAAGGCCGGCCGCGGCAGAAAGGGCAAGGCCGCCGATCTCGGCTTCAAACCCACATCGATCGAGCGTGTCGAATGAAAACCGCCCGTCCTGCTGCGCCCTTGCAAGCCGCCCCGCCTTTTTGCGCGATCGCCGACCTGGTTCGTGACCACGCGCGTGTGCGGCCCAATCAACGCGCGCTCGTTCAAGGGGAGCGCAGCGTCACCTGGGGCCAGCTCGATTCCATGGTCGATCGCATCGCCGCATCCTTGCAGCGCGATGGCGTCAAGCCCAGGAAGCGTATCGCGATCTGCGGGTTTAACTCGCTGGAATACGTCGCAATTTTTCTCGGCGGCCTGCGTGCGGGCGCGGCGGTCGCGCCCTTGCCGACAGGGGCGCTGCCCGAACAGATCGCGACGATGGTCAGTGACTGCGGTGCATCGCATTTTTTTGTTGATGCGAATGTGCCGGCATTCCAGTCAAAGGCACGTCGCGTTTCGATGGATGCCTCTTCGGCGCCGTCGTTCGAAAACTGGCTGTCACCGGCTGGCTCCAAACCCAATCCCGTGACGGTCGAGCCCGAATGGCCCTTCAACATCATCTATTCCTCGGGCACGACCGGCACGCCCAAGGGAATCGTGCAGTCACACGGCATGCGCTGGCTCCATGTGGCGCGTGCCGAGAGTTATGGCTACGGACCCGGCAGCACCACGCTGGTTGCCACCTCGCTCTGCTCGAACACGACGCTGGTGTGTGTCTTTCCGACGGTTGCGCGCGGTGGGTGCGTGGTGCTTGGCCCGCCGAAGTTCGACGCGGCGCGCTATCTGGCGATTGCAGCGAAAGAGCGCGTCACCCACACGATGCTGGTGCCGGTGCAGTACCAGCGGATCATGGCGCTTCCCGCTTTTTCGCAGCACGACCTCTCGTCGTTCCACATGAAGTTCTGCACGAGCGCCCCGTTCCACGCGCAGCTCAAGCGCGACATCCTCGATCGCTGGCCTGGGGGCCTGGTGGAGTTCTACGGCATGACCGAAGGCGGTGGCACCTGCACCCTCGAAGCGCACAACTTTCCGGACAAGTTGCACACGGTGGGCAAACCGGTAGAAGGCCATGACATTCGCCTGATCGACGAGGATGAGTGCGAAGTGGCGCGGGGAGCAATCGGTGAGGTGGTGGGTCGTTCAGGCGCAATGATGACCGCGTATCACAACCAGCCCGGCAAAACGCGCGACGCCGAGTGGTACGACAGCGAAGGCAACCGGTTCATCCGTACGGGCGATGTGGGGCGATTCGATGAAGAGGGCTTCCTCACGCTGATGGACCGCCGCAAGGACATGGTCATCTCGGGCGGCTTCAATGTCTATCCGAGCGATCTGGAAGCAGTGCTGCGCCAGCACCCGGCGGTGGCGGATGCAGCCGTGGTGGGTGTGCCCTCGCAGGAATGGGGCGAAACGCCGGTGGCGTTCGTCGTGCCCGGCGCCGGCGCGCCGGAC
>JAZKFD010000138.1:0-18947 GCA_040386635.1 Pseudomonadota bacterium
GGCTGCTCGACCGAGGGGCAAGCCAAACCCGGCCAGCCGCAACCCATCCACATCATCCGCAAGAACAACAACCCGCAAGGAGCGATGCGATGAAATCCGTGCACGACTTCCTGTTTCAGGTTTATCCCTACATCTGCTTCACGGTTTTCCTCGTGGGCAGCCTGGTGCGCTTCGATCAGAACCAGTACAGCTGGAAGAGCGACTCGTCGCAGATGCTGCGCGCGGGCCTGCTCAAATGGGGCAGCAACCTGTTCCACTTCGGTGTGCTGTTCCTGTTCTTCGGCCACATGGTCGGCCTGTTCACGCCGCACGCGGTGTACGGCATCTTCATGACGGCCGCCACCAAGCAGATGCTGGCCGTCACTGCCGGCGGTATCGCAGGCGCGGTCTGCTTCGTGGGTCTCACGATGCTGATCTGGCGCCGGCTCTTCGATCCGCGCATCCGGCACACCAGCCGCGTCAGCGACATCATGGTGCTGGCGGTGCTGTGGGTGCAGCTGGTGGTTGGCCTGATCACCCTGCCCTATTCGATCCAGCACACCGACGGCAGCGTGATGCTGATCCTGGCGGACTGGGCCCAACGCATCGTCACGCTGCGTCCGGTAGATGCGACGGCGCTGGCCGGACTTCCATGGCCCTACCTGTTCCATGTGGTCTTCGGCATGACGATCTTCCTGCTGTTCCCGTTCACCCGGCTCGTCCACGTCTGGAGCGGATTCGCCGCCGTCACCTTCCTGTTTCGCCCGTACCAGGTCGTGCGCAGCCGCCGCCTGAACGTGCCGGCAGGCCGCAACCTTCCCGGCCAGCCCAGCGCGGTTCCGCCCCGCGGGGCAGCCGCAGTGGCCCAGCCGGGCGATCGCTGAGGACACACCATGACCACCACCCTTCCAACACCTGCCGCCACCCTCGCCAGCATCGCGTCCGTCAACGGACAGCCGCTGAACACCGCCGATGAGACGCTGAACGACGAGCAGCTGAGGCAACGCGCCTGCACCGAACTGCTGCGCCAGGCTGCCATCCGTGCCGGCCTGCTGGATGCGTCGGACCCGGCGTCCGTCAACGGCATCACCAGCGATGCAGCCTCGCAAGCCATTGAGGCGTGGCTGGAGCGCGAGCTGCAGATTCCGGAGCCATCCGACGAAGCATGCCGCCGCCACTTCGATGCGCACCCGGGACGGTATCGCACGGGCGAGCGCGCTTTGGTTCGCCATGTGCTGTTTGCCGTGACACCCGGTGTCGATGTTGTCGCGCTGCGCAATCGCGCCGAAGCTTGCCTGCTCGACGTGCGTTGCCACGACGGCTCGGCCACCGACGACTTCGGCCGCGCCGCGCGCGAATTGTCCAACTGCCCGAGTGGCGAACACGGCGGCGAACTCGGCTGGTTGAGCGCGGCCGATTGCGCACCGGAGTTCGCGCGTGAAGTGCTGGGGCACATGGAAATCGGCGTGCTGCCGCGGCTCGTGCACAGCAGGTTCGGCCTGCATGTCGTCGAGGTGCTCCAGCGCGAGCCCGGCGCGGCGCAGGCATTCGAAGACGTCATCGGCTCCGTGCGCATGGCCCTGCGTCAGCAAAGCTGGGTCACGGCCATGCGACAGTGCCTGCAGGTGCTGGCAGGCGAGGCAAAAATCGAAGGCGTCGAGCTGGACGGCGCGGATTCACCGCTGGTGCAATGAACGAGCCCGAATCGGACGAACTGCTGCAGCGATTGCGGCAGTTTCGTTCCGACTATTTTCCGCGCCACCAGCAACGCTTCCAGGATCTGGTTGCGCAGGGCCAGCACCCCACGACGCTGTTCATCGGCTGCTCCGATTCGCGGCTGGTACCCTACCTGCTGACCGGCACCGGTCCGGGAGAACTTTTCATCGTGCGTAACGTGGGCGCATTCGTGCCGCCGTATGACGGCTCGCATGGCCTGCACGGCACCATGGCGGCCATCGAGTTCGCGGTGCTCTCGCTGCATGTCAAGACCATCATCGTGTGCGGACACAGCCACTGCGGCGCGATCCGGGCAGCTTACGAAGGCGTGCCTGACGAAGCGGTTGCCCTGAAGCAATGGCTCAAGCTCGCCAGCGAAGCGCTGCTGCCGGTCTCGGGTCCCGAAGCATTGCGGCGCACCGAGCAACGCGCCGTGGTGTTGCAGCTCGAGCGCCTGATGGGCTATCCGATGGTGCGCCGGCAGGTCGAATGCGGCCAGCTCACGCTGCACGGCTGGCACTACGTGATCGAAGAAGGCGAAGTCCATGTCTTCGATGTGACAAAGGGCGATTTCGTCGCCGCTTCGCGCGCAACCCACAGCGGCACCGGGCCCTATCAGCCCTATGTGGAGCATGACGGTCAGGTGATCGAAGTCGATCCTGCCCAGGTCGGTCCATCGAGCACCTGATATCCGTGCAAGTGTTGATCCGCGTCAACTTGACGGATCGCAAGGCGCGCACAGTGAGCCCTGCAAAAACTCAAGGACCGGGGCTCGCGCATGAGGCCCAACACGATGTACCAGACACTGAACGACGAGGAAATGGCCGCCTTTCTTGAAGACGCGGCACGTGGCTGCGGCCTGGCGCCATTGCAGCTCGCAGGACGCAGCCTGCTGCCGGTGGTTCAGGGCGGCATGGGCGTGGGCGTTTCGGCCGGTGGACTTGCCGGCGCCGTTGCCGCATTGGGCGCCATGGGGACGATCTCGTCGGTGGACCTGCGGCGGCATCACCCCGACCTCATGGCGCAGACCGCGCATCTGTCCAGCGAGCCCGGCACGCGCGAACGTATCGACGCGGCCAACCTGGAAGCACTCACGCGCGAGATCGCGAAAGCACGTGCGTTGAGCGGTGGCAGGGGATTGCTTGCTGTCAACATCATGCGCGCCGTGAGTGCCTACGAGGCGTATGTGCGTCACTCGCTCGAATGCGGGATCGACGCGGTGATCGTCGGCGCGGGGCTTCCGCTGGACCTGCCCGATCTGGCACGCGAGTTTCCGCAGACGGCGCTGATTCCTATCCTGTCGGATGCGCGCGGGGTCCAGCTGGTCGTTCGCAAGTGGGAAAAGAAGGGCCGGCTGCCGGACGCCATCGTGATTGAACATCCGCGCCTCGCCGGGGGCCACCTGGGCGCCGCAAAAGTCGCGGATCTCCACGACCGCCGATTCGATTTCGATGTGGTGCTACCCGAAGTGCTGGCCTTTTTCCGCGCATCCGGCATCGAGGGCCGCATCCCGCTGATTGCGGCGGGCGGCATCTCGAGCCTGCAGGACATCCGGCGGCTGCAGTCGCTGGGTGCCTCGGGCGCGCAACTGGGCACCGCCTTTGCAGTCACAAAAGAGTGCGACGCGCACCCCGATTTCAAGCAGGTGCTGGCCAATGCCCGGCCCGAGGACATTGTCGAGTTCACCAGTGTGGCCGGGCTTCCTGCCCGTGCGGTGCGAACCCCGTGGCTCGACAAATACCTGCGGCTCGAGCCGCGGCTGCAGCAGCACGCCCACCCGAAGGCGCACTGCACCATGTGGTTCGACTGCCTGTCGCAGTGCGGCCTGCGCGACGGCAAGCCCAGCTGGGGGCAGTTCTGCATCGACAAGTCGCTCGGGCACGCGCTGGAAGGCAGCACTGACAAGGGCCTGTTCTTCCGCGGAGCGGGGCGTCTGCCATTCGGCTCGCAGATCCGCAGCGTGCGGGAGTTGATGCAATGGATGATTGCAGGCACCATGCCTGCAGACCTGACTGCAAAGGTCCCAGCATGAAGCGCGACATGAAGCCCCAGGAGACTCTTCCATTGCTGCCGGTACAACCCATCACACGCGATGTGCTCGCGGAGAAATACCTCAAGGGCGACGAGACCGGTGCCCCTGACATCTTCGCGCGCGTCGCCAAAGCGCTGGCGTCGGTCGAGAGCGAACCCGAGCGGGCCCTTTGGGAGCAGCGATTCTTCGACAACCTCAGCGCAGGTGCGATCGGCGCGGGCCGGATCATGAGCGCTGCGGGCACCGCCCTGCAGGCCACGCTGATCAATTGTTTCGTGCAGCCGGTGGGCGATTGCATCCAGGGCATGGACGCGGGCGGCTACCCGGGCATCTACGAAGCGCTGCGCGAAGCCGCCGAGACGATGCGGCGCGGCGGCGGCGTCGGCTACGACTTCTCGCGCATTCGGCCCCGGGGCGCGCAGGTGCGCGCGACCGCCTCGCTGGCGTCCGGACCGTGCAGCTACATCGACGTGTTCGACCATTCGTGCGCGACGGTGGAAAGCGCTGGCGCCCGCCGGGGTGCGCAGATGGGGGTGCTGCGAATCGACCATCCGGATGTGCTGGAATTCATCACCGCCAAACGCAAGCCCGGACGCTGGTCGAATTTCAATGTGTCAATCGCCGTGAGCGATGAGTTCATGAAGCGGCTTGCCAGCGGCGGCGACTGGGACCTCGTGCACACCGCGCGTCCTGGCGATGAGCTGATTGCGGCCGGGGCGCATCAGCGCGAGGACGGCATGTGGGTTTACCGCAAGCTCGCTGCCAGCCAGCTGTGGGACACGGTAATGAAGTCCGCTTACGACTTCGCCGAGCCCGGCGTGATCTTCCTGGACACGATCAACCGCGACAACAACCTGCACTACTGTGAAGCCATCGCCGCCACCAATCCCTGCGGCGAGCAGCCACTTCCTTCGTACGGATGCTGCAACCTCGGGCCGGTGATCCTGCCGGGGTTCGTGCGCAATCCTTTCGGTTTCGCCGGCACGCCGGCCTTCGATTTCGAGGCGTTTGCGGCTGCCGTGGCGCTGCAGGTCCGCGCGCTCGACAACGTGCTGGATCTGACCTTCTGGCCCCTGCCCCAGCAACGTGCGGAGGCACATGCCAAACGCCGCATCGGCATCGGCTTCACCGGCATGGGCGACACGCTCGCGATGCTGCGCCTGCGCTACGACAGCGAGGCCGGTCGCGACACCGCCGTGCAGATCGCACGAACCATGCGCGACGCAGCGTATGGCGCCTCGGTGGAGCTCGCCCGCGAAAAAGGCGCCTTCCCCGCTTTTGATGCGCTGCGGTACCTGCAGGAAGGCACCTTCGCCAGCCGCCTGGACGACCCACTGAAAGCGTCCATCGCCCGCCACGGCATCCGCAACAGTCACCTGCTGTCCATCGCGCCGACGGGCACCGTGAGCCTGGCCTTTGCGGACAATGCTTCCAACGGAATCGAGCCCGCCTTCTCGTGGACCTATACACGCAAGAAGCGCGAAGCCGACGGCAGCACGTCGCAGTACGACGTTCAGGACCATGCGTGGCGCGTGTACCGCAACCTGGGCGGCGATACCAGCCAGCTACCCGAGTATTTCGTTTCCGCGATGCAGCTGGCCGCTGCCGATCACATCGGCATGATGAAGGCGGTTCAGCCGTACATCGACACCGCCATTTCCAAGACGGTGAATGTGCCGGTGGACTACCCCTACGAATCGTTCAAGGACCTGTACACGCATGCGTGGACGGCAGGACTGAAGGGCCTGGCAACCTATCGGCCCAACGACATCGTGGGCTCGGTGCTGCAGCTTGATTCGCCGGTAGCGCCGGTGGGTGCCGCACCGACAGCCGTGGCGGTGGACCCGATGCGCGAAGTGATCGCGCGCAGGCCCAACGGATCCTTGCCGGCGGTGGCGCAGAAGATCGAGTACTGGACACAGCAGGGCAAGCAGCACGTCTATCTGGTGGTCTCGTTCATCACCCTGCCCGACGGCCGGGAGCGAGCCATCGAGTTCTTCATGCCGGTGGGCCAGAGCGGCCAGTCGCAGCAATGGATCACCTCCAGCATGCGCATGCTATCTCTGGCCGCGCGCGGTGGTTTTCTGGAACGCGCGCTGGCCGACATGCGCAAGGTGGCCTGGGACCGCGGACCGGTGCGGCTGGGCACTTACGTCAAGGCCGACGGCACGGCGATTCCGCTCTGGCACGACTCGGAGGTCGCAGCGATTGCCTATGCCTTGCAGGGCATCATCGCGAACCGCAACGGCGAGGCCGTTCAACCTGCAGGGGGTGGTGATGAACCGGTCGGCGCCAGCGCCAGTTTTCCGCTCGCTACGCCGATGTCGGGAAGCAAGTGCCCCGAGTGCGGCGCGCACGCCATGATCCGCAAGGACGGCTGCGATTTCTGCACGCAGTGCGGACACATCGGGACCTGCGGATGAACGCCCGCATCGACATCGGGCTTGACGCATCGGCGATAGCCGAACTGATGGACCGGCGCCGCACGGTATTGCCAAAACACCTGGTGGAGCCCGGGCCGAACATCGAGCAGCTCGAAACAATCCTGCGGGCTGCTGCAGCCGCGCCCGACCATGGGCAGCTCCTGCCCTGGCGCTTCGTCATCGTGCCCTTTGAAGCGCGCCAGCGGCTGGCGCAGGTCTTTGCCGATTCGTTGTTGCAACGCGATGCCTTGGCCAGCGCCGACCAGATCGAGCAGGCGAGGCAGAAGGCTTTCAGGGCGCCGGTGCTCATGCTCGCAGTCGTCAACACGCGAGGCCCTGACAGCGATGTGCCGCCCCATGAGCGGCTGATTTCGGCCGGCTGCGCGATCCAGAACATCCTGCTCACGACCACGGCGCTCGGGTTTTCGTCCGCGCTGACGAGCGGCAAGGCACTGGCCTTCGATGGGCTTTCAGAGCTGTTCTGCCTGTCGGCCGAAGAGCAGCCGGTGTGCTTCATCAACATCGGGACCGCCTGTCGTACCAAAGCGCAGCGCCTTCGTCCCGAGCCCGGGCAGTACGTGAGTTTCCTCGGCGACTGAGTGCAGGGCCGGACACCGTGGACTTCAATCACTCGCCACAGGCCCTTGCCCTGCGCCGCAGGCTCGATGCCTTCATGGATCGCTTCGTGCTGCCCTACAACGCGGCCTGGCATCAATCGGTGCGTGGGGGCATCTACCCGCCGCCTTTCATGGAAGACCTCAAGTCGCTGGCGCGCGAAGAAGGCCTGTGGAATCTCTTCCTGCCGGGCCTGCGCGAAGGGGAGCCCGGCACTCGCGTGAGCAACCTGGACTACGCGCCGCTGGCCGAGACAATGGGACGGCTTCCCTGGGCCGCCGAGGTCTTCAATTGCAGCGCGCCCGACACAGGCAACATGGAATTGCTGCATCGGTTCGCATCGCAGGAACAGGCCGCGCGCTGGCTCGTGCCGCTGCTGGACGGGCGGATCCGGTCGGCGTTTGCGATGTCCGAGCCCGACGTCGCATCGTCCGATCCGACCAACCTGCAAACCACTGTGCGACGGGGCGGGTCCCAACTGGTGCTCAATGGCCGCAAGTGGTTCATCACCGGCGCGGCGCATCCCGACTGCCGCGTGCTGTTTGTCATGGCTCGCAATGATGACGAGGATGTCGAAAGCAGCGAATCCCATGCGCGGCACAGCATGGTGCTGGTGCCGCTGGAAAACCCCGGCGTGCAGGTCGTGCGAAACATCGCCATGCTCGCCCATCAGGCCCCCGAAGGGCACTGCGAAATCGTGCTGCGCGATGTCCGCGTTCCGGCTGAAAATCTTCTCGGCGGATGGGGAGAAGGTTTTCGCATGGCGCAAGCGCGGCTGGGGCCGGGACGCATGCATCACTGCATGAGAACCATCGGACAGTGCGAGCTGGCACTGGAACTGGCGAGTGAGCGGGTCCTGGAGCGCAGGGCCTTCGGCAAGTACCTCTCGGACTTCTCCAACATCCAGGAATGGATTGCCTTGTCGCGCATCGAGATCGACCAGGCCCGGCTGCTGGTTTTGCACGCCGCATGGATGCTCGACCAGCATTGCCCCGATGTGCCACGCCTGCGCTCAGACATCGCGGCGATCAAGGTAGTTGCCGCGCGGCTGCAGACCCGGGTGGTTGATCGCGCGATGCAGATCTTCGGCGCAATGGGCCTGTCGCCGGACACACCACTGGCATGGTTCTGGAGCTGGGGCCGGGCCCTGCAGTTGATGGATGGCCCCGATGAGGTTCACCTGCGCACGGTGGCCCGTCACGAACTGGAACGCGCACGTTCGCGCACCGGCGCTGGCTCGGCCTACTTCACGACGCCCGAACAGCTGGAGGCGGCGCCACGCCTGCGTTGAGCGGTTCGGTGCGCGCAGGGCTATTCGAAGGACACCGGGTTGCCCTGCGTGTCGAGCGCCAGCATTCCCTGCAGCCGTCCCACCCGCACGCTTTCGACCATGCTGCCCAGGCCCGCATCCACCTGTGCATCCGTGGGCGGCTGGTCGCCCTGGCCCCCGAGCGCGGCAACAAAGACCACTCGCCATGGCGGACATGCGGCGCGAGACTCCTGCACCAGCGCTTCGAACTGCGAAAGCTCGTCGATGCGCTTGTCCACGCATGCCAGCGGCTGCAAGGCGCCGCCCTCACCGGCTTCGAAGCGTGCACGCTGCGCCTGGGTTGCGTCGTCGGGCAATTCGGCGCCTGCAAAGACAAACAGCAATCGCTGGGGTACCGGCTGGGCCGCGGCGGCCCGAAGCAGCTGATCAAAGTGGGAATTCGAGTTCATACGGCCAAGGATCGCGCGATGGGTCTGTGCCGGGATTGACTCAGATCAAGCGCACGTGAAAGCACGCAACCTACCATGAGGAATGAGTTCGCAGCCGTTTCCCTACCAAGGCGCACGGGAGTTACAAGAATCGGTCACGGCGGCGCTGCGGCGCGTGGTGGATCCGGAGCTCGCCATGAGCATCGTCGATGTGGGCCTGATATACGGGGTCGTCATCACCGATGAGCTCGCCCGGGTCCAGGTCACGATGACGTCTGCTGCATGCCCGGTTGCGGATGTGATCATCGACGAGATCGAAACCGAACTGGATCGCGTGATTCCCGCAGGATCGCTGATACAGGTCGAGCTCGTCTGGGAGCCCCCGTGGTCCCCGGAACGCATGAGCGAAAGCGCCCGGCGCTTCATGGGATGGTGAGCGTCTCGCGCACGCCGGACCCGCGGGCACGCGGCTCGCGCCGCATCGCAGTGGCATCGCGGCTTTTGTTGTTGACTGCGATCGTGACCATTGTTGTTGCGGGTATCGCCGGCGGACTTCTGCGCCTGGGGGTCGAACTCCCCCTGGCCGCTGGTGCAGGCTGGCCGCTTCACGCCGTGCAGGCGCACGCGGCGCTGATGATTGGCGGGTTCCTTGGAACGGTGATCAGCATCGAGCGCGCAGTCGCGCTGAAGCACCCGGCCGCCTTCATCGCGCCTGCCGCGTCGGCCCTTGGCGGGCTGATGCTGGTCATGGGTCAATCCGGTGCCGGCGCATGGCTTTTGATTGGCGCGTCGCTCGCATTCATCGCCGTCAACCTCGAGATCGTCCGGCGGCAGTCGCAGCCCCACACCTGGCTGCTGCTTGCCTCCGCCGCCGCCTGGCTTGTCGGCAACGTGATGTTCGCCTCTGGGTCTGGCTCCGGTCCTGTGATGCCCTGGTGGTTTGCGTTTCTGATCTGGACCATCGCAGCCGAGCGGCTTGAGATGACGCGCCTGATGCGGCGCAGGCCGGCAGCCGGATGGATGCTGTTCGCTGTCGTCGCTCTCATGGTGGCTGGCGCCGCAGCCTCCGCAGTTCAAGACGATGTGGGCGGCTTCCTGTACGGTTTCGCGCTTGTACTTCTGGGACTTTGGCTGGGTGTATTCGACATCGCCCGACGAACGGTGTTCGCGCATGGGCTGACGCGGTACATGGCGGTCTGCCTCTTGGGTGGCTACGCGTGGCTTGTCATTGCAGGTGCCGCCTGGATCGCGACGGGCGCCGGACTCGCAGCGCGCGACGTCGCCATCCATGCGCTGGGCCTCGGATTTGTCGTCAGCATGATCATGGGTCACGCGCCGGTCATCCTGCCTGCCGTCGCCCGGGTGAAGCTGCGGTTCGGGCTTTATTTCTACCTGCCGCTCGCCTTGCTCCACTTGTCCCTGGCACTTCGCCTGGGCCCGGGCCTGGCCGACAGGGTGCCACGCGCCGAAGGCGCCATCCTCAACGCGATCGCCATCGCTTTTTTTGCGGCCACGGTTGCCGGGGCCGCCGTGGCTTGGCGTCGCACGCATCGCACGCCGATTGCACGCAGAAAGTTCTTGTGACCACCTTCATTCGCATCGAAGAGCCGACATTGCCCAGCCGGTCGCCAGCAAAGCGTCCGGCCACACCCGCGCCCACCCGAAGCGGGTTCGCGCTCTGGGAACTCGGCTTCCGCCCGTTCTACCTGCTGGCCAGCGCCTTCAGCGCCATCTCCATCGGCCTGTGGGCCATGCAGTTCGCAGGCTGGCTCCCGCAGCCCTACCTGCAAGGGCCGATCTGGCATGCACACGAAATGCTGTTCGGCTTCACGATGGCCGTGGTGGTTGGCTTTCTTTTTACAGCCGGACGAAACTGGGCCAACCGTCCCACGCCGACCGGCTGGCTGCTCGCAGCCCTGGCATTGCTCTGGATTGCCGGCCGGGTTCTGGTGCTGACGCCCTGGGGATGGGCCGCGGCGATTGCCAACACGGCGTTTCCGGCAGCGGCTGCCATCGCGTTGGCCATTCCTTTCTTCGCAGCCGGCGTACGCCGCAATTACTTCTTTGTCGCCCTGCTGCTGCTGATGTCCGCTGCAGCCCTGGCCATCCATCTGCAGCATCTGGGTGTGATCGTGCTGCCGGCTCGGCTCGGAATCCAGATCGGCCTTGACGCGGTGCTGTTCATCGTCGCGGTCATGGGCGGTCGCGTGATTCCGATGTTCACCAACAATGGCGTGCCGCAAGCCGGTGCCACGCGAAACGCACGGCTGGAGCAGGCCACACTGGCGCTGACGCTCGCTCTCCTGGCCGCCGACCTGATCGGCCTGCAAGGCACGCCGCTTGCCATCGTTGCAGCGGTCGGCGCTGGTGCCCACGCAGTCCGGTGGGTGCTCTGGCGTCCCTGGAAAACGCTATCGACACCGCTGGTGTGGGTGCTGCACCTGGCGTATCTCTGGCTCCCGGTTCACCTGGTGCTGCGCACGCTCGCCTCGACCGGAGTGGTAGCGCCTTCGTTTGCGGTGCACGCGCTCACTGTCGGGGCCATCGGCGGACTGATCATCGGCATGATGACCCGCACGGCAAAGGGGCACACCGCGCGACCCCTGCGGGCCGATCGCTGGGACGTCACTGCCTATGTTCTGGTGGCGCTCGCTGCGATCGTGCGCGTGGCGCTGCCGCTCGCCGTCCCGCAACTGCTGCTGGTATCGATCATCGGCTCCGCCGTTCTGTGGTCAGCGGGTTTCGCGCTCTACGCCATCCGCTACTGGCCGGTGCTCACGCGGCCCAGGCTGGACGGCAAGCCGGGCTGAGTGGAGCGGCGCCCTAATCCATGGGCAGTTCGAGCGTGAACGTGGCGCCATGTCCGGGGCCGTCACTGAACACGGTGAGCTTGCCGCCCATTTCCATCGCGGCCACGGCGCTGCTGTGAAGACCAAAGCCGTGGCCGTCCCTGCGTGTGGTGAACCCATGGGCAAAGATGCGGGTGAGATGCTCATGGGAAATACCCACGCCCTCGTCCCTCACCGTGATGAACAGGCGGTCGGCGCCCACTTCGGCTTCGGCCCCGGCGACTTTCATTCCCAGGGCCAGCAGGCGCAATTCGCGGGGCACTTCTTCCAGCGCCTGGGCTGCATTGGCGATCAGGTTAACCAGTATCTGCAAGACACGCTGCCTGTCCAGCGCCAGCGCGGGCACCGCCCGGTAGTCGCGCGAAATGATGACGCCGACCCGGTCGAGCACCGTCGCGCACATCTGGACAGCTTCTTCAAGGGCCTCATTTACCTGGGTCATCTCCATCACGCTTGAAGGGCCTGCGTGCGACTGCTGGGTCGTCACGACATAGGTGATGTGATCCACGCTGCGGGAAAGCCGGTCAAGGTCGCCCAGCGCGTCCTGCCGCTCCGTCCGAAGTGCGCTGACCAGCTCGTTCATGTAAGGCCATAGCGCCTTGCCGCGCGGATCGGCTTCAATGAAATGAGCCAGGTCGTGCCGGTGTTCGTTGATCAGGTCCACCGCGCGAGTGAGGCCTGCAATCCTCGAGTTGGAAATGGTGTTGCGCACCACGCTCGCGGACACATTGATGCTGTTGAGCACGTTGCCTACGTTATGGAGCACGTTGTTGGCGATCTCGGCCATTCCGGCGCGCCGCGCGGTGGCCACCAGCTGGGCCTGGGTCTCCTCCAGCTCTCTCGTGCGAGCCAGCACCCTGTCCTCCAGGCTGGCGTAGAGCTGCGCGTTGCCCAGCGAGACCGCCAGCTGGCCCGCGATCAGCATCACCGCGTCCAGGCGTTCCGGGTTGAAGGCACCGCGTCCCAGGCGGTTTTCCAGGATGAGCATGGCGCGCGCCGCCCCCTGGCCGGTGATGGGAACCACCAGCATCGAACAAAGCGGCACGCCCTTGAAATAGCGATCGCGCGCGAACCGGTCGTCGCCGGGCACGTCATCGACGACCAGCGTTTCGCCGGTGCGTTCGGCGTACGCGAACGCTGATAGCGGCACCAGGCCCCGCTCTGCGGCCTCGGCGACCGGCACCGATGGCTCACCTGGTGACGGGGCCAGGAGCGACCACTGTCCATCGCTCCAGGAGAGCACCAGCACCTTGCTTGCGCCGCTCAGGGCAGCCAGCACATCGGTCACGCGCTTGGCAAGTTGTTCCACGCTGGTTTCCGAACTCAGGGCCTGCGAGGCACGCAGCACGCCCACCAGGTCCAGCTGGTCGGTTGAAAAGCTGCTGCTCCCGGTGGTGCCCCTGCTGCCGCCACTGCCCTTGCCCGACTGCCTGGCGCCTTGGTCCAGCCGGGACTCGATGCGCTGGGGCGCAGCGGCCAGGAAGGCATGATCGCGCTGCATCTGTTTGACCTTGGCGCTCGCCCCCCAGGCCTCCCAGGCCTGGCACGCATCGGCCAGCAATCCCCGACCGGTGCGTGTCAGTCCTTGCGTCAACTGGAACAACCCTGCGCGTTCCGTGATCAGCGCACGGTGCCAGGGCCGCGCGCGGGTTGACGCTTCGACCAGGGCGCTATCGAAGGTCACCGCGGCCGTCCACCGGTCGCCGATGGCCCACGCCCGCTCCGCCTCCACCAGTCGCAGCAGGTGCAGGAAGTTGTAGGGCTGGTCGGCCGCGCGGCCAGCGAGCCATTGCAGGCACGCGTCGAGTTCGGCAAGCAGGGTCTCGCGGCGGCTCGCATCAACACCCGGCTGCTGCAGCTGCCAGGCATTGGCGAGCGCGACGAAAAGATGGACGTGGGAAACCCTGAAAAACCCGGCAGCCGCACCCCTGGCACGCGACATCAATGCGTACCCGTGTCGGGCCAGGGCCGCAGTGTCGCCCCAGAGCAGGGCGCGCAGTGCACGGACAAATTCGAAGTCCACGAAGGGGAGGTGTCCAACGCTCGACATGAACGCTTTCTCGGTGAAATGGTCGTCGTCAAAACTGTCTGACGAATGCGTCCGGCCCCCAAGCGCGTAGAGAAAGCGCTGCTCGCAGGTGTGCATCGCTGCCGCATGAATGTTGCCGGTGCGGCGGCACAGCGCCAGCCCCCGCTCGATTTCCGCGTCGTGCACTTCGATGGTGGGCGCGGTGTCCAGCAGGAGGTTGTACACAAAGACGTGGCCATAGCAGGCAAAAGAAAGATCGCCCCTGGCCTGCAAACCTTCATAAGCGCGTATCGCATGCGTGTACGCGCTCTCCAGTGGTTCGAACCATGCGCACGAGTGGCCTGCGAACCGGTAGCGTGCCTCCAGCGTCTGGGTTTCATACCCGAGTGCTTCCCCCACCGCCAGGACATGGCGCGCGATGCTGAATCCGCAGCGATAGTCCTGCCGCAAGCCGATCAGAGTGCCGTTCATGTGACTCATGCAGGCCACCAGTTCTGCGCAGGGGCCGTGCTGCGCCCATAGCCGCTGCGCTTCCAGCAACAGGCAGGCAAAGGCCTGAAGGTCCGAACGCAGATAAGCCGAACCCACGACGCGGCCAAGAAGCCTGGCGATGGCGAGCAGGCGTGGGTCCTGCATCAAGGGCCGTTGCGAATGGTCCAGCAGGCTGTCCTGCAGAACCCATCCGGCCAGCGCATCCAGCCGTTGCTCCCTGTCCGGCGTGCGGAAGTCGCGCGGCACTTCGAGGCCCAGTTGTACGAGCAGGTCAAGGCCCAGCGCCATGGCGTCATCCATCCTGCCGCGCATGTCCAGGCTGCGGATCTGCAGGCAGGTCGGATCGACCAGATGGAGTGGGTCCTGCGCGCGCCCGCGCATGGCCTCATACAGGGGATCCGATTCATCGAAGCGACCCATGCTGTAAAGCGCAGCATGACGCTCGCAGTCGATGGTCTCACGGCGAACCTGGTCGGCGGGGTCGGCCAGGGCCTCCAGCAGCGCCGCGGCCGCAGCGAGATAGCGTTCGGCCAGCGGATATTTTGCGGCGGTCGCCAGCTTGCGTGCGAGCCGATGGAACAGGTGGGCTGCGCGTCGTCGCTCCTCAGTGGAGCCCTGGGCGCTGAGCACATCGAAACTGGCCAGATACTGCTGGGCGGCATCGCTTTCCATCGCGGATTCGGCTGCCAGCCGACGTGCCATCACCAGTTGGAGCTGGCCTCGCTGCGCATGGTCCAAGGCGCCGAGTACGGCCTGCTGCACACGATCGTGCCTGAAGCTCAGCTTGTCCTGGCCGTCACCGCGCTGCGCGACAAGCAGGCCATCTTCGATCGGCGCTGCGAGCAGCGCGCTCAGCTCGTCGCTGCCCAGCCCCGTCGCCACGGCCAGGCGGGCGTATTCCACCGAGTTGCCCAGGCAGCTCATGAAAGCCAGCACCTCGCGCGACGTTTGGGGCAGCCGCTCGAGCCGCGCGGCCAGCAGGTCCACCCCGCTGCTTTGACTGACAAAGCGCCGGACCGCATCGGTGTTCCAGTGCCAGCCGTGATCCTGGAGGTTGAGCACCCCCTCGCGCCGCAGGGCGTTGATCATCTCGACGGTGTCGAACGGATTGCCCCCTGTGAAGACACTCACCTCGCGGCCCAGGTCATGGGCGGCCTGTGCATCCAGTCGCAACATGCGGCCCGCGAGCTCATCTGTAGCGCCCGGAGTCAGGTTGCCCAGGGCGATCACCACAGGGGGCTCGGCCTGCTGCAACCACTGAGCAAGCAGGGGTTGCAACGTGGGACTCTGGTCAAGCTCCTCGCGGCGGTACGCACCCACCAGCAGCACCCCGCGCAAGCGCGAGTCGTTCATCAACTGTCCGAACGCACGAAACGACTGTGCGGCCGCCCAATGCAGGTCGTCCTGCACGATAACCAGCGGCCGTTCAGGCGACGCAATCGCGCTCAGGAGATCGACCGCCGCCTGTTGCATCCGCGCTTCGGCCTGACGAGGGTCACCGTCCGGAATTGCGCCATGCGCGCTCAGCAACAGGGCGAACTCCGGGAGCAGGCCGGCCAGCAGCGCAGCGTTGCGTCCCAAGCTGTCCAGGATCCGCTGGCGCTGCACCACAAGCTCGTCGCGCGGCAGTGCCAGCAGCAGTCGGCCAAGCGCGCGCATCGCCTGTGTCATCGCACCCGCCGCCGCACCGTCCCTGCTATACGGATCGACCTTGCCGTAGGCGAACCAGCCGCCCACCGCAGCCGCCAGGGGCCTGAGCGTGTTGATCAGCGCCGTCTTGCCTACGCCCGCTGCGCCTTCGATCAACACCGTGTGCCGCGATGTGCGAACGGTGTCGGCCAGGGCAGCGCGCAGCTGGGCCAACTCGGCATCGCGACCCACCAGATCCGGCGGCGCTTCGATCCGGGCCGGAAAGTCACGCTCGCCCAACGCGAATTCGCAGATGCCGTCGTCAAGGCACTCACCACCTGGATCGCTGGCATTACCAATGCCGTTGCGGGCGTTGTCCTGCGCCAGACGCAGCAGATCGTGAAGCAGCCCTTCGGCACTCTGGAAGCGTTGCTCAGGGGACTTCGCCAACAGGCGCAGGATGAGGCTGGACAGCCCCGCAGGCACGCGGGAATCGATCTGTGAAGGTGCCGGCGGGTCGCGCACCAGGTGATCGCGAACCAGCTGCAAGGTGTCCTGTTCCTCGAAGGGCAATTGACCGCAAGCCATCTCGTACAACATGACCCCGATGGCATAAAGATCGGCCCGCTGGTCCACTGCCCGGCCCGTGCGTCCGCTCTGTTCCGGCGCCAGATACGCGAGCGTTCCGACGATTCCGGTGTCCGGAACCCCCACCAGGTGCTGCCCGGCGAGCACGGCAAGGTCGAAGTCGATGAGCACCGGATCGCCGGCCTCGGACAGCACGATGTTCGATGGATTGATGTCGCGGTGAATCACCCCGGCGCGATGCATTGCCGCCACTGCGCGCACGACTCGCACCGCCAGCTCCAGCAGCCTGGCCGGCCCGAGGATTCCTTCCAGCAGCAACTGTGCGAGCGTGGCCGGGCCGGCGTCGCGCAGCACGACGACATCGGCTTCCTGGCCGCATCCGGCCTGCGGACCTTCAATCAGCTGAGCCAGTCCTGGCACCCCGGCCAGACGGGCCAGCACCTCCCGTTCATGGTTGGCCCGCTCGCTGGCACCCGTGCCCAGGAATTGCTTGCAGACAACGCCCGTGAGAGCGCTGGCGCCGCGCCACACGCGCGTCGTCGCACTTTCGTGCAATACCTGGGCAGGCCGCCCAGACCAGGAACCTGTCCCCCCGTTTATCGAGTCATCCATTCTCGAGACTCCCTCTCGCACCCATTCTGAGGGGAAAGCTTCGCCGGGTCCAATTCTTCAGTTGGTTGCGACCAGCAGCCGGCCAGAGCGAGCACGGGGGACCGGCGCCATCGCGGGAAAAAGATTGATCGCGTTGCTCCATCGAAACAGGCTTGTGCGCCGCGGATTTCGGGTGCATTCTTTGCCTGCGTCTTCCGGGTTGCCCCACCCCATTGGCAAAGGAGTCGATATGCGCATTTTTGCTTTCCTGCGTCATGCCTTGTGCACCCTTGCCCTTGCGCAGGGCCTGGTCCTTGTAGCGACGTCGCACGCTGCGGCACCGGCGGCAACGCCTCCCGCACAAGCAGTCATCGAGGCACTCACGCGCGCCAATGCGGCCGTTGTGGGTGTGAAAGTGACCGCCGCCCAGGGCGCCAGATCGGCGTCCACGCTGGGCCGCAACCGCAGTGGCTCGGGCGTGGTGATCGGCCCCGACGGCCTGATCCTGACAATCGGCTACCTGATGCTGGAAGCCGACAACATCCAGATCGTCACGCAGGACGAACGGACCATTCCTGCTACCGCCGTCGCCTACGACCTGGATACCGGCTTCGGCCTCATCCGCCCGCTCCTGCCGTTGCGCGGCATTGCTGCGGTCCCCCTGGGGTCCCCTCGCAACATGAATCCCGGCGACACGCTCATGGTGGCCACGGGCGGCGAAGATGGTGATGTGGGGATGACACGCCTGGTGAGCAGGCGGCCGTTCTCGGGCTACTGGGAGTACCACATCGAATCGGCGATCTTCACCAGCCCGCCGGTGGCCAATCACAGCGGTGCACCCGTCTTCAACCAGCGCGGTGAATTGCTCGGTATCGGCAGCCTGTTTGTCGCGGATGCGCTGGGCGAAGCGCCACGGATTCCAGGCAACATGTTCGTACCGGTCGATCTGCTCAAGCCCATCCTGGCCGAGATGACCAGGACCGGCAGCACGGCCAGGAGCCGCAGGCCCTGGCTCGGACTCACCTCTGCGGAGCAAGCCGGGCGCGTCCAGGTCGTGCGCGTGACTGCGGACAGCCCCGCTGCCAGCAGCGGGATCGAGGCGGGGGACTTCATCCTCGCCGTGGATGGCACCCAGGTCGCGTCGCTTGAATCGTTCTACAAGAAGCTGTGGGCCCGGCCGAACCCGGAAGACGAAGTCAGGCTCACTGTGTTGCAGGGTGCCGAGGTCAAAATACTGACCGTGAAGGCGGTGGACCGGATGACCACCATGGTCAAGCCCTCGGGAATCTAGGGCCGGTCGATACGCCCTACCCGAGTCCCTGCTCAACCGTGGGATATCGCAGCTTCAATCGAAGCTCGTTTTTCATTCGCGCGTTGCGCAATCGCCTGGACTCGGACATGAAGCTCAGCAGCATCAGGGGCAACTCATCCTGAGCCGTGCTGCGCGGGATGCGCCTGGGCCGCGCCAGCCCGAACCGATCGGCCGCGAGGTCGAAGTAATCACCCATTTTCAGCTGCGTGTCATCGCTCACGTTGTAAACCCGCTGGGGGCTGCCGCGCCAGATTGCCGCCATCACCGCGCGCGCCAGATCGTCAGCGTGGATGTGGTTGGTGTACACATCGTCGGCGGACTCCAGCACGGGCGTGCCGCGCAGCAGGCGCTCACGCGGGGTGCCGCCCTCGCGATCGGGCGCGTAGATGCCCGGAATGCGCAGGATGCTGGCGCGAACCTGGGCCGCCCGGCCGAAATGCCGCACCGCGGTCTCGGCATCGACCCGCCGCTGCGCGCGCGGGGTGCGCGGTTGCGCGGGGTTGTCCTCGCTCACCCACTCGCCCCGGCAGTCGCCGTACACCCCGCTGGTCGAGCCATAGACCAGCGATGCGGGCGGCGACCGGAGCCGCAGCGCCCTCAGCAGCGCAACCGTGCGCAGGTCGCGCCACCACAGCTCGCCAGGCTCGGAAGAAGGCGGCGCCAGATGGACGACACGCGTTGCAATGCCGGCCAGCCGGGCCAGTGTGGTGCGGTCATCCAGGTTTCCCTGCAGCGGCGTCACGCCCTGCGCGCGCAGGGCTGCGATCCGGGCTGCCGATGATGTCAGCGCGATCACACGCAGGCGGCCCCCCAGCTGTTTAACGACCCGCAGGCCCACATCGCCGCAACCGACGATCAGAAGACGCTCGCGGCGAAAGCGCGCCGGCAGCGCGCCGAGGGGGTTCTGGATTGAGGGCAAAATCAGCTGTTGGACATCTCTAGCCGTCCGAGGATAACCAAAACATGACGACCGCCCAGGCCCCCGTGGGGCCGT
>JAZKFD010000139.1:0-2374 GCA_040386635.1 Pseudomonadota bacterium
GCGTGATGCCTTCGGTGGCGAAGAGGCGATCGGACTGGCCCAGCACTTCGATGACGCGGGGCACGGCCTTCCAGATGTTCAGGCCGCCGAAAAGCGGAAAGTCGGGCGCATAGGAGCCATTGCCCTGCACCGGATTCAGGATGTCGTCGTACGCCATGCCATGCGAGACGCAAGAGTTGAAGTCGTCCACGCCGTAAGCGGGTGACGAATGGACGATACCGGTGCCGTCGTCGGCGGTGGCGTAGTCGGCCAGGTACACGGGCGACAGGCGCTGGTAGCCGGGGTCCGCGTCATACAGGGGATGCCGGAAGTTCAGTCCACCCAGGGCCTTGCCGGGCACCGCCGCGAGCACATGGCCTTCGAGCTTGTAGCGCTCCATGCACTTGCCCACGAGCGTGGACGCCAGGATCAGCAAGCCGCGCTGCGTATCGACCAGCGAGTACTCGATCTCCGGGTTGAGATTGAGGGCCTGGTTGGCCGGGATCGTCCAGGCGGTGGTGGTCCAGATGACGGCGAGGATCGGCTTGGGCGGCGCCTGGTCGGTCAGGCCAAACGCCTTCACCACTTCCCAGGGCGCATCGGCCAGGAAGCCGACGTCCAGCGTCTGCGACTTCTTGTCGGCGTATTCGATCTCGAACTCCGCGAGCGACGAGCCGCAGTCGAAGCACCAGTACACGGGCTTGAGGCCGCGATAGACGAAGCCGCGCTCGATCACGCGCTTGAAGGCCCTGATTTCCTCGGCCTCGTTCACGAAGTCCATCGTGCGGTACGGATGGTCCCAATCACCCAGCACGCCCAGGCGCTTGAAGTCGGCCATTTGCAGGCCGATCTGCTCGGTCGCGTAGGCGCGGCTTTTGGCCTGCATCTCGTCGCGCGGGATGTTGCGACCATGGAGCTTCTCGATCGCGTTCTCGATCGGCAGGCCGTGACAGTCCCAGCCGGGGATGTAAGAGGCGTCCAGGCCCTTGAGCTGGCGGGCCTTGACGATCATGTCTTTCAGGATCTTGTTGACCGCGTGGCCCATATGGATCTGGCCGTTGGCGTACGGTGGGCCGTCGTGCAGCACGAACTTCTCATGGCCGCAGCGGGCCGCGCGCAGCTTCTTGTACAGGCCCTTGTCTTCCCACTCCTTGACCCAGCCCGGTTCGCGCTTGGGCAGGTCGCCGCGCATGGGGAAGGGGGTGTCGGGCAGATTGAGGGTGGCGCGGTAGTCCGTTTTGCCTGTCGTATCTGTCGGGGCGGTCTTGTCTGTCATGGAGAAATGCCTTGAGGTTGTCATTCCCGGCTAAACCGGAAATCCTGGATGGGTGTGCGCAGGGGAGATGGATGGCGGCGCCTGAAGCAGCCCCGCCATGACAGATCAAATTCGGTCGCGCGTCGTCTGGCGGCGGGTGGATGCGAAGAACGCACGGGCCTCGTCACAGTCCTTGCGAATGCCTTGGGTCAGGGCATCGAGACCGTCATATTTGAGCTCGTCGTGCAGTTTGTGCAGTAGTTCCACGCGGATGATCTTACCGTAGGCGCCTTCGGCGCCCAACGCTTGCGGCCATTGCAGGCAGTGCGTCTCGAGCAGCACCCGCCCGCCGTTGACGTCTGCAGGATCGAGCGACGGGCGGATTCCCAGGTTCGCGACGCCTTGCAGGGGCTGCGAATGCAGGCCGTGAACCTCCACGGCGAAGATGCCGCTGGCGGCTGGCTTCCAGTGGGCGAACCGGAGGTTGAGGGTCTTGAATCCCAGAACGCGGCCGAGTTTCCGGCCGTGCACGACATGGCCGCTGATGCTGTAGGGGCGGCCCAGCAAGGCGGCGACTGCACCCATGTCCCCCCGCCCCAGCGCCTGGCGAACGGCAGAGCTGGATACGCGTGCGCCGCGCACTTCGTAGCTGTTCATCCGCGCCACGTCGATACCGCGCGAACTGCCTGCCGAATCGAGCAGCGCATAGTCGCCGGCACGTTTGGCGCCAAAGCGGAAATCGTCACCGACGAGCACGTACTTCGCGCCCAGGCCGCGGACCAGCACCTGGTCGATGAAATCATGGGGAGATTGCGACGACAGGCGCGCATCGAATGGCAGCACCACGCACTGCCCCACGCCGCAGGCAGCCAGCTCGCACAGCTTGTCGCGTAGCGTGGCGATCCGGGCAGGGGCGAGTTCAGGCTTGCGTGCAAGGGCCGCGAAATAGTCGCGCGGGTGGGGCTCAAAGGTCAGCACACAACTGGTGACATTGCGATGACGGGCCTCATTGTTCAGGAGCGCAAGCATGGCCTGATGGCCCCGATGCACGCCGTCGAAATTGCCAATCGTCACCGCTGATGCAAGCGCGATGCCGGGGTGCTTGAAGCCTCTGAAAATCTGCATCGCCGTTAGGTATCT
>JAZKFD010000139.1:2384-5388 GCA_040386635.1 Pseudomonadota bacterium
CATCATCGGCACCAAGGGCGTGCCCAACATCAATCCCTTCGACCTCAAGCCGGGGCTGACCAACACCAAGCTCTTCGCGCGCGATCGCAACATCTGTGCGTACTGCGGCGCTCTGCACGACGAGGAAGAACTCACCCGTGAACACATCATTCCCTTTGCGCAAAACGGCAAGGACCACTGGATGAACGTGGTGACAGCGTGCCGGGCGTGCAACCATCGAAAGAGCAGCCGCACGCCGGAGCAGGCGCGCATGCCGCTGCTCTATGCACCGTATATCCCAAGCCTCTGGGAAGACTTCATCCTGCGCAACCGCAGGATTCTGACGGACCAGATGGAGTTCTTGATGGCGCATCTGCCCAAGACTTCGCGCCTGTTTAGCTGAGCCCGTCGGGGGGATGCGACTATGCGGCTATGCCGCCTGGCCTAATACGTAAGCTCCAGCACCGTCACGTGTCCCTGCGCCGCGGGCCATGTCCGGCCGACCACTCGCTCGCCATTGAACTCACCCACAACGACGCGTGGGACTGCGAAGGCGGGCTTGATCACCGAAGATGCAACGCCGGCACCGAGCACAGCGCCCGGCGGCGGCGTGATTCCATCGAAGGCCATCCGGTCGCGGGCGGGATCAAGATAGCCGCGCGGACGGGTCATCTTCACGATGGTCGGTGCGTTCTTGTCGGCCTCCGCAATCCGGTCCGGCCGCATATGCACGAGTGCGCTCGACCGAGGGAATTCGCTGCGATAGATGTGCGTCGTCGCATAGCCCGGTGCGGACAAGGCGAACTCATAGCGCGTATCAGGGCGAGCGGCGAAAGGCCCCCACATGCCATCGGCCGCTATCGTCTTTTCGTACGCTGCCGGGCCACGGCGCTCTCCGGTGGCGGCATCGATCGCATAGACCTCGAGCTTTGCGCCCGGCAGCGGCAGGTTGTTCTGGAAATTGCCGCTGGCTGCATCCGTGGAAGAGATACCCAGGCCGGTCACCTTGCCCGACAGCATGACTTGCTGCTCCGGGGTCACGGCTGTGGTGGCCGGCGACTTGCCGGTGATGAATCGGTAAGTCGCCTCGAAGGCCGCGGGCGAAAACGAGGTTTCGCGGTGGTCGATGCGCGGGATCACCACATTGGTGGCGCCCTTCAGTTCAGGACCGGCAAAAGTGACGTTGGTCCCCTGGCCGCGCATGCCCAGCCATAGCCCATCAGGCTGCGCGAACTTGTCGTTGTTGTCCGAGCGAATGGTCATCCATTGGACCGGTCCGGCAACTTCATCGCCTGCTGCGTTCTTGGGTGCGTTGAGTGACTTGAGAAAGGGCCCTGTGCCGGAGAACTCACTAGCTTCCATGAGCCCGGGAATGGCCTGGATGCCGTGATTAGGCGTCCCACCCAGAATGGCATGGCTCACCGTCCGGTCGCCACCCCCGTTGTAGATGTAGTTGCGGATCGCATTGCCACCTCGCGAGTTGCCAACCAGTACCACCTGACTGGCGCCTGTGGTTTTCAGTACCTTCTCAACTTCTGATTTGAGGAAAGCCATGTGCTCGGCTGTCGAGGTGCGGCCCGGCTGGGGCTTGGTGTCATCGTCGCGCGCAAGCGGATACGGCAGGTCGATGGCGTGCAGTCGCGAACGTGGCCATCCGTTCGACTCGAACCGCCAGACAGTGGTCTGCCACAGTGCGGCGGTATCGCCGTTGCCGTAAACAAAAACGATGGGAGGCGTCGCATCACTGGAGGTTGGAGAAGACGCGCAACCCGCAACTACCGCGGCGGCTGCTAGCGCCACCCAGAGCCGACGGGAAATCATCAAGCGAACACTCCTGCCGTTTCCTGCATCTGCTCGGAAACCTCGCCCAGGTGATGCAGGGTATCTCCGAAGGTCAGCTCCATCTGGGTGAGTTTCTTGAAGTAGTGGCTGCCGATGTATTCGTCGGTCACGCCGATGCCGCCATGCAATTGCACTGACGCCTGGCCGATGAATCGCATCGACACGCCTAGCTGGTACTTGGCGCGTGCCATGGCACGCCGGCGTTCTTCGGTCGATGCATTGAGCTTGAGCGATGCGTAATAGCTCATCGAGCGCGCCAGCTCCAGCTGCATCTTCATGTCGGCCACGCGGTGACGCAGCGCCTGGAAGGTTGACAGCGCCACGCCAAACTGCTTGCGCGTGTTCATGTATTCGACGGTCAGATCAAGGGTCTTGTCCATCACGCCGACACCTTCTGCGCACAGGGCGGCGATACCGATATCGACGGCATGCTCAAGCGCGCGTTGTCCGTCGAGCGTGATCAGGGTCGCTGGTGTTGACTTGAACGTCACTTCCGCAGCTCGGCTGCCGTCCTGCGTGAGATAGCCCCGCGTCGCAACCCCGCTCGCGCTGCGCTCGACGAGGAACATGCCAAGCTTGCCGGCTGCATCGGCGGGGACGAGGTACGCATCGGCGTGGTCGCCTGCGGCCACGATGCTCTTGGCGCCTGTTACGGTCCAGCCGTCGCCTGTTTGCGCGGCCTGCGTTTCGCACAGGTCCAGCCGCCAGCGCGCCTTGCGCTCCTGATGCGCGAGGACAACGATCGATTCGCCGCTCGCGACCTTGGGCAACCACTGCGCCCGGAGCGCATCCGACGCATAGCCGCTCAGGATGCCACCAGCGATCAGCGTATGCGCGATGGGCTCGAGCACGATGCCGCGGCCAAGCTCTTCCATCACCACCATGCCTTCCACCGGTCCCATGCCCATGCCGCCGTGCTCGTCGGACACATAGAGTCCGGCCAGCCCCAGATCAGCCAGTTCGCCATACATGCCGCGGTCGAAACCGCCGGCCTTCACGATCGCCCTGCGGCGCTCGAAGCTGTAGGCCTTGTCCACCCACTTGCGCACGGCGTCGCGCAGTTGCTGCTGGTCTTGAGAAAAATCGAAATCCATGTGTGATCTCCAGGAGGCGTTGGTGTCAGCCGAGGACGACTTGCGCAACGATGTTTCGCTGCACTTCGTTCGA
Organism: Pseudomonadota bacterium; assembly: GCA_040386635.1. Classification (GTDB taxonomy): domain Bacteria; phylum Pseudomonadota; class Gammaproteobacteria; order Burkholderiales; family Burkholderiaceae_C; genus Ramlibacter. The sequence goes on from JAZKFD010000139.1 coordinate 5,373, forward strand.
GCCGCCGTAGATGGTG
>JAZKFD010000139.1:5513-5649 GCA_040386635.1 Pseudomonadota bacterium
TTCGGCCTTCGCGATGCGCTTGACGCGCTCGAGTTCGCGCTTGGCGCGGTTGACATCGGCAATGTTGGTGCGCTCGTGCGAGAGCAGGTGCTTGGCGTAGGTCCAGCCCTTGTTTTCTTCGCCGATCAGGTTCTCG
>JAZKFD010000140.1:0-11186 GCA_040386635.1 Pseudomonadota bacterium
ACCAAAGGATTATGAGTCCTCTGCTCTAACCAACTGAGCTAACGCCCCACGCAAGCTCGATTGTAAGAGGCTAGGGCTTGTGACTGAGCGCGTTGCTCACCAGCTTGCTGGTGATGTCCACGATCTGGATCATGCGTTCGTAGGGCATGCGGGTCGGCCCGATGACTCCCAGCGTTCCGACGACCTTGCCATCGACTTCGTACGGCGCGCTCACGATCGACAGTTCCTCGAATGGAACGACCTGGCTTTCGCCGCCGATGTAGATGCGCACCCCCTCGGCCTGCGCCGAGATATCGAGCAGCCGCATGATTTGCGTCTTCTGCTCGAAAAGATCGAACGCACGGCGCAGGTGCGTCATGTCGCTGGAAAAATCGCTCACCGACAGCAGGTTGCGCTCACCCGAAATCACCACATCGTCTTCTTCGCTCAAAGCTTCCGAGCTGGCCTGCACGGCCGTCTGCATCAGCGTGCCGATCTCGCCGCGCAACTTGTCCACCTCGCCCTTGATGCGTTCGCGCACCTGTTCGATGGCCATGCCTGCGTAGTTGGTGTTGAGGAAATTCGCCGCCTCGATGAGCTGCGCCTGGGTGTAATCCACTTCGGTAAATACCACGCGGTTTTGCACATCGCCTTCGGGCGAAACGATGATGACCAGGTACCGCTTTTCCGAGAGCCGCAAAAACTCGATGTGCCGGAACACCGAGGTGCGGCGCGGCGCCTTGACCACACCGACGAACTGCGACAGGTTCGACAGGATCGCCGCCGCGTTGGCGATCACTTTCTGGGGCTGGTCCGCCGCCAGGCTGGGCGTGGCGAGCTGCTCGCGCTGCGCGGTGAGCATGGTGTCCACAAACAGGCGATAGCCGCGCGCCGTGGGGATTCGCCCCGCCGACGTGTGCGGGCTGGCGATGAGGCCCAGCTCCTCCAGGTCGGACATCACGTTGCGGATGGTCGCCGGCGACAGCTCCAGTCCCGACGCCCGCGAGAGCGTGCGCGAGCCCACGGGCTGGCCGTCGGCGATATAGCGTTCGACCAGCGCTTTCAACAACAACTTGGCACGGTCATCTAGCATGATGTGGGGTCTTTTGATTCATTCTAGCCAGCGACCCGCCGAGGCCATTTTTTAATGATGTAATTTGCTCGTGAAATCACACTTTTCCCAGGTCGCCATCGTCGGCAAATACAACGCTCCGGTCACCGGTGCGGCTGGCGTCCAGACACGCGAGGCTCTGGAAGAAATCGCACACTTCCTGACTTCCCAGGGCTGCGAGGTGGTGTTCGAGCGCGACACAGCCAACGGCTCGGGCATCGCCGGTTACCCGGCCCTCGATCTGCCTGCCATCGGCGGGCGCTGCGATCTCGTGATGGTGGTCGGCGGCGATGGCACCATGCTGGGCGTCGGCCGCCAGCTCGCGCGCTTTGGCGTGCCGCTGATCGGCATCAACCAGGGGCGCCTGGGCTTCATTACCGATATTCCGCTGGAGCTTTTTCGCAACGCGCTCACGCCCATGCTGCATGGCGAGTTCGAGGAAGACCATCGCAGCCTGATGCACGCCCGGGTCATGCGCGACGGGCTTTGCGTGTTCGATGCGCTGGCCATGAACGATGTCGTGGTGAACCGGGGCGCCACGTCCGGCATGGTCGAATTGCGCGTCGAGGTCGACGGGCACTTCGTCGCAAACCAGAGGGCAGACGGACTGATCGTCGCGTCCCCGACCGGCTCGACCGCCTATGCCCTTTCGGCGGGCGGACCGCTGCTGCATCCTTCGACGCCCGGATGGGTGCTGGTGCCGATCGCGCCGCACACGCTTTCCAACCGCCCCATCGTGCTGCCTGACGATTCCGAGATCGCAATCGAACTGGTGTCCGGCCGGGACGCAAGCGCCAACTTCGACATGCAGTCGCTGGCCTCGCTGCTGCGCGGCGATCGCATCACCGTGCGGCGTTCCCAGCACCGGGTGCGATTCCTGCATCCCCGGGGCTGGACCTACTTCGACACCCTTCGCAAGAAGCTCCACTGGAACGAAGGCCACTGACATGGCATTGAAGCGGATTGCCCTGCGCGATTTCGTCATCGTGCGAGAACTCGAGCTTGATCTTTCGGGCGGCTTCAGCGTGCTCACCGGCGAGACGGGGGCGGGCAAATCCATCCTGATCGATGCGCTTCAGCTTGCGCTGGGCTCGCGCGCCGAGGCATCCGTGGTCCGTGAAGGCGCGGCACGAGCCGAGATCACGGCCGAATTCGACCTGCCGGACGCGCTGGTTCCATGGCTGGAAGAGGCGGGCTTCGACTCGCTGGAGAGCCTTCTCGTCAGGCGCACCATCGACGCGCAGGGCAAAAGCCGCGCCTGGATCAACGGCAGCGCGGCCACGGCCACCCAGCTTCGCGAAGTTGCTGACCAGCTCGTGGACATTCACGGCCAGCATGCCTGGCAAAGCCTCACCCGCCCCGAGGCGGTGCGCGGCCTGCTCGATGGCTACGGGTCCATCGCCACGCTCCCCATGCAGCAGGCGTGGCAGCGGTGGCGTGCGGCGCAAAAGTCACTGGCCGATGCCCGTCAGGCACAGGACTCGCTGCAACGCGAGCGTGAACGCCTGTCCTGGCAGATCGGCGAAGTTGACAAGCTGGCGCCTGGAATGAACGAGTGGGACGAACTCAATACCAGTCATACGAGGCTTGCGAATGCACAGGCCCTGCTGGAGGCCGCTCAGGGCAGCCTGGGCTTGCTTGAAGGCGAAGATGGGGGCGCGACGCGCAGCCTGTCTCAAGCGGCGTCCCTGCTCCAGGCGCAGGAGCACGTCGAGCCTGCTTTCCGCGAATTGGCGCAGGTCCTGGCATCCAGCCTGGCGCAGGCGGAGGACGCGGCTCACTCGATCAATGCATACCTGCGCAAGACCGAACTGGATCCCGAACGACTGGCCCAGCTCGATGAACGCATGTCACTCTGGCTGACACTGGCACGGCGCTACAAGCGGGCGCCTTCAGAACTCGCGGGCCTTCTGGCATCGTGGAAAGAAGAACTCGCACGACTTGACGCTGCGGCCGACCTTGCGTCGCTGGAAGCGGCCGAAAAGAAGGAGTCGGACGCCTACCTGACGCAGGCGCGGCTCGTGTCCCGGGCGCGCAATCGGGCCGCCCCCCAGCTGGCCAAGGCCGTGAGCCTGGCCATGCAGGGCCTGGGCATGCAGGGTGGCCGTTTCGAGGTTGCCCTGGAACCGGCCGCCCAGCCGACGATGGCCGGCCTGGAAGAAGTCGCATTCCTGGTCGCCGGTCACGCGGGAAGTACCCCCCGCCCGGTGGGCAAGGTTGCATCGGGTGGCGAGCTTTCGCGCATCGCGCTGGCCATCGCGGTCACCACATCGCGTCTTGGCACGGCGCAGACCCTGATCTTTGACGAAGTGGATGCGGGCGTCGGTGGCGCGGTGGCCGAGACGGTCGGACGGCTGATGAAGCAGCTGGGCCGCGACAGGCAGGTGCTGGCAGTCACTCACTTGCCGCAGGTCGCAGCATGTGCCGATCATCATCTCGTGGTTGCCAAGAAGAGCGATGCGTCTGGACCGTCGAGCACAGTGGCGCCCGTGCAGGGCGAGCAACGTGTGGCCGAGGTTGCGCGGATGCTGGGCGGGGAGCGCCTGTCCGGCACCAGCCTGGCCCATGCCAAGGAAATGCTTTCGGGCAGCGAGTAACCCCATTCAGTTCATGACACTTGAAGTCATCCTCATCACCGGCATGTCCGGCTCGGGCAAATCGGTTGCCCTTCGCGCGCTGGAAGACGCCGGCTATTACTGCGTGGACAACCTGCCGCCCGAATTGCTGGTGCCCTTTATTGAACTCGAGCAGCACGTCAAGGCAGAGCGGGTTGCCATCGCCATGGACGTTCGCAGCGCGACGTCGCTGCCGCTCGTGCCTGCGCAATTGCGGGAGCTTAGTGCCAGGGATGTGAAGATCCGGCCACTTTTTCTGGACGCCACCACCGACACCCTGGTGCGGCGTTTTTCCGAGACCCGAAGGCGTCATCCACTTTCGAGCAATCGCCCCGTGACCGGCGACGAGTTGGCCCATGACCAGCAGCACGCGCTGGTGGACGCGATCGAGCTCGAACGCGAGTTGCTGTCAGACCTGCGGGAGCAGGCCCACGTCATCGACACCAGTGTCATCCGGGCCTCGCAATTGCAGGCGCACGTCAAATCACTGCTGGCCGCGCCGCTGAGTCAGCTGACGCTGGTGTTCGAATCGTTTGCATTCAAGCGCGGGATTCCGGTGGACGCCGACTATGTGTTCGATGTGCGCATGCTTCCCAATCCCCATTACGAACCTGCCCTGCGCGACCTCACCGGACGGGACGAGCCCGTGGTGGAATTTCTCAAGCGCCATCCCGATGTGGACGTGATGTATGAACACATCGAGAGCTTCCTTAATCACTGGTTGCAGCCGCTCGCGCGCGACCATCGCAGCTATGTCACCGTGGCCATCGGCTGCACGGGCGGGCAGCATCGCTCGGTTTATCTGGTGGAGCGACTGTGCGCCGCATTTGCTGCGCACTGGGTCACGCTCAAGCGTCACCGCGAACTTGACGCGGTCTAGGGCCGCGCGGTCCCCGGCTCATTGTCCGGATCATTGCGTTTCCAGCAGCTTGCGCACCGGTGCGGGCAGGCCCAATTTCGGCCAGTCCACCGGTGCGAACCACGCCCCTTGCCTTCCTGCCAGTTGCGCGGGTGACACCTCGCCGCTCACAGGATGCAGATACAGATCCTTGTGGGTGAGCACATGGACAAAGGGCGCGCCGTCCTGTAGCCCGTCTTCGCCGGGGTTCACCGTGGTGACCAGCGACTCAAGGGATTCAAACACCGGCAGACAGTAAAGCCCCGCCCAGATTCCTGAGTCAGGTCGTTTTTCCAGCCAGATCCGGCCCTTGCCCGAGCGGGCCAGCAGCAACCAGAGCGATTGCGAGCTGCGCTTGAGCTTGCGCGTTTTGAAAGGAAATTTCTCGGGCTCACCGAGTTTGAACGCCGCACATTGTTCGTGCACGGGACAGATCAGGCAACTCGGATTGCGGGCCAGGCAAACGGTGGCACCCAGGTCCATCAAGCCCTGGGTGTATCGAGGCATCGTTTCGTGCAGGTTGCTGGCGGGCAAGAGCGCCTGGGCGTGCGTCCAGAGTTTTTCCTGGTTTGAAGCCCTCGCAAGGTCGTCCTCGAAAGCGAGCACTCGCGCCAGCACGCGCTTGACGTTGCCGTCGAGGATTGCGACGCGCTCACCGAAGCAGAACGAAGCGATCGCCGCAGCCGTCGAGCGTCCAATGCCCGGCAGCATCTGCAACTGCGCAGCGGTCCGTGGAAACTCACCACTGTGGAGTGCCACGACATCCTGCGCGCAGCGGTGAAGGTTGCGGGCGCGGCTGTAGTAGCCCAGTCCGCTCCAGAGCGCGAACACATCGTCGATGCTCGCCTGGGCCAGCGACCTGACATCGGGGAAACGCTCCAGAAACCGCTCGTAATAGCCGAGCACCGTGGCGACCTGCGTTTGCTGCAGCATGACTTCGGAGAGCCACACGCGATAGGGATCGCGGGTCTGCTGCCAGGGCAGACCGCTGCGGCCATGGGTTTCCTGCCAGCGCACGACGCGACCGGCAAAACCTTTGCGCAGATCGTTCATGCCGACTGCAGGTCAGCCGATTCGGTGGATGCGCCTTCAGCGGCAGGAATGGCGACCAGGTGGTCGGTCAGCTCGGTGAGCTTGGCGTCGAGTTCGTCGATCACGACGCCCTGGGCGTCGATTTCGGCGATGCGATCATCCAGCCCGGTCGCCGCCTGCTGGATGCGCTCGATCGCTTCGAGGCGGCGGCCAAAGTTGCGGCGCCTCTCACGCAATTGGGCGTCGAGCTGCGCGGCGGCGGATTTGTTCCACAGCTCCACCTCTCCGAGCGCCGACTCGTACACCACTCGCAAACGGGTGCCCAGCGCACGCACCAGCCGATCGGCAAATTCAGGCTGTGCGAGCCGGAAGGTATTGCCCACGCCAAGGTATTGCAGGTGGCTGCGCTCGACCAGATCGAGGTCGCGTTCGTAACGCGCCAGATCGGGTTCACGCGGGGCCTGCAGCGAAAAACCATATTCGGCATTGAGCTGACGAAAGGTGCCGGTGAGCATCGACTGGATTTCTCCGCTGGTGCTCTGGGCCTTTTGCAGGCCCTGGCGCAACCGCTCGAAGGTGGATGAATAGGCTTTCTTCACCCCCAGTTTGATGCCCGGCTGGCGCAGCGTCGCCGTAAGCTCTGCCATCTCGCTTCTGAGCGTGCTGGTACCCAGCAGCGCGAACACGTCACGCAGCAGCTTGAGGTGGACCGAACGCACCGCATGGATGCGTGCCCCGCTCACGTCGAAATCAACCTGTTCCTGCTCGATGCGAGAGCGCATGTGCTTGATGACCGACGTGTTCTTGCCCCGAAGACCCTTGAGCTCCTGCATCTGCTCGGCGAGATCGCGGCGGCGGATGTTGATTGCACGACCGGCCTCCACGCGCAAATCGCTGATTCCGGCCGCAACCGCCGATCGGAGAATCCTGCGGCGCTGCCCCATCACGCCCTGGCTGAGCGCGCGCTCGAGGCTGGGCAGATTGCTCGCTTCAAGCAACTGCGCATCGTCGTTGACCTTGGCCACCAGGCCTTTCTGCGCGGAAACCGGTATGACCTGATCGCGAGGAAGTCCCAGGATTTCAGCCGAGACCGACCGCTGACGCTCGATCTGGGCCTGCACCTGCACCGGGGTGCTGAGCGAATCCCACATCGTGTCGATCTTGTTGAGGACCACCAGCCGTGAATCGACGTTCTCGGTTTCGGTGATGAGGTGCTCGCGCCAGATCGACAGATCCGACTTGGTGACGCCGGTATCCGCCGCGAGGATGAACACCACCGCGTGCGCCTGCGGGATCAGGTTCACCGTCAATTCAGGCTCGGCTCCGATCGCATTGAGGCCCGGTGTATCCAGGATGACCAGACCCTGCTTGAGCAGCGGATGCGCGATGTTGATGAGCGCATGGCGCCAGCGCGGAACCTCGACCAGTCCCTGCGCGTTGAGCATGGGGTTGTCATCGGGGGCGTCGTCGTGCCAAAAGCCCAGGGCCTTGGCCTCTTCTTTGGTGACGTGGCGAACTTCCGCGACTTTCTCGAAGGCCTTGGCCAGCTGCGCCGGATCATTGACGTCCAGGTCGATGCGCGTCCATTTCTCGGGGACGGCGCGCCACTCCATGAGGGCTTGCGGCTGCAGGCGGGTTTCGATCGGAAGCAGGCGAAGGCACGGCGGCACATCGCTGTCGTAACCCAGCTCCGTCGGGCACATCGTGGTGCGGCCTGCGCTCGCCGGCATGATGCGGCGCTTGTATCCGGCGAAGAAGATGGCGTTGATCAGTTCCGACTTGCCGCGCGAGAACTCGGCAACGAAGGCGACCATGACCTTGTCCGAGCGCATCTGGGTTTCCAGGCGGCGCAGGCGCTCTTCGACGGCCGCATCGAGCAGCTCGTGATCCTTGAGCCACTCGGAAAGCAGTTTCAGGCGAAGCGCGAATTCGCGCCGCCACGCGCCATGCTGGTCGAATTGATCGTTGAAAGAACCGCCCAAACATGCCCCCGGAAAGTGAAATTTGAATATAGCACCCTGCTGCGCGCGGGCCCTCAGGTTTTCTGGCACGTGGGACAGAAGTAGGTCGCACGTTGGCCTTGCCGGATACACCTGATCGCCGTGCCACAGACGCGGCATGGCTCGCCCGCGCGGCCATACACCATGGCTTCGAGCTGGAAATAGCCCTGCTGGCCGTCGGCATTTGAAAAGTCGCGCAGGGTGCTGCCGCCTTTTTCGACCGCCCGGGCCAGCACATCCCGCACGGCCTGTCGGAGCCTCGCAGCGCGGGGTTTCGTCAAGCGCGATGCCTTCAGCGCCGGACGGATGCGGGCCAGAAAGAGTGCTTCCGATGCATAGATATTGCCAACACCCACCACGACATCGCCCGCAAGCAGTACCTGCTTGATGGCCGCGTGCCGGCCCTTGAGCGCGGCATGGAACCGGATGGCGTCGAATTCATCGGAGAGCGGCTCGACGCCCAGTCGGCCCAGCAGCTTGACAGCCTCAGGCGCATCCTCGTGCGGGGCATACACCACCGCACCAAACCGCCTCGGATCGTTCAGACGCAGCACGCCTTGGGTGGTCAGGAGATCAAAGTGATCGTGGGTGCCGGCCTCCGGCTGCCCGGGCGCAAAGCTCAGGCTGCCGGACATACCCAGGTGGAGCAGCAATACCCCTTCGTCCAGGTCCAGCAGAAGGTACTTGCCGCGCCTTCGCACCGCCAGGACGGTGCGGCCGACAAGCTCGGCCGGAACGATGCCGAGGGGCCAGCGCAGCGCCTTGCCCATGCGAACGGCCACAATTTTTGCCCCGGCGATGCGCTCAGCGAAGCTGCGACGGGTGACTTCGACTTCTGGCAATTCGGGCATTGGGGTCGCTTGGGCTTTCAGGCGCTGGAGACAGGGGCCTTGGATTATTATGGTTCGATGGTGCGACTCGAAGTCGCTTCATAGCTGGTCTAGAACTAGCCATTTAACAGAGCGTTTCTCCTCGGGGAGACGACGATTTCCTCCCAGGAAATCTCATCAGATGATCGCTTGAAATGCCCTGCATTTCGTCGATCTGAAGGACCCACCAAGGGTACTTTCGCAACGAAATTCGCCCTTGCGGACTGGATTTCTGTTGCCTGAACACTACAGTTGCGAAAAATATTTGCCTGTAGTCGCCGCCTCTCTGGGCGGTCAACGAAGCGGCACCGCTCAAGGTGCCTTGTTTCTATAAACCGAAACCACGTCTGGAACGACGTGACCCCGTCCGTTAGTGCATCCCGAGCAATTGGGTTGTGCGGAGCTACGGATAAACATCCCGTGCCTTTCGGCGCGCAGCGCACCAGCAATGGAGCGCGACACATCGAGCAAGACGATGAGGGGATGCCGGGGTAGAGGGTATGGGAAACACAAGTGAACGTTCGTCAGAACCGTCGTAAACATAGTGCAGCTAACTCTTGTTTTCCGGGTTCGCTCGGAGAGCTGCGGCCAAAAGGCAACGCGTCTGGGATCAACTGTCATCGACGTTGGTCCGTTCCCTAAGAACGCGCGGCGGATAGAACGTCCCTAACCCCATCTTCCGGCCTGCCGGCTGGATTGGGCACCTTGGGAAACGAGGTAAACCCGATGCATCGCCACCGCCAGTACGGGGTGGCAACCGAAGCGTAAGTAACGGCCATGGTGTAGCGGGCAGAGGAAGAAGCAAAAAGCGAATGGGCGTCTGTAACGGGCGCCATAGGGGTTCAAGATTTGCCCCAGCGTGAAAGCGCGCTGACTTGCTTCGGGTGCGACGGCGTAAAGCCTTTGCGAACTTTATCAATGGCCCTGCGGGTGGTTAGCCCGTAGGGGCCGACCTTCGCCCAATGGGTCTCCTCACTGGAGAAGGTATGGCAACAAGTGCGGGCGTTCGCGCCCACATCGCTGCGTCTTCAGGCGGACCAAGCGACTGGCACCTCATCGATTGGGGTCTTGTCGCGCAATTCGTCGGGAAGGCGCAGATGCGCATTGCGCAGGCAGAACAGGATAAGGACTATCGAAGAGTCAAACGACTCCAGAGAAGCCTCGTCCGATCCTGGCAAGCCAAGGCATTGGCTGTCAGGAAAGTTACCGAGAACCGAGGGAAGCGAACGAGTGGCGTCGATTGCGAACTCTGGCCTACACCAGAGGCCAAATGGAACGCGGTGTGCCGACTGAGTAAATCGGAATACCGGGCGCGGCCCTTACGGCGCGTCTACATACCGAAAGCGAATGGGAAGGAGCGTCCTCTGGGCATTCCGACTATGTTCGACCGGGCGATGCAGGCTTTGTACCTGCTCGCGCTGGAGCCCGTCGCGGAATGCGCGTCCGACCCGAATAGCTACGGCTTTCGGAAAGGGCGGTCTACGCACGATGCGCGAGCCCAGTTGTTCTTGTCCCTGTCCAAACGCGCCTCGGCGCAATGGATCTTGGATGCGGACATCACCGGGTTCTTCGACAACATCAATCATCAGTGGTTGCTAGCGAACGTTCACATGAACCGACGCGTTCTCCGCAAGTGGTTGAAAGCAGGGGTCATCGACAGAGGACAACTGCACCGCACCGAGATGGGAACGCCGCAAGGCGGAATCATCTCGCCGACATTGGCGAACATCACCCTGAATGGGCTGGAAGCGGGACTACAGCGGCACATCGTGGCCGCGCTGGGATTCCGGAAGGCTCAGAAGGCGAAGGTTAATTTGGTCCGCTATGCGGACGATTTCGTGGTGACCGGCGATTCGCAAGAGTTGCTAGAAACCGTGGTTAGACCTTGGATTGTTAAATTCCTGCGTGAGCGGGGACTGACACTGTCCGAGGAGAAAACCCGAGTCGTTCACATCGACCATGGCTTCGATTTTCTTGGGTGGAACTTCCGCAAGTACCGCGGAAAGATGCTGATCAAACCGAGCTCGAAGAACGTGAAAGCGTTCTACGGCAAGGTGCGGGATGTCATCGACGGTTCGCTGTCAGTTCCAACGGGACTGCTCATCAAGAAGCTCAATCCAATCCTCCGGGGTTGGGCGGAGTACCACAAGGGTGTGGTCGCCAAAGCGGCCTTCACGCGCCTTGACCAACAGATCTACTGGCGGTTAATGCGCTGGGGGTTGCGCAGGCATCCTAGAAAGTCCGGCAAGTGGGTGTATGAAAACTACTGGCATCAGCTTGGCTCGCGCCGAGTTCTCGCGGCCACGACGCTGAACCGACAGGACGAACAGGTGACGCTGGTCTTGCACCAGCTTGCGGACACGAAAATTGTCCGGCACCAGAAAATCATGGGGGCTTACAACCCCTTTGACCCCAAGTGGGAGCTCTACGGTGAAGAACGTCATGCCGCCCAGAAATCGCAAGAAATCTGGGACGGCCAGCGTCTGACGCTGTGGATGCAACAGGGTGGCCATTGCCCCTTGTGTGAGCAGTTACTGGACAGTGCAGGAGAAGCTGACGATCACCACATCGTCTATCGAATGCACGGGGGGAGCAACGCTCTCGCCAACCGGGTGCTTCTGCACCCCGTCTGTCACCGGCGGGTACACGCCCTGGGTTTGGAGGTAACCAAGCCGGTCCCAG
>JAZKFD010000141.1:0-2996 GCA_040386635.1 Pseudomonadota bacterium
GCTCCTTTAAACTTGGCGCGGCTCTCAAACCGTTCGATCGCCGCCTGCATCCCATTTATCGGCAGGGCGATGTTTTTCAAGGGATTTTTAGTTTGATTTTTCTGCGTCGCCGTATCTTGAAATCCGTGGCGGGGGCTTTATTTGTTCCGGCCCTTTCCCTGGCCCAGCCCTCGCTTCCCCCCGTGAAAATCGCCATGATCGAGGGCCTCTCGGGCGGTAACGCCAATGGCGGCGAAGCAGTCTTTCGCAACCTGGTCTGGGCGGTGGAGCGCGTCAATCAGCGCGGCGGCGTTCGCACCGCCGAAGGCGCGCGCCTGCTCCAGCTCGATCGCTACGACAGCAAGGGGCAGATCGAGGAGGCGCTCTCCACCATGCGCTCGGCCATCGACGACGGTGCGCAGTTCATTTTCCAGGGCAATTCGTCGGCAGTTGCGGCTGCACTGATCGAGGCCGTCAACAAGCACAACGAGCGCGAACCCCGGCGCCGGGTGCTGTTTCTCAACTATTCAGCCGTCGATCCCATCCTGACCAACGAGAAGTGCAGCTTCTGGCATTTCCGCTTCGATGCACATGCCGATATGCGGATGGCGGCCTTGATGTCCGTGTTGCGGCAGGATGCATCGCTGAAGTCGGTGTACCTGCTGGGGCAGGATTACAGCTTCGGCCAGGCCGTGCTGCGTGAAGCCCGCAAGCAGCTCGGTGCGCAGCGGCACGACGTCCAGATCGTCGGTGAAGAGCTGCACCCGCTGCTGCGCGTCAAGGATTTCGCGCCCTATGCCACCAAGATCAAAGCCAGCGGTGCAGGCGCCGTGATCACCGGAAACTTCAGCAACGACCTGACGCTCTTGGTGAAGGCCGCCCGCGAGGTCGGCTTCGATGGCAAGTTCTACACGTTCTACGGCAATGCGCTTGGCGCGCCGGCTGCAATCGGCGAGGCCGGCCTGGGCAAGGTCATTGCAGTGGCCGACTGGTTGCCCAATGCGCCCGGCGCGCAGAGCGAGGCTTTTTATGAGTCGTTTCGCAAGCGCTATCCGAAACCGGCAGACGACTACGTCCACATGCGGATGCATCTGATGGTCGAGGCGCTTGCACAGGCGATCGATGCGGCGCGCAGCACCGATGCGATTGCGGTCGCCCATGCGCTGGAGCGCGTGACGGTGAATTTTCATGGTCAATCCGGCGTCATGCGCGCTGCCGATCACCAACTCCAGCAACCGCTGGTCGTCGGCGTGATGGACCGCATGGGCACGCCGGGCGTGAAGTTCGATGTCGAGGGTTCTGGCTATGGCTTTCGCGTGATACGCAGCATTCCTGCCGCTCAGGCGGAAATGCCCAGCACTTGTAAGATGATCCGCCCTATTTCGTGAGACACCATGCGCCAAGCCATCCAGAACCTTGAAGAATCCCGCATCCGCGAAGTCGCCAACGCGGGAATCGGGCGCAGCGATGTGCTGGCCTTCTGGTTCGGCGAAAGCGATGAGGTGACGCCCGAGTTCATCCGCCGGGCCGCGATTGAATCGCTGCAAAAGGGCGAGACTTTCTATTCGCACAACCTGGGCTTGCCCGAGCTGCGCGAAGCAGTCTCCACCTATTCCAGCAAGCTCCACGGCAGCATTGGCGCCAACCGTATCGCGATCACTTCCGGGGGCGTCAATGCGTTGATGCTCGCGGTACAGGCGCTTGTCGATGCGGGCGATGAAGTCGTGGCTGTCACGCCGGTCTGGCCCAATCTCGTTGCGCAACCGGTGATCATGGGCGCGAACCTCAAATGCGTCCCGCTCGAACCCAGGGGTGGTGCCTGGACGCTGGATCTTGGCAAGCTGCTGGCCTCGATCACCCCGGCCACGAAGCTGCTGATCATCAATGCACCAAACAACCCCACCGGCTGGACGCTCACCCGCGATGAGCAGCTGGCAATACTTGCGCACTGCCGCTCGACTGGCACATGGATCCTGGCCGACGAGGTTTATGAGCGCCTCTATTACGAACCGACGGCCAACGGCTGCGCACCCAGCTTCCTGGATTTGGCTTCCAGCGACGACCGCCTGGTGGTGGCACACAGCTTTTCCAAGAGCTTCCTGATGACCGGGTGGCGGCTGGGCTGGCTCGTGATGCCGCCGGACATGACCCATCACATGGGAAAACTGATCGAGTTCAACACGTCTTGCGCCAGCGTTTTCACCCAGCGGGCAGCATTGGCTGCAATCGAGGGAACGGCTGAGGTTACCCCGCGGGTCGTCGCCCACCTGAAGAGCTGCCGTGACGTCCTTGTGCCGCTGCTGCAGGCGATCCCGCAGGTGCGGGTCGAGCCGGCAAAAGGCGGCATGTATGCTTTTTTCCAGCTCGACGGCTACCCAGATTCGTTGGATACGGCCAAGCGGCTGGTCGTGGAAGCCGGCCTGGGGCTTGCGCCGGGCAGTGCATTTGCGCCCGAGGCTGAAGGGTGGCTGCGCTGGTGTTTCGCGACCAGGGACGCGTCCAGGCTGGAAGAGGGCGTCAGGAGGTTAAGCAATTGGTTGTCATCGGGCAAATGAAGTCCTCCGGGCTATAATCGAATGGCTTTGCATCCTGCAGGGCGCACGTTGAAGGCATTTCCGGCCATCAACGCAAGTCAAATCTCAAACAAGGAAATTCATGACTCCCACCCAAACGGCCGAGGTCGTCAAGGCCAATGCCCGCGCCGCCGGTGATACCGGTAGCCCTGAAGTTCAGGTTGCGCTGCTCACCGCTCGCATCAACGAACTCACCCCCCATTTCAAGACCCACGCCAAGGACCACCACGGTCGCCGCGGCCTGCTGCGCATGGTTAACACGCGCAAGAGCCTGCTGTCCTATCTCAAGGGCAAGGACGCTGATCGCTATACCGCGCTGATCGCCAAGCTGGGCCTGCGCAAGTAAGCGGGCAAGCCACAAAAACACGAAAGCGCCTGGGTTAGTTCCACTAGCTCAGGCGTTTTTGACTTCGGAGACGGCAAGACGGATACGCGCTGTGTCAT
>JAZKFD010000142.1:0-12805 GCA_040386635.1 Pseudomonadota bacterium
GTCGATTGGCCGTGGCGGATCAGGACGAGTTTGTACATGGGGCGTTTGGCCTGTGAAAAGCAGTGGAAAGCCTGCCATTTTAGAATCGGGGGTTGGCCATTGGCCCCATATGCAAGGAAAGACGTGAAATTTCTGATCGACAACTGGATGCTGCTGACCGTGGCCGCAACTTCCGGCTTCATGCTTTTGTGGCCGCATCTGCGCGCCGGCTCCGGGGGCGCTCTGACTGCCGCCGGCGCCGTGCAGCTGATCAACCGCGAGCGCGCGGTGGTGGTGGATGTGAGCGAAACCGAGGAATTTGCAGCAGGACATGTGGGCGGCGCGAAAAGCGTGCCCTTCAGCGATCTGGAAAAACGCCTGCCCGAAGTCGTCAAGAACAAGACGCTTCCACTCATCCTGGTTTGTGCCAGCGGTGCGCGGTCCAACCGGGCGCTTGGGACGGCCAAACAGCTGGGCTACGACAAGGCCCAGGTACTCGCGGGTGGACTGAAGGCGTGGAAAGACGCGAACCTTCCAGTAGAAAAAGCCTGACAGGTCCGCGCCGGATCGCAGCCCCAGAATCAAGCCCAGAACAGTTACGGAAATCTTTCATGCAAGCAGTCAAGATGTACACCACCGCCGTTTGCCCTTATTGCATTCGCGCCAAGCAAATCCTCAATGCCCGAGGCGTCGCAACCATTGATGAGATCCGGGTTGATCAGCTCCCGGATGAGCGGATGAAAATGATGCAGATCACCGGACGGCGCACGGTGCCCCAGATTTTCATCGGCGACACCCATGTGGGCGGCTGCGACGACCTGATGGCACTCGATAGCCGGGGCGCGCTGGTCGCGCTGCTTGAAGCCGAGCCTCAGCGCTCCTGACCCGACAGCAGGGGCTCGGGCTCCTGAGATAATCCCGCTTCACCTGAATCAGCCCGCTGCGGTGCAAGCAGCGGGCTTTGTATTGACCGAAAGAAACCTCATGGCCGACCAGCAACAGCAAGACCCCGTCTTCCAGATCCAGCGCGTCTATCTCAAGGAAGCGTCGCTTGAGCAACCCAACTCGCCTTCTATCCTGCTCGAGTCCGAGCAACCCGCCGTTGACATCCAGCTCGGCGTTGAAGCGGCCCCGGTCGCTGATGGCGTTTTCGAGGTCTGCGTCACCGCCACGGTGACCACGACCGTCAAGGACAAGACCGTTTTCCTGGTCGAAGCCAAGCAGGCCGGCATCTTCGAAATCCGCAACCTGCCGCCCGAGCAGATGAACCCCGTACTGGGCATTGCGTGCCCGCAGATCGTTTACCCGTACCTGCGCGGCAATGTGTCGGACCTCGTGACCCGCGCCGGTTTCCCTCCGGTTTACCTGACCGAGATCAACTTCCAGGCCATGTACGAACAGCAACAGGCCCAGGTTGAAGCGCAGAACACGGCGCCTTCGCCGATCATTACCTCCGCCTGATGAGTCGCGGCTGATCCCGGCCCCGCCAACCCCGGCCCCACCAATCGCGTTGCGATGAGAGTCGTGATCTTCGGCGCCGGCGCCTGGGGAACGGCGCTGGCATCGGCGGCTACCGGGCGGCATGACGTTGCGCTCGTTGTGCGGGATGCCGCCCAGGCTCTGGCCATTCGCAGCGATCGCGAGAACCGCCGTTACCTGCCGGGCATCGCGCTGCCGCCCCCACTTGCCGTCCTGGCGCAAGCTGATTCGGACGTTCTTGCGTTAGCTGAAGCGGCCGATCTCGTGATCATTGCAACTCCCATGGCGGGGCTGCGTCAGAAGCTTCAAGAGTTGCGGGGGCACGGCGGCCCTGTTGCCTGGCTGTGCAAGGGTTTTGAGGCTCCTCTGGGCACGGCCGAGGGTTTGCTGGGGCACGAGATCTGCGCCCAGGTGTCCCACGAGCTTCAGGGCGGCGCACTCAGCGGCCCGAGTTTTGCGCTCGAAGTCGCACGCGGGCAACCGACGGCCCTGGTTGCGGCCAGCGGGTCTGCTCAGGTTCGCGATGCGCTTGTGCGGGCCTTTCACGGCGGCAATATGCGCATCTATGCGAACGATGACCTTATCGGTGTCGAGGTGGGTGGCGCCGTCAAGAATGTGCTGGCCATTGCGACCGGACTGTGCGATGGCCTTGAACTGGGCCTCAACGCCCGGGCTGCCCTCATCACGCGCGGGCTCGCCGAAATGACACGGCTGGGCGTGGCGCTTGGGGCTCGCGCCGAAACATTCATGGGCCTTTCGGGTCTCGGCGATCTGGTTCTGACAGCCACTGGCGATCTGAGCCGTAACCGGCAGGTGGGGCTGCTGCTTGCGCAGGGTCGCTCTCTGGAGGAGGCCGTCCGCTCGCTCGGACACGTGGCCGAAGGTGTCTATAGCGCAAGGACGGTGGTTGCGCGCGCTTATCAACTGGGCGTCGAGATGCCCATTGCACGGGCGGTCGTGGCGCTGCTGGACGGCAAGACCGATCCACGGCGCGCGGTGGGTGATCTCATGGAGCGTGGACCGGTAGCCGAGTCGATCTGATTCCGATCTACCCAGCTGCGTCAGGATCGATCGAGTCCAGCGCCTTGCGCAGTTCGTCAAGACCGCGAGGGCGCACGACACGCGCAAGCTCGACGCCGTCTTTCAGGAAAACCAGCGTCGGCCACAGTTTGACTCCGAACGAGCGCCCCAGGACGCGACCGCTGCCATCCTCGACCCTGATGTGGCGGACAGTGTCGTGCCCGGCCAGGGCTCCCGCCACCAGAGGCGCTGCCGCCCGGCAGTAGCCACACCAGCCGGTGCCGAATTCAAGCAGGACTGGGCCGGCCATCGCTTCGATATCTGCCCGTTCCGGCGCACGGGTCGCGTATTGGGTTTCCATGATTTTCATTCTTCCACGATGTGCCAGCCATGCGCGTAGGCCCCGGTCCCGCACGAGTTGGGGCGCATTCCTTCAATCTGGCGACTGCTCGCAACTCCGGGCGAACAGGGCAGGGCCGGCTGCTTGCCGCTATGCTTGTCGGCAATGACCTCTACATTCGATTTTTCTCCTGCGGCAATAGCGCGGCTTGCCGCTGATGATGTGGCACGCGCCATTTCAGAAGATGTCGGGGAAGGTGACCTCACTGCGGCCCTGATTCCGGCGGACCGGCGTGCGCGTGCCAGGGTTCTCGCGCGTGAAACAGCCGTCATCTGCGGTCGGCCCTGGGTAGTGGCTGCAGTCGGGCAGATCGAGCCCTCGGCGCAGGTCAGCTGGCTGGTTGACGAGGGCCAGCGATGCGCCCCGGACCAGGTGGTGCTGGAAATTGAAGGTACGGCGCGGGCCCTGCTGACCGCCGAACGCACGGCGCTGAACTTCCTGCAGCTGCTGAGCGCCGTTGCCACCCGCACGGCTACCTACGTGGAAGCCGTGCGCGGAACGAGAGCGCAGATCGTCGATACACGCAAGACCTTGCCGGGTCTTCGCCTGGCGCAGAAATATGCGGTTCGTGTCGGCGGCGGAACCAACCACCGCATCGGCTTGCATGACGCAGTGCTGATCAAGGAAAACCATATCGCGGCGGCGGGTGGCGTCAGGCAGGTGCTTCAGGCAGCCGCGCAATCGGCAGCGCGTGCATCCTTCATCGAAATCGAGGTCGAGACGCTGGCGCAGCTGGGCGAGGCGCTGGATGCGGGCGCCAGGATGGTGCTGCTGGACAACATGGACCTGCCGACACTGCGCGAAGCCGTCCGCGTCAATGCCGGGCGCGCGATACTGGAGATATCCGGTGGCGTGACCCTGGACAGCGTGCGTGCGCTGGCCGAAACGGGCGTCGATCGCATCTCGATCGGAGCCTTGACCAAGAACGTGCAGGCGATCGACTTTTCGATGCGCCTGAAGGAGCTGTGATGAGTACCGTCATTCCGATTTTTGAAGTCGAGTATGAGCATCCGCAACCGCAGACGAGGGATGCAGGTGTGGACGGGGGTGCGAAGGCCGAGACCGCGTGCGACACGCGTTTTGCCTGGGCCCGGGTGCCGGTCGAGCCGCTGCCCGAGGAGCGCGCCGAGCTTAAGGACCGGATCCGGCGCCTGCTGAAAGAGCGCAACGCGGTGATGGTCTCGCATTACTACGTGCACCCCGACCTGCAGGACCTGGCCGAAGAAACCGGCGGCATCGTGAGCGATTCCCTGGAAATGGCGCGTTTTGGCCGCGACCATCCGGCGCAGACGCTGGTTGTCTCGGGGGTTCGCTTCATGGGCGAAACCTCCAAGATTCTTTCGCCTGAAAAACGCGTGCTCATGCCGGATCTGGATGCGACCTGTTCGCTCGACCTGGGGTGCCCGGCTGACGACTTTTCGGCCTTCTGCGACCAGCATCCGGACCGCACCGTCGTTGTCTATGCAAACACGAGTGCGGCAGTGAAAGCCCGGTCGGACTGGCTCGTCACCTCGAGCTGCGCCGTCGATATCGTGAAAGCGCTCAAGGACAAGGGCCACAAAATCCTCTGGGCGCCCGACAAGCACCTGGGTTCGTACATCCAGCGCCAGACCGGCGCCGACATGGTCCTGTGGAACGGCTCGTGCATCGTGCATGACGAGTTCAAGGCGTTCGAGCTCGAAGACCTGAAAAAGCAATATCCAAAGGCGAAGGTGCTGGTGCATCCCGAATCGCCGGCGGATGTCGTCGCGCTGGCCGATGCGGTGGGTTCGACCTCTGCCATCCTGCGCGCGGCAAGCGAGATGGACGCGAAGGAATTCATCGTCGCAACCGACAACGGGATGATGCACAAGCTGCGCACCCTCAATCCCGACAAGTTCTTCATCGAGGCGCCCACGGCCGGCAACAGCGCAACCTGCAAGAGCTGCGCGCATTGCCCGTGGATGGCGATGAACGGACTGGCCGGCCTGGCCCATGTGCTGGAGACCGGCACGAATGAAATCCATGTCGATCCGGCGCTGGGCTTGCGTGCGAGGGTGCCGATCGACAGGATGCTGGCGTTCACGGCGGCGTTGAAAGCCGGCAAGCCGGCCGGTTCACTGGTGCCTGAAATCGGCG
The DNA here is from genome assembly GCA_040386635.1 of Pseudomonadota bacterium. Lineage (GTDB taxonomy): Bacteria > Pseudomonadota > Gammaproteobacteria > Burkholderiales > Burkholderiaceae_C > Ramlibacter. The sequence goes on from JAZKFD010000142.1 coordinate 4,997, forward strand.
CTGCCTGAGACTGCGCTGCTGTCGCGCGTGGGCAGCTCGATCCGGTACTTCAGCGAAGGCCTGCTCCCGAATTCGGGCGGCTTCGTGAAGCGCTCGACCAGCCGGCCGCGATTGACTTCAATGAGGCGCCGTGAAGCCGTGTTTGATTCGTCGCAGGTCAGGACTACATGGTCCAGGCCCTCGCTACGGGCTTCTTCCAGCACGATCGCAAGCGCCCGTGTTGCATACCCTCGCCGCTGCTTCCACGGCACCACCGCATAGCCGATGTGGCCCAGTACGTGCGGCGGAAGGTCGGACGTTCCGTGCTGCCACCGGAAGTTGATGCTGCCGCAGAACTCGCCGTCCCACATCCAGCGCATGTAGCCGGGCAGACGTGGGGCCTGGCTGCCATCGGGCAGGGTGATGGGCCGGCCCCGGGCCTCGCGATCCACGCAGGACGCAAGAAACGCGTCGGCGTCGCTGTGGATGGCCGCCAGCGCTTCAAGCGCCGCCGCCTGGCCGCGAATGTTGTCGGCCGACCAGCCGCGTTCCAGCGCAGCGATGTAGCCCGGCAGATACTCGCGAGCAGGCCACACGAGCTGGAAGTCAGGCATCGGAATCAATGCTCCGGACAGGCGGCTGCTTGCGATTCAGCCTGGTGTGAGGATCGTCGGGTGCGCGACGTCTTCGAGTTGCGGATAGTCCTTGATAAAGTGGCCGCCGCGGCTCTCATGGCGGGCCTGGGCGGACCGAACGATCAGGTCTGCCACCGTCACCAGGTTGCGCAGTTCCAGCAGGTCGCGCGTGACGTGGAAGTTGGCGTAGAACTCCTGGATCTCTTCCTGCAGCAGGGCGATGCGGTGCGATGCGCGCTCCAGCCGCTTGTTCGTGCGCACGATGCCCACGTAGTCCCACATGAAGCGTCGCAATTCGTCCCAGTTGTGCGAGATGACAACGGTCTCGTCGGCGTCTGTGACGCGGCTCTCGTCCCAGGCCGGCAGCTCGGGAGGCTCCGGCAATTCATGGGCGAGGATGTCGCTGGAAGCTGCCCTCGCGAACACCATGCACTCGACCAGCGAGTTGCTTGCCAGGCGATTGGCGCCGTGCAGGCCGGTGTAGGCGGTCTCGCCGATTGCATGCAGGCCCTTCAGATCGGTGCGGCCCGCCAGGTCGGTGTGGATGCCGCCGCAGGTGTAGTGCGCGGCCGGCACCACCGGGATCGGCTCTTTCGTGATGTCGATGCCCAGCTGCAGGCAGCGCGCATAGATGTTCGGGAAATGCTCCTTCACGAACTCGGGCGGCTGGTGCGAGATGTCCAGGTACACGCAGTCGACACCGTGCTTCTTCATCTCGAAATCGATCGCGCGTGCGACGACGTCGCGCGGCGCAAGTTCGGCGCGGTCGTCGTGCAGCGGCATGAAGCGCGTGCCGCCTGCCGAAGGCGGCAGCAGCAGGTGACCGCCTTCACCGCGAACCGCTTCGGTGATGAGGAACGACTTGACCTGCGGGTGGTAGAGGCACGTGGGGTGGAACTGGATGAACTCCATGTTCGTCACGCGGCAGCCTGCGCGCCACGCGGCGGCGATGCCGTCGCCGGTGGACGTGTCGGGGTTCGTGGTGTAGAGATAAACCTTGCCCGCGCCACCGGTTGCGAGAATCGTTTCGGGCGCGCGGAAGGTGATGACGTTGTCGGTCTCTTCGTCGAGCGCGTAGAGGCCCAGGCAGGTCGGCCCGTTGGTGGAGCCCACACCGAGCTTGCGGCTCGTGATCAGGTCCACCAGCGTGTGGTGCTCGAACAGGGTGATGTTCGGCGTCTTGCGCACGACCTCGATCAGCGTGCGCTGTACGGCAGCGCCGGTCGCATCGGTCACATGCACGATGCGGCGCGCGCTGTGGCCGCCTTCGCGTGTCAGGTGCAGTTGCCCTGCTTCCTGCGAGAAAGGCACACCCAGCTCGCGCAGCCACTCGACGGCCTCGGGCGCGTGCTCGACGACGTAGCGAGTTGCATCCAGGTCGGACAGGCCGGCGCCGGCGACCAGCGTGTCATCGACATGCGATGCGAACGAATCGCCTTCGCCCAGCACGGCTGCGATGCCCCCCTGGGCCCATCCGCTGGAGCCATCGCTCATCGTGCGCTTGGTGATGATCGCGACGCGGCGCGTGGGTGCCAGATGCAGCGCTGCGGTGAGGCCGGCGAGGCCGCTGCCCACGATCAGCACATCGAAATCATGGGGCGAAGTATTCACGGGCATGAAAGGGTCCTAGGCCGGTTGGTAGGCCAGCCGTACATAGATAGGTGCGAAGGCCTCGGCCTGCGTGATGTCGATCAGCGTTTCCTTGGCGAGCTCCAGCATCGCGATGAAGGTCACGATCAACACGGGCATTCCGCGCGAGATGTCAAAGAGGTTCTCGAACTCGACGAACTTGCGCCCTTGCAGGTGGCGCAGCACGATACTCATGTGCTCGCGCACCGACAGCTCTTCGCGAGTGATGCGGTGGTGCTGGATGAGCTTGGCGCGGCGCACGATGTCACGCCACGCTTCCTGCAGATCGACCACGTTCACATCCGGAAAGCGCGGCTGCAGGGCCTGCTCGATATAGACCTGTGCGCGCAGCACGTCGCGGCCCATCTGGGGTGCTTCGTTCAGGCGCGCGGCGGCCAGCTTCATCTGCTCGTATTCGAGCAGGCGCCGCACCAGTTCGGCACGCGGGTCTTCGGGCTCCTGGCCTTCGGCTGTCTTCTTGGGCGGCAGCAGCATGCGCGACTTGATCTCGATCAGCATCGCGGCCATCAGCAGGTATTCAGCGGCCAGCTCGAGGTTGCGGCTGCGGATTTCCTCGACGTACACCAGGTACTGCCGCGTGACCCCCGCCATCGGGATGTCCAGGATGTTGAAATTTTGCTTGCGAATGAGGTAGAGCAACAGGTCCAGCGGACCTTCGAATGCTTCCAGAAAGACCTCGAGCGCATCCGGCGGGATGTACAGATCGGTCGGCATCGCAAAGAGCGGCTCGCCGTAGAGGCGGGCGAGCGCGACCTGGTCAATCACGTCCGGCATGCCGGCGAGCCCCTGGCCCCCAGGGTCGGGCAGCGACGCCTGTGCCCGAACCGTCATTTCACGTCGTTTTGGTACACATACGGTTTTTGCGGGACCTGGGCCTGTCGCCACTCGCTCCAGGCTTCGCGGTTGACCAGCTTGTCCCACAGCAGCGCCCGGCCCGCGCGTTGCCTTGCCTCCAGGTCGGGCTTGTCAGCCTTGAGCTGATCGATGAAGTTGGTGATGTCGGACGTATAGTCCGAGCGACGGAACAAATTGAGCAGGGACATAGACTTGGCCTTTTGAACGATTTTAAGCCCCACCCGTGAACCTTCCTTTCCATTGCCTGCATCGCCGTCTTGCCCTTTCGGCGGCCCTGACCCTGGCGCTTGCGATGTCCGCGTGCGATCCACAGCGCATCGAGCAGCTGGAGGAGGGCGTGGCGACCGAAGCCGATGTCCGTGCCCAGTTCGGGCAGCCCGACAACATCTGGGACGGCCCGAACGGCGAACGTGTCTTCGAGTACAACCGGCAGCCCTCCGGCCACCAGAACTACATGATCAGCATCGGCCCCGACGGCAAGATGTCGGCGCTGCGCCAGGTGCTCAACCCGACCAATTTCGCGCGCGTGACACCGGGCATGCCCATGGAAGACCTGCGCAAGCTCCTGGGCAAGCCGATGAAGCGCACGCCCTACGAACTCAGCCGCGAAGAAGCCTGGGAGTGGCGCTACATGGACCCGCCCACCACCCCCATGATCTTCACCGTGTGGCTAAACCGGGACATGCGCGTGGTCCGCACCGCCAGCACCGTGGAGCAGATCAAATAATTGGGGTCAGATTCCAATTAAACCGATTCGGATTGAGTGCCATCCAGTTCCAACTGCGCACCGAACCCTGAGCGCTCGATCACCTCGGCGGGCTGCGGCTGAAGGTTCTCGAATTTCAATGTCCCGCGCCGCAGCAGCACCGCCTTGTGCAGCTGTCTGAGTGAATCCAGGCCCGAGGTGTCCAGATGCACCAATTGCATTGCATCGAGCACCACCTCTGGTGCCTCGGGTCCGTTTTCAACCGCTTGGGCGACCTCATCTACTTTCGCCACAGCGCCAAAAAACAGGGATCCGTAGAGCTTGTAGCGCAGCCTTGCGCCGTCACCGGACACCAGCTCGACCCGAAACAGGCCACTCATCTTTCGAATGAACAGCACGCACGCCAGGACCAGTCCGGCCTGGAAGGCCACCGTGAGGTCGAAAACGACCGTGAGGAAAAACGTGCCCAGCATCAGCACGCGGTAATGCGTGCTGTACAGCTTCAGGCGCGTGAATTCGTGCCATTCGCCCATGTTGAAGGCGACGAAAAGAAGAATGCCAGCCATGACCGACAAGGGCACATGAAGGGCGAGAGGCGCCGCCAGCAATACGATGGCGGCAAGCGTCACCGCGTGAACGATGCCCGCAACCGGGGTCGTGCCGCCCGACCGCACATTGGTGACCGTGCGCGCGACCGTGCCCGTGGCGGGCATTCCGCCAAAAAAGGGCACGACGATGTTGGCGATGCCCTGCGCCATCAATTCCTGATTCGGGTCGTGCCGGGGCAGGTTGCTGAGCTGGTCGGCGACCCGGGCACAGAGCAGGGATTCGATCGCTCCCAGCAGGGCGATGGTGAGGGTGGGCGTGACCAGCAGCTTGACCGTTTCCCATGAGAACGCCGGCAGCGCAAAAGCCGGAACGCCCTCGGGGATGGAGCCAAACCGCGTCGCGATCGTCTCCACTGGCAGCTTGAAAAACCAGGCGGCCAGCGACAGGGTGACCAGCGCGACGATGGGCCCCGGCACCCGCGCGCCGACCAGCGCCGCACGCTGCAGCCCCGGCAATTCCAGCGCGGATTGAATCGGCGAGCGAAGGCCCCAGAGCCGAGGCCACACATACAGCCCGAGTACGCACGCTGCGCCCAGCGCGAAGGCGAACGGGTTGAAGCTGTCCAGGTTCTGCCCGATCACGTGGAGCTGCGCAAAGAAATCCGCCGGCATCCGTGCGATGTCCAGGCCCAGCCAGTCCTTGATCTGCGAACTGGCGATCAGCACCGCGATGCCGTTGGTGAAACCGATGACGATGCTGACCGGCACGAATCGCACCATGCGCCCGAGCCGCAGGAGGCCGAGCATGAAGAGGATCACGCCGGCGCAGGCCGTGGAAATCAGCAGATTGGCAAGTCCGTATCGCTCGACGATGCCGTAGACGATGACGATGAAAGCGCCGGCAGGCCCGCCGATCTGCACATTGGAACCTCCGAGGGCGGCGATCAGAAATCCCGCAATGATGGCGGTCCACAAGCCGGCTTCGGGCTTGAGCCCGGAGGCAATCGCGAACGCCATCGCCAGGGGGAGTGCGACGATGCCGACGGTCAGGCCCGCGCCCAGGTCGCGCACGAACCGTTCGCGGTCGTAACCGCGCGTGGCGTCAAGAAGCCGGGGCCGGAATGCGAATGAGGGTATCAATGCGGCGTCAGTTTACGCCCGACGGATCGCCGCTAGTTCTTCTTGTCTTCGTCTGAAGGCAACACCGCGCCGGCAGCAGCGCCAGCAACGGCGCCTGTGGCTTTCACGGCACCGACCGCCACATCGGCTGCGATGCCCACGCCCGTCGCGGCCACGCCGACGACAGCGCCTGCCACCGTCACCACGGCGCAACCGGAAAGGGCGATAGCCACTGCGAAAGCGCCGAGCGCGGTTTTGATCAGGGAAATTGCGTTACGCATGCGGAACCCTTCAACGCACACGCATCCCGGGCTGTGCACCCGGAAAGGGCTCCAGCACGTAGATGCCCGGCTGCGACTTCTCGTCGGCGTGGCTGGCAGCCAGCACCATGCCGTCGCTCACGCCGAACTTCATCTTGCGCGGCGCGAGATTGGCAACCAGCACCGTGAGCTTGCCGACCAGGTCGTCCGGGCTGTAAGCCGACGCAATACCCGAAAACACATTGCGCATGCGGCCTTCGCCAGCATCCAGTGTCAGCTGCAGCAGCTTTTTTGAGCCTTCGACCGCCTTGCAATCGACGATTTTTGCGATGCGCAAGTCGATCTTTGCAAAGTCTTCGATCCCGATGGTGGCGGCAACCGGCTCACCGCCGGGGTGGTGGCTTTCTCGCGTTTGAGCAGACGGTGCAGGCGCGGCGCTTTCCGCCTTGCCGTCTGCCCTGCCCTGGGCTTTTTCCTCTGGCGACTCAAACAACGCAGCCAGCTGCTTTGCATCCACTCGCTGCATCAGGTGGCTGTATTCGCCCACGGTATGTCCCCCAGCCATCGGAACGCTCGCGTTAACCCAGTTGAGCGGCTCGCACCGGAGAAACGATTCCGCCTGCGAAGCCAGCTGCGGCAGCACGGGTTTCAGGCAAGCCGTGAGCAGCCTGAACATCTGCAGACAGTAACTGCCCACTGCCGCAGCCTCATCGACCTTGCCCTCCTTGACGAGCTTCCAAGGCGCGGCGCTGTCGAATGCTGCATTCACTTCGTCTGCAATTGCCATGATCTCGCGCAGCGCACGTGCGTAATCGCGCGACTCGTAGAGCGCCTGGATCGCGTGGGTCAGTTCCGGCGCGCGGATCGCGGCCAGTTCTGCGCCGGTCGCCGCAAGCTTGCCGCCGGGCACGAACTTGACGGCACGGCTTGCGATGTTCACGTACTTGCCGATCAGGTCGCTGTTCACGCGCGCCAGAAAATCGTCGGCGTTGAAGTCGATATCTTCATTGCGGCCATTGAGCTTTGCAGCCAGGTAGTAACGCAGCCACTCCGGATTCATTCCGAGTGACAGGTACTTCAGCGGATCCAGCCCGGTGCCGCGGCTTTTACTCATTTTCTCGCCGTTGTTCACCGTGAGAAAGCCATGCACGAAGACCTGGTTGGGAACCTTCCGGCCCGAAAAATGCAGCATCGCCGGCCAGAACAAGGTGTGGAACGTGATGATGTCCTTGCCGATGAAGTGGTACTGCTCCACCTGCGGATCGGCGATGAACGTGTCGTAGTCCACGCCGATCTTGCCCAGGTAGTTTTTCAGCGAGGCGAGGTAGCCGACCGGCGCGTCGAGCCAGACATAAAAATACTTGCCCGGCGCGTCGGGAATCTCGATGCCGAAGTAGGGCGCGTCGCGGCTGATGTCCCAGTCGCCAAGGGTGGTGTGGCCGTCCGAATCGGGCGTGAGCCACTCGCTGATCTTGTTCAGCACCTCGGTCTGCACCGCCCCGCTTTGTGTCCAGCCTTCGAGGAACTTCAGGCAGCGCGGATCGGACAGCTTGAAGAAGAAGTGGTCGGAGGTGCGCAAGACCGGCTTGACACCCGACAAGGCCGAGTAGGGGTTGATCAGGTCAGTCGGGCTGTAGACCTTGCTGCACACCTCGCAGTTGTCGCCGTACTGGTCTTTCGCGTGGCAATTGGGACACTCGCCCTTGATGAAGCGATCGGGCAGGAACATGTTCTTTTCGGTGTCGAAGAACTGCTCGATGGTTCGCGTCTCGATCAGGCCCGCGGTGCGCAGGTCGCGATAAATCTGCTGCGCGAGTTCGTGGTTTTCAGGCGCGTCGGTGCTGTGCCAGTTGTCGAATGCGATATGAAACCCGTCCAGGTATTCCTTTCGGCCCGCTGCGATTTCAGCAACGAATTGCTGCGGCGTCTTGCCGGCTTTTTCGGCCGCAATCATGATCGGCGCGCCATGCGCGTCGTCGGCGCAGACAAACGCGACTTCGCTGCCCTGCATTCGCTGGAACCGCACCCAGATGTCGGCCTGGATGTACTCCATGATG
>JAZKFD010000143.1:0-58398 GCA_040386635.1 Pseudomonadota bacterium
GGGCGCCCAACAGAATCAGTCTCATGGATGTCCTCGGAACGTTAGATCTTGGCCTGTGCTGCAAGCGGGAGTCTGGGCGTGCCGCCGTTGCACTTTATTGGGGCAAAGGATAGCACGCGTCCCCTGTGGCGAGCCTTACACACGAACGTTGCGCCAGAGGGCCCGAACCCGTTCCAGATCTTCCGGCGTATCGACCCCGACGCCAGGCGCGGCCGATGCAATGTGCACCGCAATCTTGTGCCCATGCCACATCGCGCGCAGCTGCTCCAGCGCCTCGATGCCTTCGACCGGTGCGGGCGCCATCATGGGAAATCCCCGGAGAAAACCTGCCCGATAGCCGTAAATGCCGATGTGGCGCAAGGGCAGCGGATCCGGCAAGGCGGTGATACCGGTGGTGTTTGCGTCGCGCCACCACGGAATGGGGGCGCGGCTGAAATAAAGCGCCAGACCCCGGGCATCCAGCACCACCTTGACCACATTCGGATTCACGAATTCGGCGGTGCTGTCGATGACATGCGCGGCCGTGCTCATGCTTGCATCGGTCCGCGACTCCAGCAGCCCTGCCACCGCGTCGATGAGCGCCGGATCGATCATCGGTTCGTCGCCCTGCACGTTCACGACGACATCGCTGCCATCCAGGCCAAGCAGTTCGCAGGCCTGTGCGAGGCGGTCGCTTCCGGACGGATGGTCTGGCCGGGTGAGGACGGCTTCAATTCCGTGAGCTGTGCAGGCATCAACGATCGAAGCGTCGTCGGCGGCAACCACGACCCGTGTCGCCGACGATGCTTTCGCGCGCTGTGCCACGCGCACCACCATGGGCTTGCCTGCGATATCTGCCAGCGGTTTGTTGGGCAGGCGCGTGGAGGCCAGGCGCGCTGGAATCAGGACGCAAAAGCCCATCAGACCAGCGGCGTCCGGGCCGGCAGGCGTTCCAGCTCTTCATCGCTGAGTGTTCGCGCCTCTTCTTCAAGCAGGATAGGAATACCGTCGCGAATCGGATAGGCCAGCCGCGCACTGCGCGACAGCAGCTCCTGGCGTTCGCGGTCGTAGTCCAGGTGGCCCTTGGTCACCGGGCATACCAGCAGTTCAAGCAGTTTGGGATCCATGGCCGGATGATAGCTTTGCCTCCAGCAGGGGAGCGAGCAGGGCGTCAAACTCTCGCCAGAACCCCGGCGCAATGTCGAGCTTGAGCGCGATGGCCCACGCATCGGGGCGGTGCTTCCAGAGCTTGACCGCGTCTTTTTCGGTACAGATCAGGGTGGAGTCGGGCACGACCCCTGGTGCCATGGCGAGCGAGCGATACGCGGCGTCATCAGCGTGGTCGGGCAAGGTCAGCGTGCGGGCAGGTTCGATCTGCTGCGCGCGCAGCATGTCGAAGAACGCGCCGGGGCGTGCGATGCCGGCGATGGCGACGAGGTGGGGGTTCGAGCGCAGTTCATCGAACGAGCGCGTTGCTCCATCGGCACGCACAGCCGGGTCGGCGAGTGCACGTCCAACCAGGTGTCCGTCGATCTCATGGGCGCCCTCGGTCCGCAGGACCAGGTCCACCGGCCGGGGCCACCGCTCGCGCAAGGGACCCGCGGGCAGCAACCAGCCATTGCCGGTTGCCCGGTCGTCAAATACACAGATCTCGATGTCTCGCGCCAGGGCGTAGTGCTGTAGGCCATCATCACAAACAATGACCTGCACGTCCGGATGGGCTGCGAGCAGCGCCTGCGCGGCGTTGGCACGCGAAGCTGCGACATACACCGGGGCGCCGCACGCCCGCATGATCAGAAGCGGCTCATCGCCCACGTCGCGGGCATCGCTGGTGGCGTGCACTGCGCGGCAATCGCTGGTGGCGCGACCGTAGCCCCGCGAGACGATGCCCGCGCGTATCCCGCGCGATTGCAGATGCTTGACGATGGCGATGACGACCGGCGTTTTGCCCGATCCACCCGCCACTACATTGCCCACCACGACCACGGGCACCGGAACCTGGTTGCGCTTGAACAGCCCTGCACCGAAGGCCAGACGCCGCAATGCTGAAAGCGCGCCGAATAGGATCGACAGCGGCCAGAGAAGGCGGGCGAGCGCACCGCGCCGCAGCCATGCGCGCTGCAGCGTCAGCCTCATCGTCAGCGCGTCGCGGCCGCCTGGGCCGAGGACTGGGTGGCGAACGTGATCTGGTTGAGCCCGATGCGTCGCGCGGCCTCCATCACGGTGATGACCGACTGGTGGGGTGCCGCAGCGTCGGCGGTGATGATGACAACGCTGTCCTTGCCCGCCTTCGCACCTTCGGTAAGCGCCTGGGCGAGGGCGGCGACATCGCGCCCGATGACAGGCGTGCCCTTGACCGAGTAACGCCCGTCATTGGACACCGACACGATCACCTCGCGGGGATAGTCGCGCTGCGCGTCGCTGTCGGCAACCGGCAGTCGCAGCTGCAATTCGGTGAACTTGCTGTAAGTCGTGGACAGCATCAGGAAAATCAGCACGACGAGCAGCACGTCGATGAAAGGGATCAGGTTGATCTCAGGCTCTTCCCTCTTGCGTGGCTGGAAGTTCATCTCAGCCCGCCTCAGCGACCGCGAATGCTGTTGAGGTGCCGCACGAACCGTTCGGCAGCCAGCTCCAGCGTCAGCAGGTACCCATCGACACGCACGCGAAAGTAGCGCCAGAAGATCAGGGCCGGAATAGCCACGATCAGGCCGAAGGCCGTGTTGTACAGCGCAATCGATATGCCGTGCGCGAGCTGCGCCGGATTGCCCCCGGTGGTGCCTCCGGTCGGCGACTGCGAGCCGAAGATCTCGATCATGCCGATCACCGTGCCGAGCAGGCCGAGCAGGGGAGCGGCAGAAGCGATGGTCGCAAGCGCACTCAGGTAGCGCTCGAGCCGGTGGGCAACTTCGCGGCCCGTGTTCTCCATGGAGGCTCGAAGGTCTGCTTCGGTGCAGCGTGGGTCCGCGTTGATGGCGCGAAAGCCGCTGGCCAGTACCTCCCCCATGGCCGAGTGCTGCGCGAGTTGCGTCACCACGTCGGGGGCGGGCACGCCGTTGCGAGAAACGGCAAGCGCCTCCTCAAGCAATTTCGGCGGCACGACCTTGGCCGTCTTGAGGCTGATGAAACGCTCTATCACGAGCGCAAGCGCAAGGATTGAACATGCGATCAGGGGCCAGATTGGCCAACCAGCGGCTTGTATGATCGAAAGCAAAAGAGGGCTCCGGGTAGCAACTACTTTGTTGTGCGGGCGATTATCGTGTACCTGCCCGCTCCTGTAGGAAATCACCGGCCCCGCGTAGGAGCTGACCCACAGAAGTTGTGGATAACTTTGTTGAGAAGTGGACCCCCTTGACCGCGAGGCCGCGCCAATACTGCATCATGACAAAACGATGACAAATTGAGCAGGAAAATAGTCAATGAAATCAGTAACTTGCTCGGAAGAGTCAGCGTTTCGCGGGGAAACCCGCGTATGGGGTGAAGACAAATGCGTTCTGTGGACTAACTGCAACCCCGCTTTACTCTCGAAACCGCAGCGATGCTGACTGGAAACGCGCTGTCTTCAGGATTGACGCCGCGAATCTGGCAGGTGGGGGCGCTTTGCCGCGCCATTGCTGATGCTCTGGAGGCGCGATTCAACCCCGTCGCGGTGCGCGGGGAGATTTCGGGCTTCTCGCGCCCATCCAGCGGGCATTTCTACTTTTCGATCAAGGACGGGCAGGGGCAGATCCGGTGCGCCATGTTTCGCCGTAACGCCTCGATGTTGAATTTCGTTCCGCGCGATGGCGATCAGGTCGAGGTGTTCGGCCGGCTCGACGTTTACCAGCCGCGCGGTGACCTGCAATTGATTGTCGAAAGCCTCTCGCGGGCGGGGCAGGGCGCGCTGTATGAGCAGTTCCTGCAACTGAAAGCGCGGCTGCAGGATCAGGGCCTGTTCGATTCCGCGCGCAAGCGGGATTTGCCCTTGATGCCCCGTGGCATTGGACTTGTCACTTCTACCGGCGCCGCCGCCCTGCACGACGTGGTTACGGCGCTTCGTCGGCGTGCGCCCCATGTACCGGTGGTGCTCGCGCCCGCGGCGGTGCAGGGCGCGCAATCGGCCGGCGAACTCGTCGTGGCGTTGCGCGCGCTCTACGCGATGGCCGAGCGCGGCCAGATTGATGTGATCCTGCTGGTGCGCGGCGGCGGCTCGATCGAAGACCTGTGGTCATTCAACGATGAGCAGCTGGCGCGGGTGATCGTTGAAAGCCCCGTCCCCGTGGTGTGCGGCGTCGGGCATGAAACCGATTTCACCATCGCGGACTTCTGCGCCGACGTGCGCGCACCGACGCCGACCGCAGCGGCCGAACTGGCGGCGCGATCCCGCGATGCCTGGATGGACGAGTTGCAAGTGACGGCTCGCGGCCTGACCGGCGCTGTCCACCGCCGCCTCGATGTCACTGCGCAGCGCACCGACCGGGCGGCGGCGAGGCTGGGACGTCCGCTGGGGCGCATCGCCACTCAGCAGCTGAGGCTGGGCGGCGTGGCGCAGCGGCTGGGTTACGCCGTGCGTTCACGCCTGCAGCGGGAGCACCAGGCACTCGATCGCTCGCAGCTACGGATGGAACTGATGGATCCGCAGCTGGTGCTGCAGCGCGGCTATGCGCTTTTGACAGATGAGACCGGCAGCCCATTGACCAGCGTACGGCAGGCCGGCCCGGGCCAGAAACTGGTTGCAACCCTTGCCGATGGGCAGATACCTGTCACTGTCACGCCAGTCGCCTGATTTAGTTCATAGAATCATCGGCTGCAAGTCAGCCCATAACCTCAAGAGGAAACCGAGAAGCCATGGAACACACCCTACCCCCACTGCCGTACCCCATCGACTCGCTCGCACCGCACTATTCGCAGGAGACGCTGGAGTATCACCACGGCAAGCACCACAACGCCTACGTGGTCAACCTCAACAACCTTCAAAAGGGCACCGAATTCGAGAACATGACGCTCGAGGAGATCATCAAGAAATCCTCTGGAGGCATCTACAACAATTCCGCCCAGATCTGGAATCACACCTTCTTCTGGAACTGCATGAAGCCCGCTGGCGGTGGCGAGCCGACCGGTGCGCTGGCTGATGCAATCAACAGCAAGTGGGGAAGCTACGCCGCGTTTCGCGAGGCGTTCGTGAAATCGGCGGTCGGCAACTTCGGTTCAGGCTGGACCTGGCTGGTGAAAAAGCCCGACGGCAGTGTCGATATCGTGAACACCGGCGCCGCGGGAACGCCGCTCACCACGGCAGACAAGGCGCTGATGACGGTTGACGTGTGGGAGCACGCCTATTACATCGATTACCGCAACATGCGTCCGAAGTTCGTCGAGACCTTCCTCGACAAGCTGGTGAACTGGGACTTTGCGCAGAAAAACTTCGGCTGACCCGTCGTTGATGGAAGGCGGCCGCTGCGCCGCCTATTTCCTGAAAGGCTCGCCGGTCAGTTTGGCGCCGGCCTTGATCCCCTTTTTCCCAAACCATCCTGTATTCATTTCAAGCACGTAGCGCACGGGCCTGGTGGAGCAGTGCGAGTCGAGCGTCTGCGGTTTCATCTCGTCGATGTTCACAATCGTGCCGTCGTCGGCCACGAACGCAATTGCCAAAGGCAACAAGGTGTTCTTCATCCAGAAACACTGCTGCGTGGGCTGCTCAAAAATGAAAAGCATCCCTTCGTGCTGGGGCATTTCCCTGCGGTGCATGAGGCCGGTCTGGCGCTGCTCACTGGTTTGCGCCACCTGGGCTTCGATCTGATGCATGCCGGCCGAAAGTTTGATTCGCGGCAAATTCATTTGCGGCGCGTCCTGCGCCAGGGCAGGGGCCGTGACAACGGCAACGGCCATCGCGATTGAAAAAGACAGGGCTTTGATCATGGCTTGCATTCTGACTCAGACGTAAAAACGCCCGCAGCGAGCGGGCGTTTCATCGTGAGCCTGAAGAATTACTTCTTGGCTGCTTCCTTCTTGGCTTCAGCCTTGGCTTCCTTGGTGTCCTTCTTGGCTTCAGCGGCGGCTACGGCCTTGTCTTTCTTGGCTTCGGCGGCGGCCTTCTCGGACTTCTCGACAGCCTTGGCTTCCTTCTTTTCTGCCTTGGCGTCTGCCTTGGCTTCCTTCTTCTCGGCCTTGGCTTCGGCCTTCATTTCCTTCTTGTCGGCCTTGACTTCTGCCTTGACAGCAGCCGAAGCAGCTGCCGTCGGAGCGGCTGCCTTGCCGGATGCAGCTGCCATGGGGGCGCCAGCGTGCGAAGCAGCAAAGGTTGCGGTTGCGAAGAGGGTGGCGACCAGGGTAGCGAGGAGCTTGTTCATGGGTAATCCTATGTGACTGACTTTTGATGTTGCTGCCTGAAGCAGGCTGCACACTCGGCAACGCGGCATGCAGCCCATCGGTTGACACCACCGTCCCGATTGAAAGTTACAGGACAGTTTCAAGGCTAGAATTCGAGGGTTTTCCCCGCATGGCGGCAAGGCCGCATAAGTAGTTACACCCCCCGGAGACGTTCCCCCATGTACCAGCACATCAAGGTCCCTGCCGAAGGCCAGAAGATTACCGTCAACGCCGACACGTCGTTGAATGTTCCCGATCAGCCGATCATTCCCTTCATCGAGGGCGACGGCACCGGCCTGGATATCACCCCCGTCATGCTCAAGGTCGTCGATGCGGCCGTGGCAAAGGCTTACGGCGGCAAGAAGAAGATCCACTGGATGGAGGTCTACGCCGGCGAAAAGTCGACGCAGGTCTACGGCCCCGATGTGTGGCTGCCTGAGGAGACGCTGGCTGCCGTGCGCGACTATGTGGTGTCGATCAAGGGTCCTCTCACGACGCCCGTCGGCGGTGGCATCCGTTCCCTGAACGTCGCCCTGCGCCAGGAACTGGACCTCTACGTCTGCCTGCGCCCCATCCAGTATTTCGACGGCGTGCCTTCGCCGGTCAAGGAGCCGCACAAGACCCATATGGTGATCTTCCGCGAGAACTCCGAAGACATCTACGCCGGCATCGAGTTCGAAGCCGAAAGCGACAAGGCCAAGAAGCTGATCAAGTTCCTGCAGGACGAAATGGGCGTCAAGAAGATCCGCTTCCCGAACACCTCGGGCATCGGCATCAAGCCTGTTTCCAGCGAAGGCACCGAGCGCCTGGTGCGCAAGGCGATCCAGTACGCCATCGACAACGACAAGCCCAGCGTGACCATCGTGCACAAGGGCAACATCATGAAGTTCACCGAAGGTGGCTTCCGTGATTGGGCTTACGCGCTGGCCAAGAAGGAATTCGGCGCGGTCGAAATCGACGGCGGCCCATGGATGAAGTTCAAGAACCCGAAGACGGGCAAGGACATCACCATCAAGGACAGCATCGCCGATGCGTTCCTGCAGCAGATCCTGTTGCGTCCCGCAGAGTACAGCGTGATTGCCACGCTGAATCTCAATGGCGACTATGTGTCCGACGCTCTGGCCGCGCAGGTCGGCGGCATCGGCATCGCGCCGGGCGCGAACCTGTCCGATACCGTTGCGATGTTTGAAGCCACCCATGGCACGGCACCCAAGTACGCGGGCAAGGATTACGTCAATCCGGGCTCCGAGATCCTCTCGGCCGAGATGATGCTGCGCCACATGGGCTGGACTGAAGCTGCAGACCTCATCATCAGTTCGATGGAAAAGTCCATCCTGTCCAAGAAAGTGACTTACGACTTCGCCCGCCTGATGGACGGCGCCACGCAGGTCAGCTGCTCCGGCTTCGGCCAGGTGATGATCGAGAACATGTAAACACAGGAGTGGACGCTCAAGACGCGTCTGGTTATTCAAGAACCCCGTGGCGGCTCCGGTCGAACGGGGTTTCCTGTTTTATGGAAGCCCGAAGCGCTCCTCGATGATTTGCGAGCGGTGTCCAAAAATGCGATCGAGATCGCCGGCTACCCTGGCGCTGCCAGCCACAGCGCCAGGCCATTTGCCGGGCAAGCGGTATCTGACTGTATTGCGCATCAGCGTGCCGCCTCCCATCGGGATGAAATCGTGCGTGTGGTGCCACAGCGCAAAAGGACCCTTGACCTGGACATCGACGAACCGTCGCGGCCGGTCCCAGTCTTCGATGCGAGCCTGCCATTTGACAGGGATGCCGTGGAGCCTGAGCTGGTAGTCGATCAGCGTTCCTTTGCCGATAACCGGCGTTGACATGCCCTGAACCCTCGCGGCCAGAAAAGCCGGAGTCATCGCTTCAAGTTTGTTCGCGTCACAAAAGAACGGCCAGAGATCTTCGCCGGTGCACGCGATCCACTGCTCCCAGACCCTCAGGTGGACAGCACCGCGCAGTGGTGCAAGCAAGTCTTCGAGTGCCTGCTCGACCGTTTCGAATCGAAAAGCGAAGCCCGACGCAAGCGTCGCGTGCGGCTGCACGCGCGTACTGCCGATCACGATGGATGCCCGCTCGCCGAACAGCACGGAGATCGCGGGTCTGGGCAAGGGCAGGTTCTGCATGACATCCAGCGACTGGCAGAGTGCCTTCGTGAATTGACGGTTGGTCGCCGGATGGGGCGCCACTCCCTCCAGGATGCCCGATGGGGCTTTGTCCAGTGCGTGCACCAGAAGCCCAACGATATCCTGCAGGTGGATCCAGCTCATCCACTGCCGGCCAGAGCTGAGCTGCCCCGCCATTGACAGCCGGAACATCGGCAGCATTTTGGCCAGGGCGCCTCCCTCGCGCGCGAGCACCACGCCCGTACGGATGATTGGGACGCGAACCCGGGGCCGCTGGGTGGTGAGCGGTTCAAGCGCGGCTTCCCAGAGTTGCACGAAATCCGCAGCAAACCCGCGTCCCTTTGCGCTGGAGGCTGTGAGCTGATCGTCGCCGCGCTCGCCGTAATAGCCGATGGCCGAGCCTTGCACGAATGCGGCCACGCCATGACCATGTTCCAACACCGCGCCTACCAGTTGTTGCGTGCCTAGAACGCGTGAATCGCGGATCAGCTGCTTCTGGGCGCTTGTCCAGCGTTTGTCGGCCACCGGCTCACCGGCCAGGTTCACCACCGCTTCAACGCCCTCAAGCGCGTGGGCGGGCACGGGACGGGTATGGTCCCAGGGATGGAGAATGGCAGGAAAGGGTAGCCGCCGACGCGCTGCAGGGACGTCGCGAACGAGGCATACAAGGCTGTCCCCGCGGGCCGCAAGCGCCTTTCCCAGTTCACGGCCAATCAGCCCCGTGGCACCGGTCATCAGAATGCGCATAGGGGGCCTTCGGTCTGGAAACAGACCTTATAGCGCAGGGCGCTCGACTATTTGGTCAATGTGTCACCATGACCATGCCCTGTGGCGTGGAACTGGGGTG
This sequence comes from Pseudomonadota bacterium, assembly GCA_040386635.1. Taxonomy (GTDB): domain Bacteria; phylum Pseudomonadota; class Gammaproteobacteria; order Burkholderiales; family Burkholderiaceae_C; genus Ramlibacter. The sequence goes on from JAZKFD010000143.1 coordinate 9,313, forward strand.
CACGGACCTTGGAGTGACGCTGTCGTTCCTGGGTCTGGATGGGCTGGGGTGTGTCCTGGCCGGGCTCTGCCAGGATATTTTGCGCCAGCTGCCCCTTGGGGCCGTCAGTGACTTCGAACGTGACGCGCGAACCCTGCTTGAGGGTCTTGAAACCTTCCATCGCAATGGCTGAGAAATGCGCGAATACATCTGCGCCTCCTCCATCGGGTTCGATGAATCCAAAACCCTTCGCGTCATTGAACCATTTGACTGTGCCTGTCGCCATTTTTTTCTTCCCGAAATTTCCCAAATCCTTGGGCGAAGTGTCCGGGAAACCGGACCAGTCTGTCAACTTTTTCACTAACAGAAGTTTTTCGGTGGGATTTGTCAAAAAACAGCTCCTGCCACAGCGATTTGTATGGTCGCCGCAGGCCGCAGAATACTTTGGAGCACGATGTAGCTTGAATGTGACGAATCCACCACCAATTCACCTGAGGGCAGCGGCGGCAAAGCGCGGTCGATAGAATGAAATTCATGGCAACCAAACCCCCCACGCCCCCACCGGTTGCGCCCAAGACGCGCAAACCGGCTGACGAAGGCGGGTCGGTCGTACTCGAGCGGCGCACCCAGAAAACAAAACCTCCCCAGATGTATCAAGTCGTCATGCTCAACGACGACTACACCCCGATGGAGTTCGTCGTGGTGGTCATCCAGGAATTTTTCAACAAGGACAGAGAGACGGCCACGCAAATCATGCTGAAGATCCATCTCGACGGAAAGGCGATTTGCGGGATTTATTCCCGTGATGTTGCCGCCACCAAGGTGGACCAGGTTCAGGAAGCCGCCCGTCAGGCGGGTCATCCTTTGCAATGTGTGAGTGAACCGGTTGAATAACGGCGACTCGAACCGATTTAAAGTAGTCTGCAACGGTGTTAGTTAAGTCAAAGGCAAAGGAAATTTCATGATTGCCCAGGAATTGGAAGTCAGCCTCCACATGGCATTTGTGGAGGCGCGTCAGCAGCGCCACGAGTTCATCACCGTGGAACACCTGCTGCTCGCCCTGCTGGACAACCCCAGCGCGGCGGAAGTGCTCCGGGCATGCTCGGCGAACATCGACGACCTGAGAAAGTCGCTGTCGAACTTCATCAAGGACAACACGCCTCAGGTAGCGGGTGCCGACGACGTCGATACCCAGCCGACGCTGGGGTTCCAGCGCGTGATCCAGCGCGCCATCATGCACGTGCAAAGCACTGGCAATGGCAAGAAGGAAGTGACCGGCGCCAATGTGCTTGTCGCTATTTTTGGCGAGAAGGACTCGCACGCTGTCTACTACCTGCACCAGCAGGGTGTGACACGCCTGGACGTCGTGAACTTCATCGCGCACGGCATCAAGAAGAGCGACCCGCCAGAGCCCACCAAGGGCGGCGAGGCCGCGCCGAGCGAAAACGAAGAGGGTGGCGAGAAGAACGAAAAGGCCTCGCCGCTCGAGCAGTTCACGCAGAACCTCAACCAGGCCGCCAAGGACGGCAAGATCGATCCGCTGATCGGCCGTGAATACGAAGTCGAGCGCGTGATCCAGATCCTGTGCCGTCGCCGCAAGAACAATCCGCTGCTGGTGGGCGAAGCGGGCGTGGGCAAGACCGCGATCGCCGAGGGCCTGGCCTGGCGCATCACGCAAAAGGAAGTGCCGGATATCCTGGCCGAATCCAATGTGTATTCGCTGGACATGGGTGCCCTGCTTGCGGGCACCAAGTACCGCGGCGACTTCGAGCAGCGCCTCAAGGGCGTGCTCAAGTCGCTCAAGGACAAGCCCAACGCGATCCTGTTTATCGACGAAATCCACACGCTCATCGGCGCGGGCGCCGCTTCGGGCGGCACGCTGGATGCATCCAACCTGCTCAAGCCTGCACTCAGCTCGGGTGCGCTCAAGTGCATCGGCGCGACAACGTTCACCGAGTACCGCGGCATCTTCGAGAAAGACGCCGCCCTTTCGCGTCGTTTCCAGAAGGTCGATGTGGTCGAGCCGAGCGTTCAGGAAACTGTCGAGATTCTCAAGGGACTGAAGTCGCGCTTCGAGGAGCACCACAGCGTGAAATACGCTGCAGGCGCTCTGCAGGCAGCGGCAGAGCTGTCGGCCAAGTACATCAACGACCGGCACCTGCCCGACAAGGCGATCGATGTGATCGACGAGGCTGGCGCTGCGCAGCGAATCCTGCCGGTGAGCAAGCGCAAGAAAACGATTTCCAAGACCGAGGTCGAAGAGATCGTGGCCAAGATTGCCCGCATCCCCCCCGCGAATGTCTCCAACGACGATCGCAGCAAGCTGCAGACCATCGAGCGCGATCTCAAGAGCGTGGTCTTCGGCCAGGACAAGGCGCTGGAGGTGCTGGCGAGCTCTGTCAAGATGGCGCGCTCGGGTCTGGGCAAGGGCGACAAGCCGATCGGCTCGTTCCTCTTTTCCGGCCCTACCGGCGTCGGCAAGACCGAAGCGGCCAAGCAGCTGGCCTACATCATGGGCATTGAGTTGATCCGCTTCGACATGTCCGAGTACATGGAGCGGCACGCGGTGTCGCGCCTGATCGGTGCGCCCCCGGGCTATGTGGGTTTCGATCAGGGTGGCCTGCTGACAGAGGCCATCACGAAGAAGCCGCACAGCGTGCTTCTACTCGACGAAATCGAGAAGGCGCACCCCGACATCTTCAACGTCCTGTTGCAGGTGATGGACCACGGTACGCTGACCGACAACAACGGACGCAAGGCCGATTTTCGCAACGTCATCATCGTGATGACGACCAATGCGGGCGCAGAGTCTCTCAACAAGACGACGATGGGCTTTACGAATTCGCGCGAGCAGGGCGACGAGATGGCCGACATCAAGCGCCTGTTCACGCCCGAGTTCCGCAATCGTCTCGATGCGATCGTGAGCTTCAAGGCCCTGGACGAGCAGGTCATCCTGCGCGTTGTCGACAAGTTCCTGCTGGTGCTGGAGCAGCAGCTGTCCGAAAAGAAGGTCGAAGTCACATTCACCGATGCGCTGCGCAAGTACCTGGCCAAGAAGGGGTTTGATCCGCTCATGGGCGCCCGACCGATGCAGCGCCTGATCCAGGACACGATCCGGCGTGCGCTGGCCGACGAACTGCTGTTCGGCCGCTTGACCGACGGTGGCCGCCTCACGGTGGACATCGAGGAAAAGAAGGACGAGAAGGGCGTCGATACTTCAGAAGTGAAGCTCGACATCCAGCCGCTGCCCAAGAAAGAAGGCAAGGCAAAGCCGGAGCCGGAAGAGGTATCGACCGGCGAATAAGCGCAGGACTCAGGCCATCAGGCCGGGTCCCATGCGAAGTCCGTGCGGCATCTCGGTGGGCGCCGTCTGCGCAGCCGTCGCGATGCCGTCCCAGATATCGCTGGCATGGCGCGCCACGTCCGAAATACCTTGCCAGAGTTCCTGGCCCGTCATCGCCTCTTGCAGGCGAACCCGCATCGTGATGATGACGTCATCCGTTGCAGGATAGAGACTGAAAACGCACTCGCCTCCGTACCCGCTGGTGTAGTTGGCCTCGAGCACGGCGCGGACAAGGTCATCGCCTTGTTGCGGAAGGGCGCCCAACCTCAATCGGACCTGCAATAGCGTGGGGTCATAGGCGGGCGCGTGTTCCAGAACCGCATCGAGCTCGCCGATCCTGACCCGGCCATGCTCAACCAGGCCAGAGGGGTCTGCCATGTTGGCGCGGCGCGCCAGGTCTTGCAGGAGCGCGTGATACTGTTCAGAGTTCATTGAAATGGGTCCGTCTCAGGGCGCCAGGCGCAATTCATGACGCATGTCAGCTGGCCCCTCAGCATCCGGGGCCACAGCGATGTTGACGATGCCTTCCCACATCTGGCTGCCATGCTGGGCGACGTCAGTGATGCACTGCCAGAGTTCCTGGGCGGTCAGCGAATCCTGGAGCCGCACTTTCATGGTGATGACCACGTCATCGGACTTGGGGTAAAGGCTGAACACGCATTCGCCCCCATATCCGCTCACATAGTTTGCTTCGAGGATGGCGCGGGTGAGCTCCGAGGTGTTCCGGGGCATGGTGCCCAGGCGCATGCGAACCTGCAGGAGCTTTTCATCGTAGGCCGGCGAGTGTTCAAGCACGCAGTCGAGATCGCCGACCTTCATGCGCCCGTTCTCCAGCAGCGCAGACGCATCGGCCAATCCGGCTACGCAGGCCAGGTCCTGCAATAGCATCTTGTATTGCTCGGAAGTCATTGAGCTGTCCCTTTTTTTGGAAACCGGTGCAGAAGGCGCACGGGCTCAGACTGAGTAACGCGGGACAGGACTTCGTTCCAGTGCCTGCGCGAAAAATGCAATCACTCCAGCAGCTTGATGATCTGACGCCAATGCCTGGCATCTACAGGCGTGATGGACAGCCGGTTTCCCTTCTTCAACACAATTAGTTCTTCGAGCCCGGTTGTCTCGCGCAGTTCGGGCAACGTGAGGTTGCGCGTCTTTCTCGTCACTTGCACATTTACCAGGAGCCAGCGTGGGTCGTCACGCCTGGACGCAGCGTCGTAATAGGGCGATTTCGGGTCGAACTGCGTGGGATCGGGGTAGGGCGCGGAGGCCACCCTGGCGATGCCGACGATGCCGGGCTGCGCACAGCTGGAGTGATAGAAAAGCACGCCGTCGTCCACGCGCATCTGATCGCGCATGAAGTTGCGCGCCTGGTAGTTTCGTACGCCGGTCCAGGCGACGGTGGACTGCGGTGCTGCGATCGCGTCGTCCACGGACACCTCTTCGGGTTCCGACTTCATCAACCAGTAGTTCTTCGTCATCAGGCGCGGATTATGCAAAATGCTGCCGATGGAAAAAGTATCGCAACCGCGCCGTGCGCTGCTGGTCAACGCATTTGTGGCGTTGGCAACCTCGGGCCTGTCGTCCCAAACCCGCGCACAATCGACAGCAATTGTGATTGACGGATCCGATCTCACCCATGCAGCGTCGCTGCGCGATACGGCACTTGCCATGCGATTGCCATTTGACCTGATGGCATCGCTTGTCAACGAGGTGGGACCCCGTGCAGCGGGCACGCCGGGTGACGCCAGGGCTGTCCAATGGGCAGTCACGAACCTGACCCGGCTCGGATTTTCAAACGTGCGCGCCGAGCCGGTTCCGCTGGTGGTGTGGCAACGCGGTGCCACCCGTGCAACCATACCAGGCCCCTCCGGAAGGGAACTCGTCGTCGCTGCATTGGGTAACACCGTGGGCACGCCCGACGCTGGCATCGAAGCTGAAGTCGCCTATTACGCGGACTTCATGTCGCTTCGCAATGACGCCAGCGACAGGGCACGCGGACGCATCGTTTTCATTGATGAAAAAATTACCCGGACGCGCGATGGTAGCGGGTATTCGCGCGGCATTCTTTCGCGCATCAGTGGCGCTGTAGAAGCGAGCAGGCGCGGCGCCATCGCGGTTGCCATTCGTTCACTGGGGACGGACGCCGATCGCATCGCCCACACCGGCGCGCTGCGCTACGATCCGCAGGTTGCCTCGATTCCGGCTGTCGCCGTGTCGGTGCCCGACGCCGACTGGATTGCCGGGGAGGCGGTAAAGCCTGAGCCGCTTCGCATGCGCCTTCTCATGGCCCGCACCGCGCAGATCCAGGCTATTTCCAATAACGTGATTGCCGAGATTCCGGGTACCGATCTGGCCAGCGAGATTGTCCTGATTGGTGCACACCTCGATTCATGGGACATCACCCCGGGCGCGCAGGACGACGCAGCGGGCGTGGGGATCGTCACCGCCGCCGCCAAGGTGATCCTCGACGGCAGGCGCAAACCCCGGCGTACGATTCGCGTGGTGCTTTTTGCCAATGAGGAAAATGGTTTCGACGGGGCGCGGGCCTACGCTGCCCGGTACCGGGACGTGCCGCACCAGCTCGTTGGAGAAAGCGATTTCGGCTCAGGGCGCAGCTGGCGGATTCGCAGCCGTGTACGCGAGGAGGCGCTACCGGCCATCACCGCCATGGCCGATCTGTTGCGGCCGCTGGGCATCGCAGCGCAGGGCAATGATGGATCGCCCGCGCCCGATGCCGCCGTTTTGATGCGAACCAACGGATGGCCTGCGATCGATCTGACCCAGGACGGTACAAACTACTTCGATGTCCACCACACCGTCGCCGACACGATCGACAAGGTGAATCCGGGGGACATGTCGCAAAATGCGGCCGCCTGGGCAGCCGTGGCGTGGATTGCTGCGCAGTCCGACATTTCTTTCGGTCCGATTTCTCTCGCTCGCTAGGAACACATGGGTGGGCTTTTCGATCGTCTCGTTTTCTGGGCTCGCCTCAGCCCGACGCGCCGGCGCTTCTAAGCCTCAAGGTCCAGCTGGGCTTTGCGCAGCGCATCGCTGGGCTCTCTCAGACCCATGTCAGCCCGCGAGCCCTACATAGACGTTTTGCACATCGTCATTAGAGTCGATGGCGGCGAGGAAGGCCTCTACTTCTTCCAGCTTCTCAGACCCCAGGCTCGCCGGATCGACCGGGTTTTTTGGCTTGTAGCCGAGCTTGGCCGAAAGCACGGTGAAACAATGGGCGGGGAGGGCGCGACTCACCACATCGAGGTCCGTTGCGTCTGTAATGAAGGTGGTCACGCCATCTTCACCGGCTGCTTCAAAGTCCTGCGCGCCGGCTTCAATGGCCGCGACTTCCGCGTCCGCGCCAGCCGCTGCGGCCTCGGCTTCGATCATGCCGACATGATCGAAATCCCACGAAACCGAACCCGAGGTTCCAAGCTGGCCCTTGCGAAACAGCACACGCATCTCCGGGGCCGTCCGGTTGAGGTTGTCGGTGAGGCACTCGACCATGACCGGCACCTGATGGGGTGCAAAACCCTCGTAGATCACGCGCTCATAGTGGATCACCTCGCCTGTCAGGCCCGCCCCCTTCTTGATGGCACGATCCAGCGTCTCCTTGGGCATTGAAACCTTGCGCGCCTGCTCGACGACCAGGCGCAGGCGCGAATTCGATGCGGGGTCGGCTCCGTTGCGGGCAGCCACCATGATGTCCTTGGCCAGACGGCCGAAGAGCTTGCCGCGGGCGTCCGCCGCCTGCGCCTTGCCCTTTGCTTTCCATTGCGCGCCCATGCGGGATCTCCTTCAGTTGGCGTGGCTCTACTTCTTGACCGAGAGCAGCTCGACTTCAAAGTTCAGGGTCGCATTCGGCGGAATGACCCCGCCGCCCGCTCCGCGCTCACCGTAGGCGATGGCGGGTGGGCAGGTCAGCTTGGCCTTGCCGCCCGGCTTCATCATCTGAACGCCTTCGGTCCAGCATTTGATGACACGGCTCAGGACGAACTCGGCGGGCTGTCCGCGTTTGTAGGAGCTGTCGAACTCCTTGCCGTCGAGCGTAGTGCCCCGGTAATGCACGCTGACCGTATCGGTGGCGGCGGGCGAAGTGCCTGCGCCATCCTTGAGCGATTGATAGACAAGGCCGCTTGCGCTGGTGACGGGAGCGGTCTGCGCAATGGCGCAGCCGGCGAATGCCATGGAGATGGCCAGAGGAATGAAGAAATGAGGCATTCACGCATTCTCCCTGAATTGCGTATGGGTCCCGAACCGCCGCCCCGCATGACCGGGCAGCATGATAGCCGTGGGCGTGGAGGAGATCGATTGCCGAGCTGATACCCCGCGGGCGGATGAACCCGGGGCTTCAGCAGTCTGGGATTTGATTGTTCACCGGGTCCCTTTCGCGAAGCCCTCCGCTGCGCCGCTCAAGTCAATGCGAACTGCTTCGCAACGAACGCCCACAACATGCGCGACGCATCGGGGCCGCTGCCATCCGTGTGCGAGTGGCTCGCTGCACCGCCGCTCCAGGCATGGCCCAGCGAGTCGATCTCCACCAGGGTTGCCAGGGTGCTGCTCCCGAGCTTGTAGTCGGTAATCCTGGCGGGGTAACGCTTGCCCCGTTGCACGGCACGGCTCGCTTTTGCCGTGGCGCCCGAACCATTCGCCCACGCCTGGACCGCCGCCTTGCCGTTGTTCAGTGAGACGACGTTGTCGAGCACGCCATGAATGACCATCAGAGGCGGCCACGAATTCAACGCCTGCGCCGGCGAGAGGCCCACCTTTGCCGGGCGATAGCCGCGCATGGCACCGACAGCCGACAGCGGGGAGTGCGCGGCGCCGGGGGGAACACCCGAATGCATGACGACCGCCTTGAAACGCGCGGGATAGCGGGTCGCCAGCAGGGCGGCCATGCTCGCTCCGGCGGAAAGTCCCGCAGCCGCCACCCGGCCCCGGTCCGCGTGGTATAGCAGGCAGACCTGATCGACCATCTTCATGACGAGTTCGGCTTCGCCGTAGGCACGGCCAGAACGGGTGTCGAACCAGTTCCAGCACCCCTGCGGATTGGCCATGCGATCCTGTTCGGGATAAAGTACCATGAACCTCTCGCGGTCGGCGATCCGGTTCATCCGCGTGCACTGTGCGAAAGCTTTCGCATCCTGGCCGCAGCCGTGAAGCATGACCAGCAGCGCGAGCCGCTCGCCGAAGCCAATGCCGGCAGGGCGGTAGAGCCGATAACGTCGCGCGCCCACGCTTCCCATCGCCAGGCCCGCAATCCAGGCGCCGCCGTCGCCAGGGGGAGGGGTGAGCTTCCTGACTTCGGCTCGCAAGGCACGCTTCGCAACGGGCGTCGCTGCTTTCACCGACTGCCGAGTGATCGCGGCGAAGCTGCGCTGCCAGGTGCGAGCCCATGTGAGGCTGCTGCTTCGTTTTGCCATAGCCCATTCTGAGGGCGATGCCGGCTGGCTGGTGGCGACTTTGCTGACGGCGTCATGGTGCGCGCCGCGCATCGCCTAAAGTCCCCCCATGCCCGAACAAACCATCAACACCGGCATCTACAAACTCTTTCCGTCACCGCGCAACCGCGACCGGGAAATCTTCGCACACGAAGTATTTGTGCCGCATCCCTACGCGCTGATCGACCCCCCGAGCTATCACCCCAAGGGGCGGTGGAGCCTTTTCGCTGCGCACCGGCTGGCCGATCGCAAGAACGGGCAACTGGTGACCTTTGAATTCGAAGCAGATGCGGCCCGCTTTACCGAACGCTTCGTGCCCGATTGACTCTACCGGGCGTGCGTTCACACGATCCGGCGGAACCACAGCAGTGAGAGCAGTCCTGCCGTCAACATCAGCAGCGCACTGGCCAGCGCGAACAATCCCGAGAGTTCGGTTTCACGCGTGACGACCTGCAGGCGAGAGCCCAGGTTCTCGTAAACATGGACCAGTTTTTCGGCGGTGCCCGCGTGGTGGTATTCGCCGCCGGTCATGCGCGCGACCTCGCGCAGCGTCGGCTCGTCCAGCTTCAGGTAGATCGGCATGCCTTCGACCGACGACGCTTCGCCATCGACGACGCCCAAACCCACGACGTAGATACGCACACCCCGATCAGCCGCCATTTTTGCAGCGGCGAGCGTATCGATTCCCGTCGTGCGCCGTCCGTCGCTCAGCAGGATGATCGCGCCCGATTTGTACGAGCCCGGTGCGACAGGCGTGATTTCTTTCGGCGGCGGTTTGTCCTTGTCGTCAAGGCTGCGACCGCCGCGCTTGCTGCCGAAGGTCATCTCACCAACATCGATGCCGTGATCGGGAAACATCTCGGCCAGTGATAACACGATGGCATTGCCAACGGCAGTGCCCATCTGCATCTGGAAGCCGTCGATCGCGGCGACCAGCGCCTCGCGATCGAGCGTGGTGCCCTGCGCCACCTGGCTGCTGCCGGCAAAGGTGATTAGACCGACTTCAATATCCTTGGGCAGGCCGCGCAGGAACTGCCGGGCCGCCTCCTGGGCAGCGACGAGTCGCGTGGGCTTGATGTCAGTGACGCGCATGCTCAGCGATACATCCATCGTCAGCATGATGGTTGAGCGGGCCCAGGGCAATGGGATGCGCGCCATGGGTCGTGCGACGGCCAGCAGCATGGCGGCGAGCGCAACCAGCAGCAACGCGGGCGGGATATGTCGTCGCCACCCCTTTCCTGCGGCGGCGCTGACAATGTTCAGGGTGCTGTAACGCAGGGCGGTCTTGCCCCGGCGGCGCAGCAACCACAGGTACGCGACGGGCAACAGCGGCAGCGCAAGCAGCAGCCACAAGTTTTGGGGCCAGAGGAACAACATTGACGTGGGCCAGTGTGCGTGGATTCTGCGGTGCAGAAGATCTTGCGCGGGATGGGTGCAGTTTGCAACTGGCCGCGTTGCCCGGATCGCTAGTTCACCTCGAACCGGTCCAGATCCATCACCTTGGCCCAGGCCGCCACAAAATCGTTGACGAAGTGCGTTTGCCCATCATTGGCGGCGTACACCTCTGACAGCGCGCGCAACTGCGCGTTCGAGCCAAAGACCAGATCGGCCATGGTTGCGGTCCAGCGCAGCTCGCCGGTTTTCCGGTCGCGCCCTTCGAAGACGCCGGGTGCCGTCTCCGACTGCTTCCATGCGGTGCGCATGTCAAGCAGGTTGATGAAGAAATCCGGTGACAGGGTTCCTGCGCGAAGGGTGAAAACACCATGGCTGGTGTTGCCGGCATTCGCCCCCAGTGCACGCATTCCGCCAAGCAGCGCCGTCATCTGCGGAGCGCTCAAGGTCAGCAAGCTCGCCTTGTCGATCAGTGCGGCGGCAGCCTTGGCCTGGGTGTCGGTGCGCGCGTAATTGCGAAAGCCATCAGCTGCCGGCTCCAGCACTTCAAAGGAGTTCACGTCGGTCTGGTCAAGAGATGCATCAGTGCGTCCCGGCGTGAAAGGCACCGTCACCTCGTGTCCACCTCTGCGCGCCGCATCTTCCACGGCAGCGCAGCCACCAAGAACGATCAGGTCGGCCAGCGATATCTTCTTGCCGCCCGGGCCATGCGCATCGTTGAACTTGTGCTGCACCGCTTCAAATGTGCCCAGCACCTGCGCAAGCTCTGCCGGGTCATTGGCGGCCCACTCGTTCTGGGGCGCGAGCCGGATGCGCGCGCCATTGGCGCCACCGCGCATGTCGGTTCCACGAAAGGTCGAGGCAGAAGCCCATGCTGTCTTGACCAGTTGCTGCGTGGTCAAGCCCGAAGCCAGCAATTCGGTTTTAAGGGCACGGATGTCCGCGTCATCGATTAATACGTGATCAACGGGGGGCACTGGGTCTTGCCAGATCAGGTCGTCCGCGGGGACCAGGGGCCCCAGGTATCGCACCTTCGGCCCCATGTCGCGATGTGTCAGCTTGAACCACGCGCGCGCGAATGCGTCGGCGAATTCAGCCGGGTTCTCTAGGAAGCGGCGCGAGATTTTTTCGTAGATCGGGTCCACGCGCAGCGCCATGTCAGCGGTCGTCATCATCGGCTGATGGAATTTGCCGGGGATGTGCGCGTCTGGCACGTTCGCACCCGCACCGCCCGTGGGGCGCCACTGATGCGCGCCGGCCGGGCTCTTGGTCAACTCCCACTCAAAGCCGAAAAGCGTCTCGAAGTAAGCCATGTTCCATTGGGTCGGGGTCGCAGTCCATGCGCCTTCCAGACCGCTGGTAATGGTATGAGCGCCCATGCCCGACTCGAATGCGTTCTTCCAGCCGAAGCCGAGTTCCTCGACGTTGGAGCCTTCGGGCTCTGAACCCACGTGTTTCGCGTCGCCGGCGCCATGGCACTTACCGAATGTGTGGCCCCCTGCGACCAGCGCCACCGTCTCTTGGTCGTCCATCGCCATGCGAGCGAAGGTGTCGCGAATGTCCCGCGCCGATGCGGCGGGATCGGGCTTCCCATTGGGGCCCTCGGGATTCACATAAATCAGGCCCATCTGCACGGCGGCCAGCGGCCGGGCGAGTTCGCGTTCGCCGCTGTAGCGCTCGTCACCCAGCCAGGTCGATTCCGGACCCCAGTCGATGGGTTGCGGCTCCCAGATGTCTTCGCGGCCGCCGCCAAAACCAAAGGTCTTGAAGCCCATCGACTCGAGTGCAACATTGCCGGCAAGAATCATCAGGTCGGCCCAGGAAAGCTTGCGCCCGTACTTCTGCTTGATGGGCCAGAGCAGTCGCCTTGCCTTGTCCAGGTTGCCGTTATCGGGCCAGCTATTCAACGGGGCGAAGCGCTGTTCACCCGAACGCGCGCCGCCTCGTCCGTCGAAGATCCGGTAGGTGCCCGCGGCGTGCCATGCCATGCGAATGAAAAACGGCCCGTAATGACCGTAGTCGGCGGGCCACCAGTCCTGCGAATCGGTCATCAATGCGTGCAGGTCCCTGATGACAGCATCGAGATCGAGCGACTTGAATTCGGCCTTGTAGTCGAAGTCTTCGACCATCGGATCGGAGAGTTCCGACTGCTGGTTCAACAAGCCGAGGTTCAGCTGGTCGGGCCACCAATGTGCGTTGTTTTGTGTCGGCCTGGGTTTGTGGGCGACGGGGCACTGGGCATCGGAACTCATGATTGGGGTCTCCTGAACCTGCGACTGTAGGCATACAGGGGGCCGGCTGAGTTGGGTGAACGAATGACGCAGACTATCGTGGGGGCATTGCTTCACTCAATGCGAGTGAAGCTCGCGCGCACGTGCTGGCGGTCGAGCATGTCGAAGTGCCACCACTCGTTGTCAACCCCGCTGAAGCCGCCCCCGAGCAGCACGCTCCTGAGCAGTTCGCGGTTGCGCACTTGTGCAGGCGTCAGCGCACCGCTTTCCAGGTGCAGCGCTTCGAGGCGTGGATGCGAAAGGGCCGTCATTTCATCGAAACCGCTGCCCATGTCCAGTTCCTGTCCGTCCGGATCGAGGATGGTTGCATCGAGCGCCATGCCGAATGAATGGATGGAGCCGCGCGCGGGATCGGCGACGTACTGGCGCAGGTCGGTGCCGTCCAGGTGATTCCATAGCAAGATCTGCACGCGGTGAGGGCGCAGGGCATCGAGCACCAGAATCCGGTGCCCTGGCGCGCGCGCTTCGAGCAGGGCAGCCGCACGCGCCAGCCCCCTGGCGGCCAGCTCGTGCAACCAGCAGCAGTCGAGGTTGCCGTAAAGGTTGCGTCCGACGAAGTTGTCTTCGCTGGCGTAACGCAGGTGAACGGCTACGCCGGGAATGGATTCGATCCGTGAAAAACCGCAGCCTTCGGTGATGTCTTCGCAAAGCATCCGGTCAAGGATAGCGGGAAAGAAATGTCAATCGAATACGATCAGCCAATGCAGTACACCGTCGCCGTTCGCGCCCTGTGCGAATTCACCGCCAAACGCGGCGACCTCGACCTGCGGTTCACGCCTTCACCCTCGGCCCAGGAGGGCATCGCAGGGCACCAGTTCGTCACGGGTCGGCGCAGCAGTTCGTACGAAACCGAGATCAGCCTGACTGGAGAATGCGGCTCGCTTTTTGTTCGCGGCCGCGCCGATGGGTATGACCCCACGCTCAATCGGCTCGAAGAGATCAAGACCCATCGCGGTGATCTCGGGCGGCAGCCTGACAATCATCGGCATCTGCACTGGGCGCAGGTCAGGGTTTACGGGGCGCTGCTGTGCGAGGCGCGGGGGCTTGCCGAGCTGACGCTCGCACTGGTCTATTTCGATATCGAGTCCCAGAAGGAAACGGTTTTTACGCAAACGCATTCGGCTGGGGAGCTGCGTGAGTTTCTTGAGGCGCAGTGTCGGGCCTTCGCCGACTGGGCCGCGCAGGAGCTGGCGCATCGGGCAGCCAGGGACGAAAGCCTCGCAACACTTGTGTTTCCGCACCCGTCGTTCCGCACGGGCCAGCGCGAGCTGGCGCAGGCGGTCTATCGCGGTGCCTCGACCGGGCGATGCGTGATGGCGCAGGCACCCACCGGAATCGGCAAGACGGTTGGCACCACATTCGCGATGCTCAAGGCGATGAAGCCGCAAAAGCTCGACAAGGTTTTCTACCTCACCGCGAAATCCACCGGCAGGCGGATGGCGCTTGATGCGGCGGCTTTAATTGGCAAAAGTGCGCCTGCACTTGATTTGCGGGTGCTGGAACTGGTCGCGCGAGACAAGGCCTGTGAGCATCGAGACAAAGCCTGTCACGGCGACTCGTGCCCGCTTGCCAAGGGTTTCTACGACCGGCTTCCCGCGGCGCGCCTCGCGTGCATCGAGACGGGCATGACGGACAGCGTGGCTGTGCGCGAAGTCGCGCTGAAGCACGAAGTCTGCCCCTATTACCTCGGACAGGAACTCGTGCGCTGGGCCGACCTTGTCGTCGGCGACTTCAACTATTACTTCGACAGCAGTGCAATGCTGCACGGGATGACCGTTGGCGGCGATTGGCGGGTGGCCGTGCTGACAGACGAAGCCCACAACCTGGTGGAGCGCGCGCGCTCGATGTACTCAGGATCGCTCGGCCAGGCATCGCTTCGTGCCGTGCGGCTCACGGCTGGCCCTGCCATCAGGCCCGCACTGGACAAGCTCAACCGCAGCTGGACTGCACTTCGAAAAGCACCGCTGCGGCCTGATGGGACGCTCGATTCGCTGCCCTCGGGCTTCACCAACGCGCTCAAGCAGACGGTAGCGGCCGTCGAGTCGCATTTGGCGGAGGCGAAACCGGGCACTGTCGATGGCGCGCTGCAGCAGTTTTATTTCGACATGCTGGGCTTCCAGAGACTGGCGGAGTCGTTCGGATCGCACTCGGTGATCGAGCTCACGTCCGATGCGGTCCCGTTCGGCAAGCCCGGGACGACGGTGCGCATACAGAATCTGGTTCCCGCACCGTTCCTGAGGCCCCGGTTTGCATCGGCGCGCTCGGCAACCCTGTTCTCCGCCACGCTCAATCCGCCGCGTTACTACATGGACATGCTGGGGCTGCCTGATGACACGGCGTGGATCGACGTCCAGTCGCCCTTCAGTGCCGAGCAGTTGCAGGTCAAGGTCGTCCATCAGATTTCGACGCGCTTTGCCGATCGGCAGCAATCTGCAAGGCCGATCGCGCGCCTGATCGCGCGCCAGTTCGAGATGCAGGCGGGCAATTACCTGGCCTTCTTGAGCAGCTTCGATTACCTCGACCTCGTGGCATCTGAATTCGAGCGCCAATGTCCGCAGGTTCCGATGTGGGTGCAATCGCGCGGCATGGACGAGTGTGCCCGCAGGCTGTTCATCGACCGCTTTGCGCCCGGTGGGGCAGGTATCGGGTTTGCCGTGCTGGGAGGCAGTTTCGGCGAGGGCATCGACCTGCGCGGCGACCGGCTGGTTGGCGCGTTCGTCGCCACGCTGGGACTGCCTCAGGTGAATCCGCGCAATGAGCAACTCAAGGAGCATCTCGAAGCCGCGTTCGGATCGGGCTACGACTACACCTATCTTTATCCGGGCATCCAGAAAGTGGTTCAGGCGGCGGGGCGGGTGATTCGTACGCAGGACGACAAAGGCGTGCTCTATCTCATTGATGACCGCTTTGCCCGGCCTGCGGTGAGGCAGTTGCTGCCGGCCTGGTGGCGGGTGGATCTGGCGGAAACTGAAGTTCTTGCGCGGATCTGAAACGGCGCTGCGCACCCGTCCACGGGTCCTTGAACGCAATGGCCTGCGCCAGCAGTCGAAGCGGATTGCCCATCTCGTCACCACCTGGCGCAAGCAGTTGCGGATAAATCCGGTCCCCCAGAATCGGCAGCCCCAACGCGGCCATGTGCACGCGCAACTGGTGCCTTTTGCCACTGGCTGGCCGCAGCAGATAGCGGGCCCACGCGCCTCGCGTTTCCAGCAGCTCGATTTCGGTTGTGGAATTCGCGACGCCGCCCGAGGCAACTTCGGCCTCGCGCATTTGCATGAAGTGATCGCTGGTCTCCAGCGTGCTGCTGCGCGTAAGCGGGAACCGTATCGACGCATCGAACCGGGCGATGGCTTCATAGCGTTTGTCCACCTCACGCCTGGCGAAGATGGCCTGATAGCGCGAACACAGCGAAGGCGCTCGTGCGAACAGCACGATGCCCGCAGTCTCCCTGTCGATGCGATGGATGGGCGTGAGTTCGGGCTCGTTGAGCTGCCTGCGCAGCCGCACCAGCAGTGTTTCCTGCAGGTACTGACCGGAAGGCGTTACGGGCAGGAAGTGGGGCTTGTCAGCGACCACCAGCAACTCGTCTTCGTAGAGCACCGTGGCCTGGGCCTGGTTGACGGGCTCGTTGGGGACCGTGCGGTAGTAATAGAGCTTGCCGTGTGGAATGTACGCCTGGGTCGGCGTGACGATCTGTCCGGCGACGTCGAGCACGTCGCCGCTATTCATCCGATCCTGCCATTCGTGTGCAGGAACGGCCGGAAATCGTTCGACCAGAAAATCCAGCACGCGTGCCCAGGGCCCTGCCGGCAGCGAGACCTGGCTGGCGCCCACACCGTCTCGCACCGGCAGCATGATTACTGCTCGCCCGCCAGAGCCAGGCGGCGCGCCCGCTGCAGCCGCCACTCGCCGTCAGGCTCACCCTGATACACGTCATCCAGCGTAGTGGAGGTTTCCTGCAGCTTCGTATCGAGCGCGACGCGATTGTCAAAGACGAAGCACTCGCCGATCCAGTCGCGCTGCGCATCGGGTACCTGCTGGAAAAAGTTGAGGATGCCGCCTTCCAGCTGGTAAACAGGCAAGTCCATGTCGCGCATCCATGCACTTGTCTTTTCACAGCGAATGCCGCCAGTGCAATACATGGCGACGCGCTTGCCCTGAGCTTTCCAATCGGCGACATGCTCACGAACGTACTCGGGAAAATCGCGAAAGTTGCTCACCTGCGGATCAATCGCACCTTCAAAGTGACCCAGCCGGTATTCGAAGCTGTTGCGGTTGTCCAGCAGCACCACATCGGGCTGGCGAATCAGCTCGCGCCACTCGCTGGGGCTGACATCGATACCGGTCTGGCGGGCATCGACTCCTTCGATGCCCAGGGGCACGATCTCTTTCTTGACGTGGACCTTGAGCCTGGCAAACGGGCGCGTGATGCAGGCGCTGCGTTTGAACACCATTGCGGCGAACGCGCCTGCAAACGCCGGGTCGCCCAGCAGCGCCTGCTCGATGCGCGTCACAGCCGCATCCGTGCCCGCCAGCATTCCATTGATGCCTTCAGGTGCGACAAGAATGCTGCCGGTCACGGCGTCTGGGCCCCGCGCAAGCAACTCGCGCAGGGACTGTGCAATCTGCTCGGGAGCGCCAAGCGGCGTGAACTTGTAGAACGCGGTATGTATCAGGTCGTCGGTCTCGGGCATGGCGCATTTTCCCATCAGAAGATCGACAGGCCCGTTCTGGCCGTGAACATCTCCAGGGCCTTCATGCCCAACAGCGAGTTTCCGCTCGATTCCAGCGCAGGAGACCAGACGCACAGGGTCAACCGGTCCGGCACCACTGCCACGATGCCGCCGCCGACTCCGCTCTTGCAAGGCAGGCCAATACGAAATGCAAACTCGCCCGCTGCATCGTAGGTGCCGCAGGTGAGCATCAGCGAATTGATGCGCCGGGTCTGACGGTCGGACAGCAGCGGCTCCCCTTTGAACGGGTGCGCGCCGTCGCGGCAGAGAAAGCCGCAGGCGCGCGCCAGCTGCAGGCAGCTCATGCTGACCGAGCAATGGTGAAAGTAAGCGTCCAGCACGGTGCCCACCTCGTTGTCGATTCGTCCGAAGCTCTTCATGAAATTGGCGAGCGCCGCATTGCGAAAACCTGTCGATGCTTCTGAAGTGGCGACTTCCTCGTCGAAATACACAGGCTCGGCGCACAGGCTCGACAGCAGGGCCAGCATCTGCGCTTTTGCATCGATCCGGCTGACCAGCCGGTCCGTCACGGCGAGTGCCCCCGCATTGATGAAGGGATTGCGCGGAATGCCCTGTTCGGATTCGAGTTGCACCAGCGAATTGAATGGGTTGCCCGACGGCTCCCTGCCGATGCGCTCCCAGATGCTGTCACCCAGTTGCTGCATGCCCAGCGTGAGAGAAAAAAGCTTGGAAAGACTCTGGATCGAAAACGGCCTGCGGCTGTCGCCCGCCTGGGCCTCGTCACCGTCGCGCGTGCGAAGTGCGATACCCAATTGCATGGGCGAGACCCGGGCAAGGGCCGGGATGTAGCTGGCGACGCGGCCCTCCCGACCCAGTTCGGGACGCAGGGTTGCAACGATTTCTTCAAGGAGCGGCTGGAAATCCATGACGCATTCTGACGCGGGCCCGTAAGATGCGCGCAGGCAACCTGCCTGCAAACCGGAGACAAATCATGACCCTGGATGAGTACAACGCAGCCGTGAAACAGATCATGGGCGAGCAACAGAAGATGGCCCAGGAGACGGCCCAGCTGGCGATGTCGGGCAAGGCCAATCCCACCAGCCCCGAGTTTGCCCAGATCATGACCAAGCAGTGGTCTCTGATCCAGCAAATGGCCAAGCTCAATACCGACCTGATGATGGGCGTGATGTCGCCGAAGAAGTAGTTAAACCGCTTCGTACTTTCCCCTGGCGACGTTCGCCAGGTTGACTCCTTCAATCCGCACCAGCCGCGTAGGCCCCGCGCGGCTTGGCGAGTGCACCTCGCCTTCGTTGTAAACGTGCGCGATGCCGGGCGTGAGCGTGTAGCTCTCGAGCCGGCTGACCTTGCCTGGCGCACGTTCCGAAGGGGCCTGCACCACGGCCCAGTCGGTCATCACCGTCTCGCCGTCGGCCTGCCCGTAGATCGCCCATGAAGGGCCATGGTCATGCGGGCCGCTGTCCTTTGCATCGGTATACCGATGCGCGAGGATGCAAAACCCAAGCTCCTTGTCTTCATAAACGACCTTTCGCTCTGGAGACGCGTCGTCAAAGAGCGAATCGACGAATGCGTGATCGTTCAGCGCATCGTGC
The DNA here is from genome assembly GCA_040386635.1 of Pseudomonadota bacterium. GTDB lineage: Bacteria > Pseudomonadota > Gammaproteobacteria > Burkholderiales > Burkholderiaceae_C > Ramlibacter. Next base: position 28,060 of record JAZKFD010000143.1, read on the forward strand.
AGCAAACCCGCCACAATTGCACGGCCTGCAGCATTGTTCTGCCCCGCAAGCACGTCGTGAATCTGGGCGGCGAAACTGGCAAGGGTCCGGGTCATGTTGAGTTCCTTTTCGGGTGGGGGTCATGTTGACGAACGGGTGTGATGCCTGCACTATAGAAGTTCAAGTCAACTTGAAGTCAAGAGGTTTTTTTTCATGGACATCGCACAAGTCGCAAGACGCTCCGGATTTGCGGCTTCCACGCTGCGGTACTACGAAGAAAAAGGCCTCATCCGATCAATCGGCCGGCAAGGTCTGCGGCGAGTGTTTGATCCGGCCGTGCTGGACCAGCTCTCGCTCATTGCACTAGGACAGGCCGCGGGCTTCTCCCTTGATGACATCTCCACAATGTTCGGCCCGGACGGAAGGCCTGATATCGACCGCAGGATGCTTGCGTCCAGGGCCGACGAGATCGACGCGCAAGTCGCCAGGCTCAAGGCAGTGAGCAAGGGGCTTCGTCATGCGGCGGTGTGCCCGGCGCCGAGCCACAGTGAGTGCCCGACGTTTCAGCGGCTCCTGCGGGCAGCGGGCGCTGGGTCATTGGCAGGCGTGTGATCCATTGCAGACTGGCCGGAGAGGTTGTGTAATCAAGTACATAACCAAACCACCCACAATGCTGTTGCCACCGAACCTATAAGAGCCGCCCACGCATTAACCCTCTGCGGCGCAGTCAACAATCGCAAGGCTTTTAGCTTTTCCTCTGGCGAATCTTTAGCGAAATACTTCAACAGATCGCTTTGAATTGGCCCGGGCTTAGCGGGGGGCAAGAACTTGTTCCAGGGCATGCATCTATCTCACGTTGCGGCATCGCCCGTAAAAGCGACTAATCCCATAAAAAACTATCGAGGTGCAAGCTTGATTCGGTGACTTCCCTTGGAAAGACTATCTCCCGATCGGTGTGTTGGGTTCGAATCAAGATGAGGGCACTGTAGGTCAACGGTAGATAAAAACAAGAGCGGCAGGTTCCTAGGTGAAAACAAGGTTACCGAGCAGTCTTGACCACCGAAGCCTCTTTCAGCATCAATCACAAGAGAGATTGTTAAGTTCTCAGCAGGGTATCAACTCTCCAGGTACATCTCAGTCGCCCGATTGCGCCAGGCGGTTTTCGGGCGGGAGCGATTTCTGAGAGAGCTGCGTGAAGGGCCCGGCCTCGGACATATTCACGCAGCCGCAGTGGAGCGTGAGCGGAACGAAGGCCGGCACAGTAAGAGCCCCGACGGAAGAACGCCTGGCGCGGCGCGCGCACAAGAGGCCGCATTGACCGCTTTGCGATAGATGCGGATCGAGTCCGCATGACAACCTGTTCGTATCTAACCCGTCTTGTCCTGCGTCTTCGTCTCGAAATCCCCGGCGTCGTGCCGTTCCCGCAGCTGGCTGGCGGGCTCGCCCCACGCGCGGTTGACCATTTTCCCGCGCGTGGTCGCAGGCCGTTGCGTGACTTCTTCCGTCCAGCGCTGCACATGCTTGTAGCCCTGCACCTGCAGAAAGTCTCCAGCGCCATAAAGCTGTCCCTGCGCAAGCACGCCGTACCAGGGCCAGATGGCGATGTCGGCGATGGTGTAGTCGTCGCCCGCAACGAAGCGCGATTGCGCCAGGCGCTGGTCCAGCACATCCAGCTGGCGTTTGACTTCCATTGCATAACGGTCAATGGCGTATTCGATTTTCTGTGGGGCGTAGGCGTAGAAGTGGCCGAAGCCTCCACCCAGGAATGGCGCGCTGCCCATCTGCCAGAAAAGCCATGACAGGCACTCTGCACGGGCCTGGCCATCCCTGGGCATGAACGCGCCGAACTTCTCAGCAAGGTAGATCAGGATCGCGCCTGATTCGAACACGCGCACCGGGTTCGGGCCACTCCGGTCGAGCAGCGCAGGAATCTTGGAATTGGGATTGACCGCGACGAAGCCGCTTGAGAACTGCGCCCCTTCGTTGATGTTGATGAGCCACGCGTCGTATTCGGCGCCCTCGTGACCCAGCGCCAGCAACTCCTCGAGCATCAACGTGACCTTCACGCCGTTGGGCGTGCCCAGCGAATACAACTGCAGCGGGTGGACGCCGACCGGAAGCTCTTTTTCGTGCGTCGGTCCTGCGACTGGCCGGTTGATGCTGGCGAACTTGCCACCGCTGTCCTTGTTCCAGGTCCAGATGGCAGGAGGTGTGTAGGTGCTTGGATCAGACATCCAAAGAGTATAGGCAGCGCACGGTAAGCTCGCGTCCACGCCATGACGCAGATTTCCCACCTTCGCCAACGCCTGCTTGCTGCGGGCGCCAACCCGCGCCACGCCCAGCGGGTGCTCCGGCTCTGGGCCCATGCGATGCCGCAGGCCAGCGGACGGCGCAGGCTCGAGGACTTCATGCCGCGGCAGTTGCTGGAGGCACTGCCCGCATTGATGAGCCAGTTCAACGCGCTCGCGCGCATCGCGTCGCAGCATCCGGGCTCTGACGGATCCCAGCGGCTGTTGGTCGAGCTTGACGACGGGCAGACCTGCGAGAGCGTGCTTTTGCTGCGCGGCGGCCTTTGCGTGTCAAGCCAGATTGGGTGCGCGGTGGGTTGCCGCTTCTGCATGACGGGGCAGGGGGGGCTGGTGCGGCAGATCGGCAGCGCCGAGATCGTCGCGCAGGTGGTGCTGGCCCGCTCGATCCAGCCGGTGAAGAAGGTCGTCTTCATGGGCATGGGCGAGCCGGCGCACAACCTGGCCAATGTGATGGAAGCGATTGAATTTCTTGGAACTGCCGGCAATATCGGACACAAGAGCCTGGTGTTTTCCACCGTCGGGGATGAACGCGTGTTCGATGCGTTGCCTCGCAGCGCAGTCAAGCCTGCCCTTGCGTTATCGCTGCACAGCACGCGGGCCGATCTGCGCGAACAGCTGCTGCCGCGCGCACCGCGAATCACACCCGATGACCTGATCGAAGCGGGGCACGCTTACTCGCTTTCGACCGGGTATCCGATGCAGGTGCAGTGGACCCTGCTCGATGGTGTCAACGACACGGCGCAGGAGGTTGATGGCCTGGTGCGCCTGCTCAAAGGCAAATACGCCATTCTCAATATGATTCCTTACAACATGGTGACCGGGCTGGGTTATCGGCGGCCTGCCATGGAAAAGGCCGCTGCGCTTGCCCGTGAATTGCACAGCAGGGGCGTGCTCACCAAACTGCGCAACTCAGCAGGGCAGGACGTTGATGCAGGCTGCGGTCAGCTGCGTGCTCGCGGCACTGTGATCTTCACCGAGCACCCATCCGGTCAAAGCCGGACAGCACGATGACCACTGCAATCGCTGCAACCGGTCCTGCGAGCGGATGCAACAGACAAGCAAGAACAGGCGCCACCAGGATCAGGTGACGCAGGCCCCAGCTGTACAAAACGCCGGCGCGGCGAATGTAGGCAACTCCGGATGCGGCCCACTTCTGGCGGGCCTGCGACTCGACCGGCATACCGGTGATGAAGCCCGCATGGTTGTAATAGCGCACCGCCATCGCCGAGCACACCAGCGATGCGAACAAAAGCGTGAGCAGCAGCAGTTCAAGCACCAGCCGGGGCGTGATCCCCGGCGTTGCATCCTGTCCGAAGCTGGCGTGCAGTGAGGGCGCGGCCAGCGTCACGGTGCCCATCAGTCCAAGCACGGCCGTCGATGCGGTCATGGTTGCCGACATGAGCGAGTTGCGCAGCGTCTGCACGGCCAGGATCTCGGTGCCTTTGGTTTGCGACACGGCCATGAACCAGTCCTCGCGCAGGCTGGCATGTGCCGTGCGGGCCACGCTGGCGGGCCGCCTGCGCTGCGCCACCGCCAGGACGAGCTCGTAGCCGAACAGCACGGCAAGCGTCGCGAAGGTTGCCGGCCAGACCAGTGCGCTATTCATTGCGCTGCCTCAGGCGCCGTGGGCCAGTGGAGCGTGCTTGCGCCGCTCGAACAACTCGAACGCACCCATGCCCGCCAGCATCGCTGCGACAAAGACAACGGCCTTCATTTCGCCCATGCCAAGCGCGACCAGTCCGGGCCCGGGGCAAAAGCCCGCCACGCCCCAGCCGATCCCGAACAGCACGCTGCCGCCGACCAGCCGCCGGTCGATCTCGCGTGAGTGGGGCAGTCTCATGGCTGCGCCCAGGAGGGAGACGCTGCGCCTGCGGGCAACTGCAAATGCAATGACGCCCACCGCAATGGCGCCACCCATCACGAAGGCAAGCGACGGATCCCACGCTCCGGCGAGATCGAGAAATCCCTGTACCTTGGCCGGATCGGCCATGCCGGAGATGATGAGGCCGATCCCGAAGACCAGGCCCGCAAGGAGTGATGTAAAGACAAGCATGTTTGTTCCTTCAGGTTGGCCAATCAGATGCCAAGGACGTGACGCAGCACGAAAACAGTGACGAAGCCTGCACCCATGAACGCGGCAGTTGCCACCAGGGAGCGCGGCGACAGGCGCGACAAACCGCAGACGCCGTGGCCACTCGTGCAGCCAGCGCCGTAGCGGGTGCCTATCCCCACCAGCAGGCCGGCGACGATGAGCGCCGTGAACCCCGCGTCAATCCGGGGCGTTGGCAGCTTGGCTACGAGCGCATAGATCAGTGGCGAGCCGACCAGGCCCAGCAGGAAGGCAGCTCGCCATCCGACGTCGCCCTTGACGGGCTTGAGCAAGCCGCCCAGCACGCCGCTGATCCCGGCAATGCGACCGTTCAGCAGAACGAACATGGCAGCGGAAAGTCCAATCAACGCACCACCGGCCAGCGCCGACCAGGGGGTGAACTCATTCCAGGCGATTGTCATTTTTCATCCTTTGGACAGTAAAGGTCATAAAGCACCGAGATGATCTCGGTCAAGTTGGGATCTGCGATTGCGTAGAAGATGTTCTTGCCTTCGCGGCGTGTGGTGACGACACCTTCGCCGCGCAACACACCGAGCTGCTGCGACAGCGTCGGTTGGTGAATGTCGAGCTGGGCTTCGAGGTCGCTCACGCACATCTCGCCTTGCGACAGCTGGCACAGCAGCAGCAGGCGTTCGACGTTGGCAAGAAGTTTCAGTGTCCCGACGGCCTTGTCGGCTGCGGATCGCAGCGCTTGCGGGTCGAGAACCAGGACGGGTGGTTTCATGAAGGAATTTGATGGCGTGTGTTGGAAGGGTTGCAGATAATATATCAAGTAATATAATATTCGTCAATAGATTGAAACTGCAGAAAAGGAAATGCAATGACCCAGCCGCACATCAGGATCCAGGCCTTCTTCGACCCGCCCACGTGGACTGTCAGCTATGTCGTATGGGACCCGTCCACCCGCCGTGCTGCAGTGATCGATCCGGTGCTTGATTTCGACTTCAAGTCCGGTCACACCAGCACCACCGCTGCTGACAAGGTGCTCGACTACCTCAAGGACGAGGACCTCACCATCGACTGGATTCTGGAGACGCATGCCCATGCCGATCACCTCTCGGGTGCGCGATATATCCAGCAGCGCTCGGGCGGCAAGATCGCCATCGGCGAGAACATTCGCGCGGTGCAGGCGGTGTTCAAGAAGCTCTACAACCTGGAGCGCGACTTCCTGCCCGACGGCAGTCAGTTCGACCACCTGTTCAAGGACGGCGAAACGTTCATGATCGGAAACGTGCAGGCGACCGCCATGCTGGTGCCCGGCCACACGCCGGCCGACATGGCGTACCTGATCGATGGTTCGGTGTTCGTTGGAGACACGCTCTTCATGCCCGACGTGGGCAGCGCGCGCGCCGACTTTCCAGGCGGCGACGCACATGAGCTTTACCGCTCGATGCGACGATTGCTCGCATTGCCCGCCGAGACCACGATGTACGTCTGTCATGACTATCCGCCGGCTTCGCGACCGGCGGCCTGGCAAACCACGGTGGCTGATCAGCGTGCGAACAACATTCATGTTCGCGATGGAATTTCGGAAGAAGAATTCGTCGCCATGCGCAAGGCCCGCGACGCGACACTCGAAGTGCCGACCCTCATCCTGCCGTCGATCCAGGTCAATGTGCGTGCAGGGCAGCTTCCACCCGCCGATGAAAATGGCGTGTCGTACCTGCGCATTCCGCTTAACGCGTTGCCGGTACACCGATAAGGATTCTGCATGCCCGCAATGTCGTGGCTGAACGCGCCAACGCGCCACCTCTTCTTCACTGGCAAGGGAGGCGTCGGCAAGACCTCGCTGTCGGCAGCGACGGCGCTGGCGCTCGCGGATGCAGGCAAACGCGTGCTGCTGGTGAGCACCGACGCCGCATCCAACCTCGACGAGATGATGGGTATCGTCCTTCGCAATACGCCGGTTCCGGTTGCTGGTGCGCCTGGCCTGTCGGTGCTGAACATCGACCCCGATACGGCGGCGCAGGCCTATCGTCAGCGCGTGCTGGCACAGATGGGCGCCGACGCCCACCCGGCGGAAATTGCCCAGGTGCGCGAACAGCTGTCGGGTGCCTGCACCACCGAAATCGCGTCGTTCGATGAGTTCGCCTCATTGCTGGCTGGCGATGGCGCGCACTTCGACCACATCATTTTCGACACCGCGCCCACGGGGCACACGCTGCGGCTGCTGAGCCTGCCCAAGGCATGGAGCGGCTTTCTGGGCGGCAATGACAGGGGCGCGTCCTGCCTGGGGCCGCATTCGGGCCTGAAGATGCAGGAGCAGCGTTTCAACGACGCCCTGGCCGCATTGAGCGACCCGGCCCAGACGACGGTGATCCTGGTGACACGCGCCGACGAGGGAGCGATTGCCGAAGCTGCGCGTACGTCGCAAGAGCTACGCACTTTGGGCTTGAACAATCAGCGGCTGATCGTCAACGGTGTCTTTCATGCGAGCGATCGCGGCGATGCGGTAGCTGCTTCCATCGAAACACTGGGCCGCGAGGCGGTGGACCGGATGCCGGTGGCGTTGGTTGCATTACCGCAGGACGAGGTGCCGCTTCGCGCCTTCGACACAGTCGGCTTGCCTGCGCTGCGGGCCTTGCTTGGGTCAGGCACGACGCCGGCAATGCCCGCGCCTGCCCGCGCCACGGCGCCGGTTCAGCTCGACGGAATTTCGGGTCTTTCGGCGCTGGCCGATGAACTGGCTGCAGCAGGGCACGGCTTGATCATGGTTATGGGAAAGGGCGGTGTCGGCAAGACGACGGTCGCCGCAGCGCTGGCCATCGGGCTGACGCAGCGTGGCAACACGGTGCACCTGAGCACCACCGATCCGGCCGCGCACCTGGCAGTCACGATGCAGGGCGAAGTCCCGGGTTTGCGGGTGGATCGCATCGATCCGAAGCTCGAGACGCAGCGCTACATCGACAAGATGATGGCGGCAAAGTCGCCCGGCCTCGATGCGCAGGAGCAGGCGCTCATGCTGGAAGACCTGCGCTCGCCCTGCACCGAAGAAATCGCGGTATTCCACGCGTTCTCGCACATCGTGAGTGAGGCGCGCAGCGCATTCGTCGTGCTTGATACGGCGCCGACCGGACATTCGCTGCTGCTCATGGATGCGACCGGCGCCTATCATCGGCAGATGATGCGGGCGTATGAAGGTTCAGGACAGGGGGCGGGCAGGCCAGGTGCGGGCGCTGCGCGCGTCATCACGCCCCTGATGCGGCTGCAGGACGCCACGTACACCCGGATCATTCTGGTGACCCTGCCGGAGGTGACGCCGGTGTCGCAGGCGGCGGCGCTTCAGGACGACCTGCGCCGCGCCGGAATCGAACCTTTTGCCTGGGTGCTCAATAAGAGCGTGATTGCAGCGGGCACCCATGACGCCTTGTTGCGGGCCCGGCTCGAAGGCGAACGCAAGCAGATCGGGAGATTGTCGAGCGGGTTGGCCCGGCGGCTGTTTGTTGTCCCCTGGCTGACCCGTCCTCCCGTTGGGCTGGCCGAACTGTCAAAGCTGGTGGCGCCGGCACATTGATGGTGCGAGCCGAGCCCACCGACCCCTCTGTCGTTTCCATCGACGAGCTCGCACGGTCGCTGGGCACCGATCCGGAGCGCGGCCTCGCGTCCGCCGACGCAGCAAGGCGGCTGGCGCAGGACGGCGAAAACGAACTCGTGGCCGCGGCGCGCGTGCCGGCCTGGCGCCGTGTGCTTTCGCAGTTCCAGGACCCGCTGATCTACCTCTTGCTGGCGGCGATTTCGATATCGCTTGCGGCATGGGTGTTCGAAGGAATGAAAGGCTGGCCCGTGGACGCCATCGTGGTGGCGGCCATCGTCATCCTCAATGCCGTCTTGGGCCATGTGCAGGAAGCCAGGGCGCACGATGCGGTCGCCGCGCTTGCACGCATGAGCGCGCCCATGGCTTCGGTTGTGCGCGACGGCCAGGCCCAGCGCGTGCCCAGCGCCAGGCTCGTCAGGGGCGACCTGCTGGTGCTTGCCGAAGGCGACGCCATTGCAGCGGATGCCCGCCTGGTGCAGGCCGCCACGCTTCAAGTCCAGGAAAGCTCGCTGACGGGTGAGAGCGCGGCCGTGCTGAAAGACATGGCACCGCTCGCGGCCCCGGCGTCACTCGGCGACCGGCTCAACATGGTGTTCAAGGGCACGTTCGTCGCGCAGGGAACCGGCCGCGCCCTGGTGGTTGCCACAGGCATGGGCACGCAGATGGGCTCGATTGCCGGGATGCTGGCAGCCACCAAACAGCAGCCGACCCCGCTCGAAAAGGAAATCGCGCTGATCGGGCGGATGCTGGGTATGGCGGTGCTGGTGATCGCCGTCGTGGTCGTAGGTGCGGTGCTGTTCATCTACCGGCCGGACAGCATCGCTGGCGTTGTGGGTGTGCTGTTGCTGGGCGTTGCGCTTGCCGTGGCCGCGGTGCCCGAGGGGCTGCCCGCGGTTCTGTCGGTGGTGCTGGCGCTGGGGGTCCAGCGCATGGCCCGGCACAACGCCATCATCAAGAACCTGTCTTCGGTGGAGACCCTGGGCGCCACCACCGTGATCTGCTCGGACAAGACCGGCACCCTGACACGCTCCGAGATGACGATCGTGCGTGTCATGACAGCTTCGGGCGCGACCGAAGTGACCGGTGTGGGCTACTCGCCCGAGGGCCAGATCGAGCACAAGGGTGCAAGCCTGCAATCGGGGCTGCTGCATGCCGAGCATGTGGTGCTGCTCAGCGGCGGGAGCCTCGCGGGCAACGCATCGCTGCGGCAACTGGAGGACGGCTCCTGGGAAGTCCACGGTGATCCGACCGAGGCTGCATTCCTGGTCGCCGAGCGCAAACTGGGCGTCACCGGGCGGCGCGAAGAGCGGTTTGACCGGATCGCTGAAATCCCCTTCACCTCCGAGCGAAAACGGATGTCCAGCATCGAGATCGACCACGAACACGGCGATAAGCGCGTGGTCATCTGCAAGGGCGCACCTGACGTGCTGTTGCGGCTTTGCACGCGCGCCCGCATTGGCATGGACGTGGTTGCGCTCGACGATACGCTGCGGGCAAAAATTCTCGAAGACGTCGATTCGCTTTCCGATGCCGCGCTGCGCACGCTGGCCGTCGCTTACCGCCCGCTGGGCGCCGACGAGGATCTGGCTGGCGCAGAACAGCTGGAACGGGATCTCATCTTCGTGGGCACCGTTGGCATCATCGATCCGCCACGCGAAGAAGCTGCCGTTGCCATCGCCCAGGCACGGCAGGCGGGCATTCGGGTCATCATGATCACGGGCGATCACCCACGCACGGCCGCCCGCATCGCCGCCGACCTGGGCTTAGTGGAGCCCGGCGCCGGAGTCTTGACCGGCATCGAACTCGACCAGCTGGACGATGCAGCATTCGCGCAGGCGGTCCGGCAGACATCGGTTTTCGCGCGCGTAGCGCCCGCGCACAAGCTGCGCATTGTCGGCGCGCTCCAGGCGGACGGCGCCATCGTGGCGATGACGGGTGACGGCGTGAACGATGCACCGGCACTTAAGGCGGCAGACATCGGGGTGGCCATGGGCGTGACCGGCACCGAAGTGGCCAAGGGCGCGGCCCGCATGATCCTGGCCGATGACAACTTCGCGACCATCGTGCACGCAGTCAGGGAAGGGCGCGGCATCTTCGACAACATCCGCAAGTTCCTGCGGTACCTGTTGTCGTCCAACATGGGTGAGGTGCTGACGGTGTTCCTTGGCGTGGTCGGCGCGGGCGTCATCGGGCTCGTGGTGCCTGGCGGCGCACCGGTGTTGCCCTTGCTCGCGACGCAGATCCTCTGGCTGAACCTGATCACCGATTCGTGGCCCGCCCTGGCGATGGGCATCGATCCCGCAGGCGAGGACGTGATGGCTCGCAAGCCCCGCCACGCGGGCGAGCGGGTGATCGATGCGGCCATGTGGCGGGGTGTCGTGTTGGTGGGCGTGGTGGTGGCCGTGGTCAGCCTGCTCACGATGGACATGTACCTGCCTGGTGGATTGATCGAAGGCGACCGTGACCTGGCCAATGCGCGCACGGCCGGCTTCACTGTGCTGGTGGTTGCGCACCTGTTCAACTGCTTCAACGCCCGGTCGGAGACGGCCAGTGCGTTCGCCAATCTCACCAGCAATCCGTGGCTATGGGCTGCCGTTGCGCTTTCAGCCATCTTGCAGGTGGGTGTCGTGCATCTGGAAATACTGAACCTGGCCTTTGGTACGGCACCGCTTTCGGCGGACCAGTGGCTGGTTTGCCTGGCGATGGGAAGCGGGGTGCTCTGGATCAGCGAGCTGCGCAAGTTCGTCAACAGGAGATCAGCAGGATCATGAGCCGATGCCCCTGATGTTCCTGAACCGGCTGGCCGGACGCGACCGTTCCCAGCGGGCCAATCGTCAGCTGGGCGGATTGCTGGCGTTTGTGGCGGGCGCCATCAATGCCGGCGGGTTTCTGGCGGTGCAGCGCTACACGTCGCATATGACCGGCATCGTTTCTGCGATGGCGGACGACCTCGTGTTGGGCCAGGTCGGGCTGGTGCTGGCCGGAGGCGCGGTGCTGTGCGCATTTATCGCGGGCGCCATGTGCACGGCCGTGCTAATCAACTGGGCGAGAGGACATCGCCTCCACAGCGAATTTTCCTTGCCCCTGATGGTGGAGGCGGCGCTGCTCCTGGTGTTCGGCTTGCTCGGCGCCAACCTGAACAAGCTGGTGGAACTGTTTGTTCCGACGACCGTATTGCTGCTGTGTTTCATCATGGGACTTCAGAACGCGGTGATCACCAAGATCTCCCGCGCTGAAATTCGCACCACGCACATGACCGGCGTCATCACCGATCTGGGTATCGAGCTGGGGCGGCTGGTTTACTGGAACAAAGGGACCAGGGCCTCCGGTCCTGTGCGTGCCGACCGCGAACGTCTGGGGGTGTTGTCTACGATTCTTTTGCTGTTCGTATGTGGCGCGCTGGCTGGCGCGTGGAGCTTCAAGGCAATCGGATATGCGGCTGTGCTTCCGGTTACCGCGTTGCTGATGGCGATTTCTGCGATTCCGCTCTTCAGGGATTTCGCCGACATTCGAAAAGCACGTAGCTAAAACAAAAAACCCGGCATTGAGTGCCGGGTTTTTCGGTATCGGGCGGCCTTAACTGGCCTTGCTGCCGGTGGTCTTTTTCTCGCCGCCGCCTTGTGCCGAGCGCTTGCTGGTCGCGCTGCCCGTGCCCTTGGCCTGCGCCGAAGACGAGGATTTGGATTTGGACTTCGACTCGGGTGAAGACTTGCTGCTGGTCGATGACTCGGAAGACTTGGTGCTGTTGCGTGATGCCATGAAATGCTCCTTGGTAGTTGGACTTGCGAGCCACCGCTGTGGCGTGCAGTGAAGATAAGTCACCGGCCCGCGCCGCCTGTCATCCCTTGTGCAGATCATGTGTAAGACGCACCGCACCGCACTCGATCAGTGGTGGGCCGGAAAGCTCGCGGTGAAGGTCGTTCCCTTGGCCGCCGACGAGGTCACGGCGACGTGGCCACCATGCGCCCGGGCAATCTCGCTCACGATGTACAGCCCCAACCCCACGCTGCGGCTGCCGGCATCGACCTCACCTCTGACCATGGGCTGGAACAGGCGCTCCTGCAGCTCGGGCGCAATTGGATTGCCCCAGTTCCTGACGGCAATCACTGCACGATCTCCGTGAACTGCGGACATCACCTCGACCGGCAAACCCTCGTGTCCGTAAACCATGGCGTTGGAGACAAGGTTTCCCACGAGTTGCGAGAGCCGGTCGCAATCGCCGTCGCAGTTGGCGGCTCCGGTGTGCAGGTGCTGCAGGGTTCGCCCCCCGTAGGCCAGCGCGAGTTCATCCACGCATCCGGCGACGCACTCGTTCAGGTCCATGGGTTCGATGGCAACTGCCAGTCCCTTGCCCAGGCGAGCCTGAGTGAAATCCAGCAGGTCCGCAATCAGGCGAACGGCACGATCCGAAGCGCGGTTAACCCGGCCCAGCACCGTCTCCTGCATCCTGGGATCGGCCCCGGCGCGGGCCAGCAATACGGTTCCCATCTGGATTGCCGACAGGGGATTGCGCAGGTCGTGGCTCACGATTCCGATCATCTGCTCCGCAAAAAGCGCGCGGTCCCTGGCCTCGGAATGCAGCCGGGCAGTTTCCTCCACCAGTGCCTGCAGCTTGGTCCTGGAGGCGATCAGCTCTCGCTCATAGGCATCTCGGTCGCGCGCCATGAAAACGGCCACTTCATGAACGAAGCCGTCGGGCGATTCCCTTCGAATCGCATTCATCACCAGCGGAATGCGGGCGCCACCTACGCCCACCGCATCCAGCTTGACCTCGGAGATGGAGCCCTGCATACGCAGCAGCGGCGCCCAATGCGTCTGGTGGAAGATCCGGCCGCCCACGCTCAATAAGTCCTGCAGCTTGACCTTTCCGATCAATTCATCTGGAGATCGTCCCAGCCATTTGCAGTAGGTGTCGTTGATCGTCAGGAACACGCCGTCTTCGGCAGTGCAGGCCAGGCCGCACGCCGCGTTCGTGTACAGGGCCGCCAGATCGCGGCCTGGCGAGGAAGGAGCCTCCAATCAGAACCCTTGCATCGACAGGAATATGTCCAGCGCATCGGTGCTGGCACCGGGCGCGCTCAGGTGGGGGCAGTGCCCCACATTCTGTATGACCTTCAGGCTTGCGTTGGGCAGCGTTCGCTGCATGTATTGGCCCACGCTCAACGGCGCGATCAGGTCGTCGCTGCACTGCAGGATCAGTGTGGGCGTTGTGAGCTTCGACAGTTGCGGCCGCAGATCGGACAAGAAGGTAACCCGGGCGAACTGCTTGGCGATTTCCGGGTCAGTGCGGCAGAAGCTGTTGGTCAGCTCCGCGCCAAGTTCGGGCTGCTCGGGCGCGCCCATGATGGCCGGGGCCATGTTGCTCGACCAGCCGAGGTAGTTGCTTTCCAGCGTTTCGAGCAGGCCGTCGATGTCCTGCCGGGTGAAGCCGCCGACATAGTCGCCGTCATTAATATAGCAAGGCGACGGGCCGATCATCGCGTGCGCCACGACGGACCCCGGCGCCGCCAGGTCGGCCAGCATGCCGATCATTGCACTGACCGAGTGGCCCACGAATATCGCGGGCCCCTGGCCGAATTCTGCAATGATCTCGTTAACGTCGTCGGCATAGCCCTGCAGCGATCCGTACTTTTTCGAGTCGTAGGCCGTCAGGTCAGAGTTGCCACTGCCCACGGCATCGAACAGGACCGTGCGAAATCTGTTGACATACGACGGCTGCAACAAGCGCCACATGTTCTGGTCGCATCCGAAACCATGAGCGAAAAAGAGCGTCGCCGGCCCGTCCCCACTGACATGGACATTGTTTCGCTTGCCGACGCTCATTCACTCTCCCTGGTTTTTAGTCTGGCCCAGATTCTGGCAGGCTCTGCAGCTCATTTTGACGGTCGAACATCTCGTCCGCAAGTGCGAGCAGGTCTATTTCCGCCGCCGCCATCGCTTTGGAGAACATGATGTCGCGCTCATCCTTGACGTGGTTTTCGATGGCGACATTGAGTTCCGCAACCAGCGTGTCCATCGCGGGATTGGCGGTTCCGATGCCGCGAATATCGGCAATCAGCTGCTTGGCCACCTGGTGCTCGGACAGGGCCTTGTCGATCAACGCCGCCGAGTCGGGAACGCCCGCCCGAACCGCCGGGTAGAAGATCTCCTCTTCGATCTGGGCATGAACGGTCAGCTCGTCGCAGATCTTCATCGCCAGGGCGGTGCGCTCGGCAGCCGTCTTTTCTGCAAGCGCTTGGGGCAATATGGCCAGGCGCGCATAGTCCACAAAGAGATGCTTGACCGCGATATGGTCTGCATCGAGCAGCTCGCATGCATCCTTGTCGGAAGTCTCGAGCATCGAGGAGTCCTCGTCGTCCTGGAAGTCCTGGAGGTCCTGGGTGTTTGGGTTGGGGGGTGTGGTGGATTTGTTCATAGCAGTGGAGGGTCCATCTCGCGGCCGAAGTGGCGGTGCTGGGTCATCGCGTCAATAAAGTCGCTGATGGCGTCGTCTGCGTCGGCGGCTTCCGCGACGATCAATCCGGTGGGGCCTTGCGCCAAACTCTTGTCCAGGCTCACCGGCAGGCCGGCCAGCGCAAGCAGTTCGATAGCGCCGCCAATGGCCAGGATAGGCTTGCAGTGGCGGAACTGGTCCTTGATGAATTCAACGGTGTGTCCGTCCTGCGAAAGCGCCGCGAGGGCTTCGTCGCCGTCCCCGATGATGAGCGCGTCGAACAGGAAGCCCGGCTCGTTTTCCATCGAAGCATCGGCATCCAGTGAATTGCCCGCCACCGTCGGCATGGGTCCGATGCGGGGGCCGACCAGGCGGGCGACCACACCCTCGGCCAGCAGCGCTGCCTGGGCCTGCCTGACGAAATCGCCCTCGATGCCGGGTGCCACCAGAACGGCAACCTTGCGGCCCGCGAGCGATCCGTTGCCAGTCCGATGCAGCAATGACAGCGCCGGCGACTTCAGCACTTCCGGGGCTGCCACATTGGGCAAGGCAAGGGGCAGAGGTTCGGGCACCGGGTTCATGCCCAGCCCCTTGGCCACCTTCTGCGCGAGCGCCTCGGAGGCATTGCGCAGCATGGCGACGGTGCGTTCGCGAATCGCGGGCACGGTGACCTTGGACAGCTCGAACCGGAATGCGTTCGCAATGTGATCCTGCTCGACCGGTGTCTGGCTCTCGAAGAACAGCGTGGCCTGCGTGTAGTGGTCCGCAAACTTTTCGGGCTTGGCGCGCACCTTGCCCTGGTCTTCCTTGTTCGAGATGCTGGCCGCAACAGAAACAAAGCCTTGCGCCGCACCCGCCTGGAACGGGCAGCCGCCGGCCAGCGAGTTCGGCTCGTACGACACACGGCCGCGTGGAATCGCCTGGCGATGCATGCCGTCGCGCTGGTTGTTATGAACCGGCGCGATGGGCGAATTGATCGGAATCTCGTGAAAGTTGGGACCACCGAGTCGGCTGATCTGCGTATCGACGTACGAGTGGATTCGACCGGCCAGCAGTGGATCGTTGGAGAAGTCCAGGCCCGGAATGATGTGCGCCGTGCAGAAGGCCACCTGCTCGGTTTCAGCAAAGAAATTGTCCGGATTGCGGTTGAGCACCATGCGGCCCAGCGGGCGGATCGGAACCATCTCTTCAGGCACGATCTTGGTCGCATCCAGCACATCGAAGCTGAAAGTTTCGGCCTGCTCTTCGGTGAACACCTGCACGCCCAGTTCATATTCCGGGAAAGCGCCGGACTCGATTCGCTCCCAGAGATCACGGCGGTGATAGTCAGGGTCCGCACCCGAAATCTTCACGGCTTCGTCCCAGACCAGCGAGTGGGTACCGGCCATCGGTGTCCAGTGGAACTTGACGAACACCGAGGTGCCTTCTGCATTGACCATGCGGAAGGTGTGCACGCCGAATCCCTGCATCGTTGCATAGCTGCGCGGAATGCCGCGATCGGACATGACCCACATAAGCATGTGCGTCGATTCGGGCATGAGCGAGACGAAATCCCAGAACGTGTCGTGCGCGCTGGCAGCCTGCGGCATCTGGTGATGCGGCTCCGGCTTGACGGCATGGACCAGATCGGGAAATTTCATCGCGTCCTGGATGAAGAACACGGGCATGTTGTTGCCCACCAGGTCCCAGTTGCCTTCGTCGGTATAGAACTTGACGGCGAAACCACGTACGTCGCGCGCCGTGTCCTTGGAGCCGCGCTCGCCCTGCACGGTGGAAAAGCGAACGAACACCGGCGTGATCTTTCCGGCTTGCTGAAATGGCGCGGCCTTGGTCAGGTCGGTCGCGGCATCATAGGCTTCGAAAAAACCGTGTGCGGCTGAGCCACGCGCATGCACGATGCGCTCGGGGATGCGCTCGTGGTCGAAGTGGGTGAGCTTTTCACGCAGGATGAAGTCTTCGAGCAGGGCAGGGCCGCGCACGCCGTACTTCAGCGAATTCTGGTTGTCAGCAATGCGCACGCCCTGGTTCGTCGTGAGCATCTGGCCGCCGGAATCGACCCGTACGCGATCCAGCGGTTCTATGGTTGAGTTGACGCCTTCGACGGCAAAGCTGCCAACTTTCTGTGAAGTGTTCTCTTCAGTCAGTGTGCTGCCGGTTGGCAGTCGTGATGCCGGTTTAGAGGCTGTTCCGGGTTGCGGCGACAGGCCATTGGCAAAGCCGTGCTCGCCGGGCTTGTTGGCATTGAACGGCATGCCGGCTGCCATGTCCTGAGTTTGCGCTGCCTTGGCAAGCGCTGGATCTGCAGATGAGCTTCCGGATACTTTGGATGGGCCGCTATCTGTGTTTCGTGCGGCTGCTTTGGAAGCGCTTTCGCTTCCGGCCCGGCCCGCTGCCGGCTTCGTGGTCTTGGGCATTGGTGTCCCTTATTGGTTCGGTTGGCAATAGCGCCTCCGACAAGGGTATTGGCCCGCGACGCACAACCTCGTAGGACGATGACGACAGCACGCGCGTATTAATCGATCAGCCCATGCTTGAGTGCGTAGTACGCGAAGTCCGCATCCGATCTCAACTCGAGCGTGGCTGCGACCTGCGAACGATACGTGCTCACCGTACGGGTGCTGAGGGCGAGCTCACTGGCGATGGTGGGCTGGGGCACGCCCCGGGCGAGCTTCAGAAAAATCTGGAACTGGCGCGAAGTCAGCTGCTCATGAGCAGGCGAGGCAGAGTCATCGACAACCTGCCGCAGCAAAAGGTCCGCAATGTCGGGCTGCAAGTAGCGATTACCGCCCGCAATAACCCGGATTGCCTTGACGATTTCGTCCGGGTTGCATTGTTTGTTCAGTTAGCCGTGCGCGCCCAGTCGCAGCAGCTTTACCGCATATTGCTCAGCCGCGTATCCGGTGAAGATAAGGATTCCTAGGTCGGGCCTGCGGGCACGGATCGAAGCCAGTGCATCGATACCGCTGCGGTCGGGCATTTGCAGGTCCAGCAGAAGCACGTCTGGCCGGACGTTGCGCAGCAGGTCCAGCGCGTCGCTTCCGGTTGCGCATTCTCCTACGATGGTGATGTCGCCCACCAGGGTCAGGTACTGCCGCAGCCCGGACCTGACGATTTCATGATCATCGACCAGGGCTACCCGCACTGGCCGGGTCAACGGCGCTGGCGCCGACGGTTGATACCGGTTGACAAGAGCACTATCGATCATTGCGTTTGCACGACAACGGTTTTGTTGAGTCCAATATTAGTAGAACGGAAGTGGGTTGTGTCGCCCGTAATTGCCTCTGTGCGCGGCCGCAGCGATTTTTTTGGCAACGTCCTACAAGCCCCGGTTTCCGGAGTTGTTTCAATGATTTAAAGAAGGGAGCAAATCATGAAATCGTTCTCCGTAGAAGATCTGCATCTGCATTGCAAAGTGTTGGAACTGCATGGCCGAATCAAGGGATCCGCCGTATTCGGCACCGTGCGAAGTGTCAATCGCAAAGACAATCGCTACACGCAGCGCATCTGGCGTTTTCCCTCCGATGGCGGCGAGCCGCAGCAGGTGACACAGGGCCCTGGTGACGACACTTCTGCGCGGCTGTCGCCGGATGGAAATCGGCTCGCGTTTCTATCTACCCGAAGCTCCTCCAGCCAGATTTACATGCTTGACCTGCGCGGAGGCGAAGCAAGCCAGGTGGGACAGTTCGACAGCGGTGTGTCCGACTTCAAATGGGCGCCGGACGGCAAAACGCTCTTCGTCACGGCCGCCATCGCGGTGGACCCCGATGCAAGAGGAAATGCAGGTGCGCAATCCCCGGGTCCGAGGGATGAATCGGCGCCCGAGGTGTGCTGGAAGCTGCCCTACAAATCCGACGACGCAGGCTATCTGTTGTCCCGTGAAATCCATCTGCATTCGCTGGACATCGCGACCGGAGAGATACGGCGGTTGACACGGGGGCCGTTCGACGTACTGGGGTTCGATCCCTCTCCCAACGGAAGGCACCTGGCCTATGTCCGTACGCGCGACGGCAAGTTCGCGCACCTCACCGATTTGTGGGTCTGCGACCTGGATGGCAGCCGGCATCGGCGCCTCACGACCACGCTCTCGACCGTCGTTGGCCCGTCATGGTCCAGCGATGGCACCCGTCTTGCCTTCGCCGGCTCGGTGAAGCAGGGTGACGGCGAAAGCAGGTTGTGGCTTCTGACTTACCCGTCCGGTGAGCCACAGTGCATGGTCGAGGACCTGGAGGTTGCCGATCAGCAGAATCTTTTCTGGAACGCCGACGATGACACACTGACGCTTGTGCGCGCGTGGCATGGACGCCACCAGGTGGTCGAAGTGGATGTGCACAGCAGCAAGGTCCAGGTGCTGGTCGGTGGTGACCGGCAGTTTTCCGCATTCGCACGCTGCGCGGGTGGGTTTGCCTATGCGGTCGATGAGCCGACCCGGCCCAGTGAGGTGTACGTTTGCCGTGGCGACAAGGAGCATCAGGTCGGAACGCTCAACCCGTGGTGGACGGACCGGATGCAGCTCACACTGGAATCCCGCACATTTGACGTTCCCGACGGAAGGGGTGGCACCGAGTCCATCGAAGGCTGGCTGCTGCGCAAGAAGGGCTCCCAGGGTCCACAGCCGCTGCTTGTCGATGTTCACGGTGGCCCTGCCAGTTATGCGCTGCTCGACTTCGACAGCAATGTGTTCTGGCAGGCGCTGTGCTCGCGGGACTGGGCCATTCTGATGCTCAATGCGGTCGGGTCGAGCAGCTACGGCAGCGAGTTCTGCGCGCGCCTGAGCGGTCACTGGGGCGAGATGGATCTTCCGCAATATCTGGCCGCCGTCGCTGCACTGCGACAAGAGGGCGTTTGCGATGAGCGCGTCGCGCTCGTTGGAAAGTCATACGGCGGCTACCTCACGAGCTGGGCTATTGGTCACACCGATGTTTTCAGGTCCGCAGTCGTCATGGCGCCGGTGGGCAATATCGAGACGCACTACGGCACATCCGATGGAGGCTATTACGCGGACCCGCTGTACATCGGCACCGCGCCCGAATTCGACCGGCACAAGGCGCGGGAGCTCTCCCCGCTGCAGTTCGTGGAAAAGGCAAGCACACCCACCCTGTTCCTTCAGGGCAAAGAGGACGAGCGCTGCCCCAAGTGCCAATCGGAGGAGTTGTTCGTGAGTCTGTATAACGCAGGCAATACGACATGCGAGCTGGTGCTCTATCCGAACGAAGGGCACTCGTTCCTGGGGCAAGGTAAGCCCGCGTGCCGGGTCGATGCTGCAACACGCATCGTCGATTGGGTCTGCAGGCACACCACCGCCGACACCCCGGTCGCTACAAGGAAGTCGCCCATGCCTGAACCCGCAAAACGTCGGCCCGATTTCGCCCATGGATGACGCTGAACTTCCCCGGTGCAGGCGCGCCCTGGTGCTGGTCGATTTCATGAACCCGCTTGACTTCGAGGGTACGCAGGCGCTCACCGGGCCGGCGCTTGCCGCCGGAAAAGCCGCAGCGGGCCTGGCCCTGGAGGCGCGCAGGGCCGGCACGCCCGTGATCTACGCCAACGACAATTTTGGCGGCTGGCGCTCCGACTTCACCACGATGGTCAAGCGTCTTGAAAAGCAGGGCGGCGCGAGCGCCAGCCTGGTGAAGCTGCTGCGACCCCGGCGGGGAGACCTGACGGTGCTCAAGCCCATGCATTCTGCGTTCTATGGCACGCCGCTCGACATCATCCTGGGCAAGATCGGCGTCACCAGCGTGACGCTTGCAGGGCTCGCCACCGACATCTGCATCCAGATGACTGCTGCGGACGCTTTCCTGCGCGGTTTGAAGGTTCACGTCCCGGGCAATTGCTGTGCCGCAGAGTCCGCGCAAAAACACGAGATTGCGCTGGCGTACATGCGCGAGATACTGAAATGCGACACGCGCCCCTGGGCCGCGAAGGTGCAAGCCCAGCGCACGCGCGCGCGCGGCTGAGTCAGGCCGCGCGGTCGCGCCAGAACTCCCTTGTTGCAAACAGTCCGGCAGGTGTCCAGTGCATAGCCGGCGACATCATGTCAACGAGCAGGTCGGCGCGCTGGCCTGGATCGGCTTGCGCCAGGCGGGTCTTGAGCACGGACAGGTCGGGATCGAGCAGGTCGACACCGGGCGCAGCGTGGCTGTCCGGGCGCACCCGCTGCAGGGCCCTAAAGCTCGCGCGCCGTGGCCGGGGTGCAGAAGGAGGCGCTTCGTTGTAAGCGGCCCCGTCCGAACTGGCATCGCCTCGAATCCAGTCGTGGATCACCTGCAGCTCATAGTTGGAGAACACGCCGAACATCTCTGCGCGCGGGCCCTGCAGCAGGCCCCAGAATCGGCTCTGGTCCGCCGGCAGGCCGCGCTTAATCCATCCTGCTGCCTCCAGCGCCTGCAGAAACGCCGACATGCCCATTGGCTGCGCCAGCCACTCATTGACGGTCTTGCCGGCCACGCGGCAGTAGTCGGAATGCGCGCCGCTTCCCATGGAAGATTTGTGCGTGAAGATGCGAACCACTTCCGCGTCGATATCGAACCCCGTGACCGCATCGCAGGTTCCGGCGCCTGCGCTGGCGAGCCTGCTGCCGGCGCGAACACGCTCCCAGAATTGTCCCCCGTCGTCCAGGCGCGGGAGCATGTCGATCACGGCCTGGCAGGCGCGTCGCGCATGGCCGGTATCGCCGTTGTCCACCGTGACGTGAAGCGTGAAGTAGTACGGGTCAATGCCGAGTTCATTGAGCTCGTGCGCCGTGATCAGCAGGTGCAGCGGCAATTGCTCGTAGCCGAGGTTGAAGCCGATCGCTTCGGGCAGGAATTCCTCGGCGTTCCAGCCCAGCGCCAGCTGGATCGCTCCTTGCCGGTAGAAGCGGTCTTCGATGTCGTCCAGCGGGTCGAGGTTGTACCGGTTGAGCAGGGCGCGATATAGAACCACATGATTTTTGGTGGCGTCGCCTTCGCCCAGCTCCTCGACATAGGTGCGCACGAGGTCGGACATTTTCGGATTGGCCGCATGCCTCATCAGGCCATAAAGCCATGCCCCATCGACCAGCTTGGTGGGTGCGACGTTGCGCAGGACAAATAGAGCGTGCGCGCGGTTGCTGAAAAACCGCCGCGGCGCGCCCGCCTTTCGGTCAGCAAGGTATGCGGCGTACTTGCCATGCACGGTTTGCGTATTGGCTTGCATCCAGTCGGCAAGTTGCGACGGACTATGAGGAAGATCATCTTCGTCGTGGCGCGTCCGCTCGAGCTCCGAGCACAGGAACGCGGCCGCTTCGTCGCGAAGGGCCGCGTCGGGCGCGCCTTCCATCAGGCGGCGATACAGGAATGCGTGGGTATTGTCGGCGTGGTCGTTGGCGGCGTTGATGCCAGGACGTAGCACAGAGTCTTCGGCAGATTCGACAGCTGCGGGTCGCTGCCATTCATGAGGTGCGGCGTACATGGGCGATTGGGCGATTCCAGATTTCAATCCCTCACTTTGGAACAGTGAAGGAACTCGCTTTATCGGGTTTCTCGCCGTATCCGGGTGGGCGACCTCCTACCCGCAAGGTCGCTTGGCCGCCAGCCAGCTTCACCCGGCCGGTCGCGTAACGACGAGACCGACGGCAGCAATTCGTTCCACCCCGGCATAAGCGCTTTCCTCAAGCTCTTCACCGAAGACGTCGGGGTCCAGCTCACGGTAGGTCCAGCTCCAGCCCAATGCATCGAGTGCATCGAGTTCATCGCGCACCGATAGGGCGAACGGATCCTCACCTTCGACAATCGCCGAGCCGGTGTACAGAACGAGCCGACCGCCGGGTCTGAGGCGATGCACGCCATCGCGCACGATCCGCTCGGACAGCGCACCGCCCCATTTCCCGCCGCCGTGACGATAGGTGCGTGCAGCGCGATCGTTCAGGTAGGGCGGATTGGACACGATCAGGTCAAATGATCCGGCCACGGGTTCGAACAGATCACCGAGGGCAAATTTTGGATCGACGCCTGCCAGCGCGCAGTTGGCAGACGCGAACTGCAAGGCGGTCTCGTTGATGTCTGCCAGGGCAAGCCAGGGGTGTGCCTGGCCCGACCACAGGGCGGCCATGATCCCGCCGGGACCAGCCCCGCACCCGATGTCCAGGATGCGGCCCGATGAACAGAGCGGCACGCGTTGCAGCTCAGCGTTGATGAGGGCAGCGAATCGATAGGTGTCAGGTCCAAAAAAGACCGAGTCGGGCTGGTCGGTAGGAAATGCCGAATGTGCGAACAGGTGCTGTCCCAGAGTCGAGAACCGGACCCGGCTGCGAAACTTGTCGCTCTCGCCTTCGACAAGTCCCGCGCTATGCATCACACGGAAAATCTCCGGAGGCAGCATGTCCCGGGTGAACGGTCTGCTCCACCCGAATGCATCCCTCAGAGTTTTTGCATGGGCATGCGCGCCCGCACGAGAATTGATGCGCCGGTGCGTGGCTGGTGTCGGCGTGATGAAGTGATAGCCGGTGGTCTTGAGCCATGCGCCCACTTCGACAAGCGCGGCGGTGACCCGGTGACTGGGCGGAGTATGAAGATCCATGTCCCCAGCATGCGGCACGGCGGTGCCGCATGCTGTCAGCCGATGGCGATGCTTTTACTGCGGAATTTTTTTCGCCTTGCTGGCGGTCGGTGCGGGGGATTCCCCATACAAGCCTCCCGAGCAGCTTGGTAGGAGCACGCCTACAGCGGCTCGTTTTACGCGCTTACCGGTTTTGGGTGGCTGTTGCGCAGACTCAGGTGTGAGATACCCAATTAGACGAAGGAACCACATGAGCACGCAACCTGACCTAGCCGATACAAAATCCGGCAACTTCAACGACAAGGAGCCGCCACCGACCGGCAAGCCAGTCTCTAACCGCCCCGAAGCTGAGGGCAGTTCGCACCAGGACCCGGTCTCGCCCGTCGGGCACGCCTGGCCAGAGGGCAGGAGGGGCACGCACTCGGGCGTGAACGAGGCGCAGGAGTCACAAGGCGCCGGGGTTCCTGGAGAACCGCCAGACCGGGCGGGCATGCCACCTAAGCGGTAACGGCCTAAGCCGCTGCGCAAGTTGCCCGGCCGTCACCGCTGTGGGACGTCCGGCCTGTCCCGCACGGGTGCCGTCACCGGAGCCACCGGGCTGATCAGCGCCTGGATGGCCGCGACGAGCGCATGAGGCTTCAGAGGCTTGGTCAGGTGTTCATCAAAGCCGGCATCCAGCGCCTTTGACCTGTCATCGGCCCTTGAAAATGCGGTGAGGGCGATGGCCGGCACCCGGCCAGCGCCAGCACCCGCTTCGTGTTCCAGCGACCGGACGTCGCGAATCACCTCATAGCCGTCCTTGCCGGGCAAGCCGATGTCGCTGATCATCACATCGGGCATTGCCTTGCGGACCGCTTCGAGCGCACCCTGATGATCGGTCGCCAGGCGAACCCTGGCGCCGCGATCGGTCAGCACCAGTGAAAGCATCTCCCGGGCATCCGGATCGTCCTCGACCACGAGGATGTCCAGGTCCTGCAGGGGGTGGCTGTCCGCATTGGCGGAATCATCTGTGCCGTGCGAGGGACGGCGTGCTTTCGCGGCGGACACGACTTCATCGGGCGTGCGGACCACGTTGAGCTCGACCCGCAGGGTGGTGCCCGTTTGCGGCCCGGCACTTTCGGCAATCACATTGCCGCCATGCAATTCTGCCAGGTGCTGGACGATGGAAAGGCCCAGGCCCAGGCCTCCGTGCCGGCGATTGCCGGGTGAGTCGCTCTGGGTGAACCGGTCAAATAGCTGCGGCAGGAAATCGGCGGAGATGCCCTGGCCGAAATCCTGCACCGCCAGTTTCAGCAGCGCACCCTCGCGTCGCAGGCTCACGCGAATGGTGCCGCCTTCGTGCGAGAACTTGATGGCGTTGGACAGCAGGTTCCACAGGATCTGCTGGAACCGGGCTGGGTCCAGCCACGCCGGCTGCCGGGCCTGCTCGATATCGGTCTCGATGACGATTTTCCGTTCGTCGCTGCTCGCGCGAAGGGCGTTGATCGACGTCAGCACCAGTTCAGCCGGGTCAGTGTCCTCGCGCTCCAGGCGCATTTTTCCGGAGTTGATGCGCGAGACATCAAGGATGTCGGAGATGATGCGCGCCTGCGTCTTGACGTTGCGGTCGATGGCAAGAAGCCCCTTGATCGCTTCGGGGGTCGGGTTGCGCCGCATCATGATGGCGACCCAGCCCACGATGGCGTTGAGGGGCGTGCGCAACTCGTGGGACAGCACGGCGATGAAGTCGTCTTTCGTGCGGTTGTGGCGTTCGGCGGCGACCCGCGCGGCCTGCTCCCGGTCGAGCACGTCACGTCGGTTCTGCTCGAGGAGATAGCGCTCAGAGGCATCGATGGCAATGCCGATGCGAAGGCCCGGTTCGACGTGCTCCGACAGGCTCCAGTCCAGGTAAACCGGCGTTCCACCGGCGTTGAGCAGCGCCAGCTGGCCGTGCCAGGGGCGAATCCCGGTTTGCGCAGAGGGTGTGTTCGCCGCGGGCTCCTGCGTCCGCTGGCGCACGGCCTGTTCCCAGCCCGGAGCGGCGAATTCGACCAGACGCCTTCCCCGCAATTGTTCGAGCGGCATTCCCAGCATCACCTGCATCGCGGGATTGGCGTCTGCGATGCGTCCTTCGGCATCGATCAGAACGATGCCCGAAAGGGCTTGATCGAAGATGGCGCGAAACCGCAGTTCACTGCGGCGCAGCTGGTCTTCTGCCGTGCGGGCGCGTATAAGCGCCTGCAAGGTGGCCACCAGCACAGCCGGTTCCACCGGATGGACCAGGTAGGCATCGGCTCCCGCATTGAGCCCCATCACCTTGTCCTGGTCGCGCACGAACTCCGCCGACAGGTGCACCACCGGCAAAAGGGCGGTGTCGGCACCCTGGCGCAAGCGCCGGCAAACTTCGAAGCCGTCGATGTCCGGCAGGTTGATGTCTAGCACCACGGCTGCGACGCCATCGGCGACGCTGTCCAGCGCCTCACTGCCGCTGGCCGCCTCGGCGGTCTGGAAGCCCGCTGCCCGCAACACCCGCGCAGTGGAGTAACGGGTGGCGGCGTTGTCATCCACCACGAGCACCACGTACCGGCTGCGGTCGATGCTGCTGTGGATGACCTCGCTATCGAGCATCGGCCTCTCCAGAACCTCCGAACTTGACCGGCACCGTGACCGAGAACACCGATCCCTGGCCAGGCTCGCTTGTGAGGCTGACCGTGCCGCCAATCAGTTCGGCCAGGCGCTTGCTCAGCGACAGGCCCAGGCCTGTGCCGCGCAAGCGTTTTTGCAGCGGCGACTGGACCTGTGAAAAGTCCTTGAAGATGGTTTCGTGGAATTCGCGCGCAATGCCGATCCCGGTATCTGTGACCTGGAATGTCACCTTGTCATCGCCTTCACGTATGGCCGTCACCCGCACTTCACCCTTGGGCGTGAACTTCAGCGCATTCGAGATGAAGTTGCGCAGGATATGCGACAGCTTCTGGTCATCGGTGTAGAGCGTCGGAATGCCCTGCGGTGCCTCGAATACAAGCACCACGTCGGGATTGGTGAGCACCGGCTTGAACATGCCGCGCAGCGCCGAGAAGAGATCGACCATCTCGAACCAGGCGGGCGAAATTTCCACACGACCGGCCTCGACCTTGGCCAGGTCCAGGAGATCATTGACCATCTCGGCAAATTCTGCGGACTGCTGCTGGATGAAATTGACCTGGCGTTCCTGCTCGGAGGTGAGCGGCCCGTCCACCTTGTCGAGCAAAAGCCGCGTAATGCTGCGGATCGAGTTGATCGGCGTGCGGAACTCGTGACTCATGTATGCCAGGAAGCGGCTTTTGAGTTCAGTGGCCTCACGCAACTGATCGGCCTGCTCCTCCAGTTCGCCGTACAGCGCGACGACGCCCCGGTTGGTCTCTTCAAGTTCGGCGCGCAGGGCATCGATCTGCCCCCGCAAGAGGGCCAGTTCGCTGCCGTCGTCGCTGGAAGCGGGCGTCTGCATCGCTCAGCCCTCGCGCCGCATCACGACGACGGTCGCGTCATCGCGGCCCCGGCAGTGATCGCGGATCAAGATGGCTGCAACGAGTTGCGGGTCGCCACCCAGCACCGGCATCAGGCGCTGGGCGCCCCAGCGCGATTCGATGCCGTCGCTGTGCACAATCAGCACGGCGTGATCGGGCCACGGTTGCAGCACTTCTTCGGGCCGCCGGATCTGAAGTCCGACGGTGCCATGCTGAGTGAGGACTGCGCGGTCGCTCACGCCGGAAATCACCCGCGCCAGGACATTGCCAGCGCCGCAGCAACGCACGCTTGCTTCGCCGATATCCAGGTGCAGGATCGACACGGCGGCGCCGCGCGTCCTGCGAAGCTCGTCATGGGCGCGCGTCAGCGTGTCCCGGGGGCTGGCGGACGGGTCGCTGCTGAAGACCGCGGTGGCGGCCAGCGACGCCTCTGCCGCCTGCGGTCCATGCCCCAGCCCGTCGGCCACGATGACTGCACCGCTCGCGCCATTGAGACCGGCCGCCCAGCTGTCGCCGCAGACATATTCGCCGGGTGCGGCAAGCGATATTCCTGCCACGCGAACGCCGTGCGGATGCATTGATGCCGCACGGCCCGCTCGCACACGGGCAATCAGGATGGTGCCGTCCGGCACAGCCGAGTGCAATTCGAAGTCGTCGGCCATCCGCTTCACGGCGCCAAGACCGGTGCCGGGCGTGCCGGCGGTCGAGTAGCCGTCGCTCATGCAGCGCTCGACGTTGGGCATTCCCGGGCCCTCGTCCATCGAGATGACTTCTACGCCTGCTGCGCCGCTGCGTGCAATCAGCAGCCGCCCCCGGGCGGCATGTCGCGCGAGGTTGTTGCCCAGTTCGGTCACGACAATGGCGAGCCGGCCCGCAGCACCCTCATCAAGCCCGGCCTGCTCAGCCAAGACGGCTGCGTGCCGACGTGCTTCGCCGACGCGACTGGAATCGTCCATCGGAAAGGCGGTGTGGAGGGCGCCGGCAATCACTTCCATCGGGTAATGCTCACGCGCGTGCCTGCGCCCGGGGTCGACTCAATCTCGAAATCGTTGACCAGCCGCTTGCTGCCGGGAAGCCCCAGTCCCATTCCGCCGCCCGATGTCCAGCCATCGGTCAGTGCCAGCTTCATGTCGGGGATGCCAGGTCCTTCGTCCTCGAAATGAAGTCTCAGGCCTCGCCGCAAGCCTTCATCCAGGATTTCCCAGCGCATCTGGCCGCCGCGTCCGTGGACCAGCGTGTTGCGGGCCAGTTCGCTCGCGGCGGTGATCATCTTGGTCTGGTCCACCAGCGAGAACTTGAGCAACTGCGTGAGCTGCCGAACCGCCTGGCGCGCAGCCACGATGTTTTCTTCGCTGCGCAGCGGCGCGGTGCCCTGGGGTTCAATGGCCACGGGCGGGCCCCTTGCGTGACTGGCGCAGCAATTCCATGCCGCGCTCCACGTTCAGTGCCGTACGGACGCCTTCCAGCGACAGTCCGAGTTCAACAAGGGTGATGGCCACGGCCGGCTGCATCCCCACCACCACCGTCGAGGCGTCCATGATTCGCGCGATACCGGAGATGCTGGCCAGCATGCGTCCGACGAACGAATCGACGATTTCGAGGGCGGAGATGTCGATGAGCACGCCCTTGGCACTGGACGTGGAAATCTTGCTGGCAAGGTCGTCCTGCAAGGCCATGGCAGTCTGGTCCTGCATGTCAACCTGGATGGTGACGAGCAGGAACTCGCCCATCTGGAGAATTGGAATTCGGTACATCGCGCCCGTCTCAGACCGCGTCGCGCGTGATTCGCCAGCCGCCCTGCGCCAGTGCGAGCGACAGCGCATCGGCGAGTGTTGCCTTGGATGCGATGCCCTGCAGGTCGATCCCCAGGTGAACGATGGTCTGTGCAATCTGGGGCCGGATACCGCTGATGATGCATTCAGCGCCCATCAGCCGGATCGCGCTCACGGTCTTGAGCAGGTGCTGGGCCACCAGCGTATCGACCGTTGGTACGCCGGTGATGTCGATGATCGCGAGTTGCGAGCCGGTATCGACAATACGCTGCAGCAGTGCTTCCATCACGAGCTGGGTGCGGCTGGAATCGAGCGTGCCGATCATTGGCACCGCCAGAACGCCTTCCCACAGCTTGATGACGGGGGTGGACAGCTCCAGCAGCTCGTTTTGCTGGCGCTTGATGATTTCTTCGCGCGTCTGCTGGTAGGTGGTGACAGTCCACTGGGCCATCTTGTCCACGATGAGGGACATGGTCCAGAGCGTGCCTGCCATCTGTTCGGGACTGGACGCCAGGTTGCGCTGCATGGCCTTGAACAGACCGCGCTTGATGGACAGTACGAAAGCACTCGTATCACCGACGGACTGGCCCTGCGCCGCGCGGGACCGGGACAGGCCGGCCAGTGCATCGCGAAGCGCAGACCAGGGCGCCGACTGGAAAGCCTCGGGATCCGCGCCCGCTGCCAGTGCCGCCTGCAGGCCGTTGAGCAACTCGCCCGCTTCGCCTTCCATGGCTCGTCGCGCGCCTTCGCTGGCACCAACTCCTGAGTGTTGAAGCCACTCTGATGTGATCTGGGGACGGTCCCTGTTGACCAGGTCAAGAATGGTGTCAGTTTCTTTGCTCATGAATTCCTCGAGGGTTAGCTCTGGCATTCTAGGGAATAACTCATGCATTTTCGTGTGGGACGGAGGCGCGAAACTTTTCGCGGTGAGGGCGATACCTGCCACCATGTGCCTTCGTGGTTTCCATGGTCCGAAGGTTTTTATCAATACATATCTCTGGTGCGCCGTCGGCGCTGCAATCGGCTGGTTCATTGGTTCGGCATTGCGCAAGGGCGCGACCAGGACCGACCTGGTCGAGTCGATTCTGGTCGGTATCTTCGGAGCGTTCATTGGCGGCGAGTTCGTCGCCGCCCAGCTGCACGGCGCGAGCCCGGGTGTTCCGGGCGTCGCGCTGGGTCTTTCCCTGGCCGTTGTGGGATCGGTGCTGATGCTGGTGCTGCTCAACATGATGCGCAAGGCGGTTGGGCCGATGAAGGCAGGCAGGAGCAAGCAAAAGAACCGCAAGTAGCAGCGAAAATTCATTCGCAGAGAAAGGGATCCGCCATGCCAGAGTCAACCCGTGAATTTGAGCATTCCGAAGCCTGGGATGAAGAAATGGACGAGCTGGAAAGCAAGCTCGAGACCATGGTCGTGGCCACCAGCGATCACCGGGACGAGGCCATACCCAGGGACCTGCAGCAGATGCTGAAGGTCCTGCGCGAGCAGATCATGATGGACGTGGTTTTCGTGTCGCAGTTTGCCGATGGGCAGCGCAAGTTCGTGGCGGTCGATGCCGATCCGCGCCAGGCCGTGATCCGCCCCGGGATGTCGGACCCGGTGGAGCAGAGCTGGTGCCACCATATTGCCCAGGGCCGTATCCCCCGGTTCATCAAGGACGCGCGTCCACTGCTGCGTGAGGGCAAGGTGCCGCATACACCGCTGGAAATCGGGACGCACCTGAGCGTGCCGGTCGTGATGGCCGATGGGCAGGTTTACGGGACGCTTTGCGCGTTTTCGATGCACGTTCACGACGACAAGAACGACGAAGACGTGCGCCGGTTGCAGAACATTGCCAAGCTGGTCTCGCGTCGGATAGACGCGTCGGGCGGCTGACGAAATTTCCGGTCGCCAGGCTATCTGGCACTGTACACTTGTACAGTGTTTACAGTCGTCGAAATGCAGTACCACGAAGGCAGAAAGAAAGCGCGGGAGCGCGTCGTCGGCCAGCTCGAGACCGGGCGCATCGAGACGGTGCTCGTCCTTTATCTATGGCCGCTGGAATTTCTTGCCAACGTGCGCGGCAGCTTCAAGCCGCAGGCAATCCTCTGGCATCCCTCGCTGGCGGTGGTCGGCCACACGCACTTCACCGTTCGCGGGCTAGAGGCGATCGAAAACGGCCCGTCGCGGCGCTGGTGTGCGCAAAAGTGGACCTGTGAAAT
>JAZKFD010000144.1:0-17214 GCA_040386635.1 Pseudomonadota bacterium
AGCGATGCATTCACACTGCATAGGTCGGGGGTTCGACACCCTCACCGCCCACCAGCGATTTTGCATTCAGCAGTCGCTTCGACCTTGCGTCAGTTCAAGCCCCTCACGTCCCTCCAGCTTCTTCAGGTTTCATGTGCCCGTGCGCCACAATCACGACATGAAACACCCGCGCACCATGAAAATCAGGTTCGCTGACGCCCACATCCCCATCTGATGGACCGCATCGACGCCATCGTCATAGGAGCCGGCGCCGTCGGCCTGGCCGTGGGCCGTGCACTCGCGCTCGCAGGTCGCGAGGTGATCGTGGCTGAATCGCAGACTGCCATCGGGCAGGGCGTGAGCTCGCGCAACAGCGAAGTCATTCATGCGGGCCTTTATTACGCCCCTGGCTCCGTGAAGGCGAGCGTCTGTGTCCGTGGCAAAGAACTTCTCTACGCCTTTTGCCAGAGCCGCGGCGTCAGCTACCGCAACTGCGGCAAGCTGGTCGTCGCTACCAGCGATTCGCAGATCGCCGCACTTCTCAGCTTGCAGGAACGCGCAGCCGCCAATGGCGTGCCGGTCCAGTGGCTCGACGCTGCACAAGCGCGCACCCTGGAGCCCGCTCTGCATTGTGTAGCGGCGCTTTCCTCTCCTACCACCGGCATCGTGGACAGTCACAGCTTCATGCTGGCTCTGCAGGGCGATCTGGAAAATGCGGGCGGGATGGTCGCGTTGGGCTCACCGGTGGAGTCGGCGGTCCTGGGGCTGAGCGGCGAGCCGCATGTGGTGCGCATGGCTGATGGCAGCGAAATTGAAACCACGCTGCTGGTCAATTCAGCATCGGTGCATGCGTGCGCGCTCGCGCGGCGCTTTGTGGGCCTCGATCCAGGGCACGTTCCGCGCGAGACGTTCGCCAAGGGCAGCTACTACTCCCTGGCGGGGCGAGCCCCATTTACGCGCTTGATTTACCCCGCGCCCGCCGATGCCTGGCTTGGCGTGCACCTGACGCTCGATCTGGGCGGGCAGGCCAAGTTCGGGCCTGATCTGGAGTGGCTGGACACGCGCGATGCCGATGCCATTGATTACGCCGTGGACATCCGCCGCGCAGATTCGTTCTACGCCGAAGTCCGGCGCTATTGGCCGGGCCTGCCTGATGGTGCGCTGCAACCCAGTTATAGCGGCGTACGGCCGAAGATCTACGGTCCCGGAGAGGCAGCGCCCGACTTTCGGATCGATGGGCCTTCGCTTCACGGTGTGCCGGGTTTGGTCAACCTGTTTGGCATCGAGTCGCCCGGCCTGACGAGCGCACTTGCCATCGCGGGCGATGTGGCAGAGATGATGGGAGTCACCCAATGAAGCGATTGACGGTGCTGGCAGGTGCAGCGTTCACGGGCGCTTCGTGCCTGGCGCAGGCGCAGATCCAGACACTACCCCCGGTGACAGTCATCACCACGCGCACGGAAGCATCGCCTTTTGATGTGCCGGCGTCGGTCGATGTCATTGACGGCTCCCGTTTGCGCGCGGCGGGCAGGCCGGAGGTAAATATCTCCGAGGCTATCGGGCTGGTGCCGGGCGTCACGGCGCGCGACCGGCAGAACTATGCGCAAGACCTTCAATTGTCCATTCGCGGTTTCGGCGCCCGTTCGACATTCGGGGTGCGCGGCGTGCGTCTTTATGTTGACGGCATCCCCGCGACCATGCCCGATGGGCAAGGCCAGTTGTCCCACATCGACCTGGCTTCCGCAGGGCGGGTCGAGATCCTGCGCGGTCCGTTTTCTGTCCTGTATGGCAATTCGTCGGGCGGCGTGCTGCAGGTGTTTACCGATCCGGGCGAAGGAGCGCCGGTCGTGACGACCAGTTTTGCAGCGGGAAGCGATGGCCTGGTACGACCGGGCCTGCGCGTGAGCGGCGCGTCGCGGGGCCTGGGCTATGTCGTCAGCGCCAACCACTTCGGAACCGATGGTTCGCGGGATCACAGCAGTGCGTCGCGATCACTGGCCAATGCCCGGTTCGATTACCGACGCGCCGAAGGCAGTGACTTCACGCTGGTCGCCAATTCGATGGACATGCGTGCAGACGATCCGCTGGGACTGACGCGTGCGCAGATGGAATCGATGCCCCGTGGCGCCGATGCGTCAGCTACGCTCTTCAATACCCGAAAGACAGTGCGCCAGAGCCAGCTTGGGCTCATCCACGAGCACAAGATAGATTCAGCTCACCGCTTGCGCCTGATGGTTTATGGCGGGCAACGCGACACGGTGCAGTTCCAGTCGATTCCGGTGGCGACGCAAGGCAATCCGCTGCATCCCGGCGGCGTGATCGGCCTGGAGCGGCAGTACACGGGTACCGATCTGCGCTGGACATCGCGCGGGCAATTGGCATCCGGCAACATAGAAGTGGTGGCGGGACTGTCATACGACACGCTGACGGAACGCAGACGCGGATGGCAAAACTTCGCAGGGCCGACGCTCGGCGTGCAAGGCGCGGTGCGGCGTGATGAGGACAATGAGGTCTCCAATCTCGATCCCTATCTGCAGACTGTCTGGAAGTTCGCGCCGCGCTGGGCGCTGACTGCGGGCGTGCGGCGCAGCAGCGTACGGTTTGCTTCGTCCGACAACTATGTGGCGGGCGTGAACGGCAACGACAGCGGTGCGGTGAGTTACAAGGCAACGCTGCCCGTGGCGGGGCTCATGTTCGAGATCTCACCGCAACTGCATCTATACGCCGGTGCCGGGCGCGGCTTCGAGACGCCGACCTTCAATGAGCTGGCCTACAGGCCCAGCGGTTTGAACGGCCTCAACTTCGCTTTGCGGCCCTCGCGCAGCAACAACTACGAGCTGGGGATCAAAGGTCGATCGGCCAGCGATGCTGCGGTGCGCACTGACTGGAGCGTGGCCGTTTTCAGCACCAGCACGCAAAGCGAGATCGTCACGCAGACCAACAGCGGTGGACGCAGCACCTTTCAGAACGCCGGCGACACCCGCAGGCGCGGACTGGAAGCTTCCTGGTCCGCGGCGCTGGCGCCCGCGTGGCGAATTGGGGTGGCGCAAACCTGGCTGGACGCGCGATATCGCGATGGATTCTCGACCTGCGCGTCGGCGCCATGTACCGTGCCCACGCTCCTCATTCCAGCGGGCAACCGAATCCCGGGCACGGCCCAATCCGTGACAGCGGCCGAGGTCGCCTGGCAGCCTGCGCGGGGCTGGCAGGCTGGTGCGGAGATTCGCCGGTCGAGCCGCGTCTTCGTGAACGACGCCAACAGCGACGCAGCGCCGGCGTTCACCACCGTTGCAGCGCACGCAGGCTATGTTTTCGATTTCAGGGGTTGGTCGCTCGCTGCCGTGGCGCGCATCGACAACCTGCTGGACCGGCGGTACGCGGGCTCCGTCATCGTCAATGAAGGCAACTCGCGATTCTTTGAGCCCGCGCCGGGTCGAAACTACACCGTGAAGCTCACCGGCAGTTACGCGTTCTGATCAGGCCGCCTAGCCCCTTCAGGTCGCCAGGCGCAGCCGCTTGATCGCACGCGCCGAGTCGCTCACCAGATCGGGGCCCTTGTAGATCAGGCCGGTATAGATCTGCACGACATCGGCGCCGGCGTGGATCTTGGAAACCGCATCCTGCGCGCTCATGATCCCGCCCACGCCGATGATGGGAAAGCCCTTGCCCAGCGCCCTTCGCAGCTGGCCGATGACTCGATTGGATGCCTCGAGCACGGGCGCACCGCTCAGGCCCCCGGTTTCTTCCGCGTGGGGCAGCCCCTTCACCGCATCGCGGCTGATGGTGGTGTTGGTGGCGACCACGCCATCCATGCCGTGCTTTTTCAGTGCGGCGGCGATGACATCGACCTGAGCCTCGTCGAGGTCAGGCGCGATCTTCACGAAGATCGGCACGCGGCGTCCATGCTCCTTCGCAAGCCTGGTGCGTTCTTTCGCCACGGCGCCCAGCAGGCCGTCGATTGCCTCATCGCTTTGCAGCGAGCGTAGGTTGCTTGTGTTCGGGCTCGAGATATTGACGGTCACGTAATCGGCGTGCGGATAAACGCCTGCAAGGCCGATCAGATAGTCGGAGGTGGCGTTTTCAATTGGCGTCACGGCGTTCTTGCCGATGTTCAATCCCAGGATGCGGCCCTTGGCGCGAAACGACGAGCGCTGCACGTTCGCGATGAAGGCGTCGAGTCCGTCGTTGTTGAAGCCCAGTCGGTTGATGAGCGCGTTGGCGCGCGGCAAACGGAACATGCGCGGCTTTGGGTTGCCTGGCTGCGGCCTGGGCGTCACGGTGCCGACTTCAACGAAACCGAATCCCATGGCGCCCAATGCGTCGATGCAACGGGCATTTTTGTCCAGCCCCGCAGCCAGACCCACCCGATTGGGAAATTTCAGGCCCGCCAGCGTCACCGGGTCATCGACCATGGTATTGGCGTACGCCAGCCGCAGCGGCGTGCCGTGCAGCCGCGCGAGCGAATGCAGGGTCAGCTCATGCGCGGTTTCAGCGTCAAGTCCGAAAAGGAAGGGGCGGGCAAGCGAGTAGGGCAGCAACGACATGGATAATTCCGGTGGAACAGCCCCCATTTTCCCCCATGACCCAAGATGAACTGAAAGCCCTGGTTGGCCAGGCAGCCCTGAAATACGTCGTTCCCGGCGAAATCGTCGGCGTCGGAACCGGCTCCACTGTCAACAAGTTCATCGATGCGCTCGCGTCGATGAAGGACAGAATCCGGGGCGCCGTCTCCAGTTCCACTGCATCGACTGCGCGACTCGCCGCACTCGGGATCCCCGTGTTTGATTCCAATGAGATCGATACGATTTCCGTTTACATCGACGGCGCGGACGAGATCGA
This sequence comes from Pseudomonadota bacterium, assembly GCA_040386635.1. Classification (GTDB taxonomy): domain Bacteria; phylum Pseudomonadota; class Gammaproteobacteria; order Burkholderiales; family Burkholderiaceae_C; genus Ramlibacter. Next base: position 4,819 of record JAZKFD010000144.1, read on the forward strand.
CCACGCAGGTCACATGATCAAGGGGGGCGGCGCCGCTCTCACGCGGGAAAAGATCGTTGCAGCCCAGTCTGCGCGCTTCATCTGCATTGCCGATGAATCCAAGCTAGTGAAGGTGCTGGGTGCATTCCCGGTTCCGCTCGAAGTGATTCCGATGGCCGCCAGGCGCATACAAAAGCAGTTCGAGGCCCTCGGCGGCGCGGCGCGAATCCGCATGAAGGATGGCGCTGCGCTCATCACCGACAACGGCCAGCAGATCCTTGATGTTTCAGGCTTGCAGATCACCGATCCGCTGCGGTTTGAAAGCGATGTGAATCAATGGCCGGGGGTGGTCACCGTTGGCGTCTTTGCCCATCAGAAAGCGGCGGTCTGCCTTCTGGGAACAGCCGCTGGGGTCAGGACACTGGAGTTCTAGAAGGTCAGAACCGGATCCCTGCGGGGTTCGTCTCGGGTGGCGGCGCAGGTGGGGAAGCCGGGTTCGCCGGATTGGCTGGCGCCGCAGGCGCTGCGGGACTGGCCGGTGCCTGTTGAATCGCGACCAGTGGCGTCGCTGCCGCCGGCTTGTAGCTTGATGGAAGCAGCGAATTTTTCGGATAGCCGGCGGCGTCCAGGTACTGTCCCCATTCGAAGTCGGAGTAACCCTTGATCTGCTGGCCGCCGATGGTCAGGAATGGCAAGGTATTGGCGCCGCCCAAGCGCCGGTACGCCTCGATATCTTCTGGCGTCGTCACCGTGCGCTCGGTAAACGGAATGCCGCGGCTGGTCAGCATCGCACGGCCGCTGGCGCAGGGTATGCAGTTGATTCCGGTGTAGAGAACCACGGGATAGCGATTCACCACCTGCCGCAGTTCGAAGGGCAGGGGAGCGGTTGCGCCCGCCGCGGCAGCTGTGGCAGCCGTGGTCAGGCTCTGGCCGGCGAGCGGCGCTGCCGGTGCTGTTCGTGCATTGCTCTGGGGTGGCGCCTGGTCGGAAAAGGTAATTCGGCCATCGGGTCCGACGATGCGATAGATCTGTTGCGCGGTGGCATCGCCGGCCAGCATGGCGCCCGCCGCGAACAGGCCCGCGAGGCCGGTGGCGGCAACGGTTGCGACTCGGGCGAAATGGGCCATTGAGGGGTACTCCAGAATTGATGACATCAGTTGTTCAGGCCATGCCCTGGTGCCGCAACAGGGCGTCGAGTGTGGGTTCGCGCCCCCGAAAAGCCTTGAACGACTCCATCGCCGGCCGGCTGCCGCCCGCCTCAAGGATGGCCTGTCTGTATTTTCGTCCTGTTTCAATACTGGGCAAGCCGTTTTTACCCGCTGTCTCCTCGAAGGCCGCATAGGCATCGGCGCTGAGTACTTCAGCCCATTTGTAGCTGTAATAGCCGGCGGCGTAGCCACCTGCAAAGATATGGCTAAAGGTGTGCGCCGTCCGGCTGAACGCCGGCGGCTTGAGCACCGCGACCTCGTCGCGGACCTGGTTGAGCAGCGGCATGATGTCCTGCGACGGCTCATGCTCGGTGTGCAGCAGCATGTCGAACAGGGCGAATTCAATCTGGCGCAGGGTGCCCAGGCCGCTCTGAAAATTCTTTGCTGCCAGCATCTTGTCGAACAGCTCGCGGGGCAGGGCAGCGCCCGTGTCCACGTGGGCGGTCATGTGCTTGAGCACATCCCATTCCCAGCAGAAGTTTTCCATGAACTGACTCGGCAGTTCCACCGCGTCCCATTCGACGCCGCTGATGCCCGACACGTCGCGCTCGTTGACCTGGGTCAGCATGTGGTGCAGGCCGTGGCCGCATTCGTGGAACAGCGTGATGACGTCATCGTGCGTCAGCAGCGCTGGTTTGCCCTCCACGCCTTCTGCGAAGTTGCAGACAAGATGAGCCACGGGCGTCTGGAGCTTTCCGTCGTCGGGGCGCAACCAGCGCGCGCGCACATCGTCCATCCAGGCGCCGCCGCGCTTGCCGGTGCGCGCAGCTGGGTCCAGGTAGAACTGGCCCACCAGTTGGGTGGAAAGGCGGTCGCCTTCGCGGCGCTCGCGTTCAATCCGGTAGAACTCGACACCTGGATTCCAGACGGGCGCGACATCGCGGCGCAGGGTCACCTCAAACAGCGTCTCGACGATCTTGAACAGCCCGGCCAGCACCTTGGGCGCCGTGAAATACTGTTTGACTTCCTGCTCGCTGAAAGAATAGCGCGCTTCCTTGAGTTTTTCGCCGATGTAGGGCCAGTCCCAGGCCTGTGGCTCGGTCATGTTGAGCTTATCTGCGGCAAAAGCGCGCATGTCGGCCACGTCCTTCTCGGCAAAGGGCTTTGCCCGATGAGCCAGATCGCGCAGGAAATCAATAACCTGCTTTGGCGAATCGGCCATCTTGGGCACTACCGAAACCTCGCCAAAATTGCGATAGCCGAGCAGCCTGGCTTCTTCCTGGCGAAGCGCAAGAATCTCAGCGATGTTGGCGCTGTTGTCGAACTTCGCATCTCCCTGGTCGCTGGCGCGCGTGACGTAGGCGCGATACAGGCGCTCACGCAGCGCCCCGCTGTGCGCAAATTGCATCACCGGGAGGTACACCGGCATTTTCAGGGTCAGCTTGTAGCCGGACTTGCCTTCGGTTTCGGCCGCGGCGCGCGCGCCCTGCAACACGTCCTCGGGCACACCGGCAATTTCATCGGGCGTTGCGTAGTACGCGTAGGCATCGGTCGCATCAAGCGCGTTTTCGCTGAACTTCTGGCTCAATTCGGCCTGCCGTTCCTGGATGGCGGCAAAGCGTTCCTTCGCAGCGCCTGTGAGCTCCGCGCCCCCCAGCACGAAGTTGCGCACCGCGTTCTTGTGGGCCTGCCGCTGCTCGGGGTTGAGCGTTTGCGGATCGATCGCCTTGTACTTGGCGTACAGGCGCTCGTCAGAGCCCAGGCGCGTCCAGAATTCCGTGACCTTGGGCAGGGCCTCGTTGTAGGCGGCGCGCAGCTGCGGGGTGTCTGCGACGCCGTTCAGATGGCCGACCACGCCCCAGGCGCGACCCAGCCGTTCCGTCGAGACGTCCAGCACTTTGGCGATCGCATTCCAGTCGCTTGGAAATTCGGTCTGGGTGACTGTTTCGAGCGCGGCGTTGGCATCAGCCAGCAGCGAATCGATGGCGGGGGTGATGTGGTCCGGCTGAACCTGGTCGAACAGCGGAAGGTCGGTAAAGTCGAGAAGGGGATTGCTCATGACGCTTATTTTGCGTCATCGCAACGGCTTTCAATAGCAGATCAATGGCCGGGGCCTGACCGCTCTGCGGCTTCGAGCGTGTTGACGAGCAACATGGCGCGCGTCATCGGTCCGACCCCCCCGGGCACCGGTGTGATCCACCCGGCAACCTGGCTCACGCCAACAAAATCGACATCACCGCAAAGTTTGCCTTCGTCGTTCGTGTTCATGCCGACGTCGATCACCACGGCGCCGGGCTTGACCATATCGGCGGTCAGGATGTTGCGCTTGCCGACCGCAGCGACCACCACATCGGCATTGCGGGTGAACGACTTGAGATCTGTTGTGCTGCTATGGCAGATGGTCACGGTCGCGTTCTTGGCCAGCAGCATCATCGCCATGGGCTTGCCCACGATGTTGCTGCGCCCGATTACCACGGCGTTCTTGCCGCGCAGGTCGTAGCCGATGGATTCGAGCATCTTCATGCAACCATGCGGCGTGCAGGGCCAGAAACCCGGCCGCCCCACCATCAGGGCCCCTGCGCTCGCCACATGGAAGCCATCGACATCCTTGGACGGTGAAATAGTCTCGATGACTTTCTGCGAATCGAGATGCCTGGGCAGCGGCAGCTGCACAAGGATGCCGTGGACGCCCGGGTCCTCATTGAGTTGGCGAATGCGGGCGAGCAGCGCGTCTTCGGTCATGTCGGCGGGATAGCGCTCGAGCGTGGCCGCGAGGCCCGTCTCTGCACTGTCGTTGACCTTGTGCCGGGTATAGACCTGTGATGCGGGGTCTTCACCCACCAGGATGATCGCGAGGGCCGGCTGGACGCCCCGGGCCTTGAGCGCAGCCGTGCGGCCTGAGACCTCGGAACGGATTTGCGCGGCCAGAGCCTTGCCGTCGATGATTTGAGCTGTCATGGGTCGTCGGGCGGGTGCTTGGCCCACCGGGGTTCACAGGAGGCAAAAGTGAGTCGTCAGGAACTGAGTCGTCAGGCCTTGGGCGCGTTTTGTCCGAGGGCAATCTTGAGCAGGTCGGCGACGGTGTTGGCGTTAAGCTTTTCCATGATGTTGGCGCGGTGCGCTTCCACCGTCTTGATGCTGATTCCCAGGTCGTCCGCGATTTGCTTGTTCAGGCGGCCGGCAACGATGCGCTCAAGCACCTGTGCCTCGCGCGAAGTGAGCTTGGACAGCAACGCATCACGGCTTGCCGCACTCTGGTATTCGGCAAAAGCGCCCTTGGCATGTTCGAGCATCCGCTCGACCAGCGACACCAGGTCGTCTTCCTTGAAGGGCTTCTGGATGAAATCCATCGCGCCCTTTTTCATGGTGTTCACCGCCATCGGAACATCGCCGTGGCCGGTGATGAAGACGATCGGCAGGGGCGACTTGCGCTCGAGCAGGCGGTCCTGCAATTCCAGCCCGGTCATGCCGCCCATGCGGATATCGACGATCAGGCAGGCGACTTCACGGGGGTCGTAGCGCGACAGGAATGATTCGGCAGAATCGAAACAGCGAACCCTGTAGTCCTTGCCTTCCAGCAACCACTGCAGCGAGTCGCGAACCGCTTCGTCGTCATCGACGACATAGACGGTGCCCTTCTTCGGAATCAAACTCATGCTGTTACTCCAGCGTCTTTGTTAGCTATGCTATTTGTAGCGCCAGAGACCGGTATCCAGAAGGAGAAACGGCACCCTGCGACTTCCGTCCCATTGTAGATGTTCTCCGCCTGCATCCGGCCCTGGTGCGACTCCACGATGGTGCGGCACAGGTTCAGGCCAATTCCCATGCCTTCGACCTTGGTGGAGAAGAACGCCTCGTACAGCCGGTCGAGCACTTCAGGCGCGAGACCGGCGCCTGAATCGAGCACCGAGAACTCGACGACGCCCTGGTTTTCGACTTGCTTGGGGATGACGCGCAACTCGACGCTGCGGCGAGATACCGGCCGCTGCGCATGTTCGATCGATTCCGCCGCGTTTTTCAAGAGGTTGACCAGCACCTGCTCGATCAGGATGGGGTCCACCAGCAGCTTGGGCAATCGCGCCGCTACGTAGTGCGAAAGCCGGACGTTGCGGCGCCTCAATTCGATCTCGGCCAGTTCGACCGCTTCGCCGACCATCGTGGTCACATCCGACAGTGTGCGATTGGGCTCGCTGCGTTTCACGAACGACCGGATGCGCTGGATGATTTGCCCCGCACGCTGCGCCTGCCTCGCCGTTTTCTCAAGCGCGGCGAGGAGGTCTTCCTCGTTGATCTGTTTGCCCTTGATGCGCGAGACCAGACCGTTGCAATAGTTGTTGATCGCGGTCAGCGGCTGGTTCAGTTCATGCGCGACGCTCGATGCCATCTCGCCCATGGTGATGAGGCGGCTGGCCGACTGCGCGCGTTCGGCCTGCGCCGACGATTGCTCCTCGGCATGGCGGCGCGGGGTGATGTCGGTTGCAATCACCATCTGCGCGAGCCGGCCGTCAACCCAGTTCAAGTATCGCGAGCGCACCTCGAGCCACTTGCCCAGTTCGGGAACGAAGATTTCTGCGTTCTCTGATTGCGCCGTGGTGAGGGCACCCGTGGGCAGGCCGACGAAAGAATCGACTTCGTCTGCAGATTCGTCGGAGCGGGGATGCTCAGGAACGCCGGCCTGCGCCACCATCTGCAAGTGGCCGCCGGTTTGCACGCCAAACCACAGGCGGTACAGCTTGTTGGCAAATAGCAGTTCCTCGCTTCCGAGAGGCGCTACCGAAACCGATGCATCCAGTGCTTCGAGCACCGTGGTGAAGCGCTCGTAAGACGCCGAAAGCTGCTCGCGAATCCGGTTGGGTTCGGTAATGTCGGTCATCGAAGTCATCCAGCCCGTCTGGTGCCCCTTGGCGTCGATGAGCGGCGACACATACAGGCGCGCATCGAAAACCGAGCCGTCCTTGCGCTTGACGCGAACCTGGAAACCGCCCGGTGTTGTGCGGCCATGAATCTCATCGTCCAGGCGCGCGGCAAGCTGCTCGCGATCGGCGTCGGGCCAATACGGGAAGGGCGGTGTGCGGCCCACGAGTTCGGCTTCGGTCCAGCCGGTCATCTGGCAGAACGCAGCGTTCACGTAGGTGATTCGCCCCTGCATGTCGAGCGCGCGCATGCCGGTGAGCATGGAGTTTTCCATCGCGCGCCTGAAGTTGGTCTCGGCAACGAGGGCTTGCTGCGCCTGCATGCGTCTGCGGGTGTGACGCCAGTTGCCAATCAGCATCCAGGCGGTCATCACGCTCAGGGCGCCGACCAGCCAGAAGAGGCCACTGCCGATCACGCCCAGGGAGGTTCGATAGGCCTGCGCCCGGATGATGAGACCGTTGCCCACTGGCGATACGGGCACTTCATACTCGTTTTGTTGGGCGGCCCAGGGCAGCAACTGCGTTGCCGGGTTGCGTGGAGGCACGGAGCTGCCAGCGAGCACCCGGTTCTTGCCGTCGAGCAGTGCAACGGCGTACTTGGACGACACATCGGCCGGCACGCCGAATCTCAGGAGGCCGTCGATGGAGTACTCGCCCAGGATCACGCCGCCAAACTTGTCCTGGTCGGTCAGCGGGATGTGCAATTGGAGCAGTCCCGTGCTGTCTGTGCCGGCCGCCGGTTGCGAGTACACCGGCTGTTGCAGATCGCGCGCCAGGCTGTAGGTGCTTTCGGTTTCGCCGGCGCGAAGTATGTCTCCAGCGTTTCGAACATGTGCGCTGGGCACGCTCGGCGCTGCGTAGCCGGCCTTGACGCGCCGGCGTCCATCGATCCAGGTCAGCGCCTGCAATTCGGGGTACTGCAGCACCATCGACTCGGCGCGGCTCATGAATTCGTCGGCGTTGACTTCCTTGTTCGAGATGTCGCGAGCGATTCGCATCATCTGCTCCTGCCGCTCCAAAAGGCGAAGGCGCACGCGTTGCTGCGCGTATTCGACGTCGCGCTTGACCGCTTCCTGCTCGCGATCCATCTCTTCCAGGCGTAAATACCAGAACGCGGAGACGATTGCCGCCAGAAATAGCAGCACTGCGGCGAGCGGTGCGAGCATGGCAAAACGGTCCTGGTGCACCGGCGTCTGGCGTCGCCACCACTGGCGCCACCATTTCGTCGGCTGCACGACCAGGTCGTTCACGTTGTTGGCGGGCAGGGGTTCATCCATGGAGTTCAGAGTGTAGGGCCTTCAATTCCCATGCCGCCGACGGTCCGGGCCCGCACGGATCAGCCCGTGCGAAGACAACTTCATAATATGAAATCATCACGCGCCATTTGAAATGTGAAAAAAACTATGCCACACTTCAGCCAAGGTGCAGGGGCGCTGTACTAAATTGCGAACAACGACAAGGAGACAAAAGACATGTCAGCCCAACCAGACAACCTGTTCGGCGCAGCCGCCAACGATGCGGATACGCAGGAAACCCGTGAATGGATAGACGCGCTTTCGGCCGTCATCGCCTCGGAGGGCCGGGAACGCGGCCACTTCCTGCTGGAGCAGCTGCTCGAACAGGCGCGGCAAGAGGGCATCGACATGCCGTTCTCAGCCAATACCGGCTACGTCAACACCATCGAGACCGATGACGAGGAGCGCTGCCCCGGCAACCTCGACATTGAAGAACGCCTGCGTGCCTACATGCGCTGGAACGCGATGGCCATGGTGGTCAAGGCCAATCGCCTGCATCCGGCTGATGGCGGCGACCTGGGCGGCCACATCAGCTCGTTCGCTTCGGTGGCAACGATGTTCGGCGCCGGCTTCAATCACTTCTGGCATGCCGAGAGTGAAAACCACGGCGGCGATTGCCTGTTCATCCAGGGTCATAGCTCGCCAGGCGTTTATGCCCGCGCCTACCTTGAGGGGCGCCTGACCGAAGAGCAGCTGCTGAACTTCCGGCAAGAGGTGGATGGCAAGGGCATTTCCAGCTATCCGCATCCCAAGCTCATGCCCGAGTTCTGGCAGTTTCCGACCGTGTCGATGGGCCTGGGCCCGCTCATGGCGATCTACCAGGCGCGATTCCTGAAATACCTGCACGCACGCGGCATCGCCAACACCGAGAACCGCAAGGTCTGGGTCTTTTGCGGTGATGGCGAAATGGACGAGGTCGAATCGTTGGGAGCCATTGGCGTGGCGGCGCGCGAGGGCCTGGACAACCTGATTTTCATCGTCAACTGCAACCTGCAGCGCCTGGACGGGCCGGTGCGGGGCAATGGCAAGATCATCCAGGAGCTTGAAGGCGAGTTCCGGGGCGCGGGCTGGAACGTCATCAAGCTGATCTGGGGCAGCTACTGGGATCCGCTGCTGGCGCGCGACAAGGACGGCATCCTGCGCAAGATCATGATGGACACGCTGGACGGCGACTACCAGGCCATGAAGGCCAATGACGGTGCGTTCGTGCGCAAGAACTTCTTCGGACGGCACCCCAAGGCGCTGGAGATGGTCGCCAAGATGAGCGACGAGGACATCTGGCGCCTGCAGCGCGGCGGCCACGATCCGCAGAAGGTGTACGCGGCGTATCACAAGGCCGTGAACCACAAGGGCCAGCCCACGGTGATGCTGATCAAGACCGTCAAGGGCTTCGGCATGGGCAAGAGCGGCGAGGGCAAGAACACCGCGCACCAGACCAAGAAGCTCACGGACGACGACATCCGCGCGTTCCGCGATCGTTTCAACATCCCGGTGCCGGACGAGCAACTGGCCGAAGTGCCGTTCTACAAGCCGGCCGACCACACGCCCGAGATGGAGTACCTGCACGCCCGTCGCAAGGCGCTGGGCGGCTACCTGCCCAAGCGCCGCGCCAAGGCCGATGAGCAGCTGACGGTGCCGCCGCTCGAAGCCTTCAAGGCCGTGCTGGAGCCCACCGCCGAAGGGCGCGAGATCAGCACGACGCAGGCGTATGTCCGCTTCCTGACGGCGCTGTTGCGCGACAAGGAACTGGGCCCGCGCGCCGTGCCCATCCTGGTCGATGAAGCACGCACGTTCGGCATGGAAGGGCTGTTCCGCCAGATCGGCATCTACAACCCGGCAGGCCAGCTCTACACGCCGCAGGACAAGGACCAGGTCTCCTACTACAAGGAAGACAAGGCAGGCCAGATCCTGCAAGAGGGCATCAATGAAGCAGGCGGCATGGCCAGCTGGATTGCAGCAGCCACCTCGTACAGCACGAGCAACCGCATCATGGTGCCGTTCTACATCTACTACTCGATGTTCGGGCTGCAGCGGGTCGGTGATCTGTGCTGGGCTGCCGGTGACATGCAGGCTCGTGGATTCCTGCTGGGCGGCACGTCGGGCCGCACGACGCTCAACGGCGAAGGCCTGCAGCACGAAGACGGCCACAGCCACATCATGGCGGGCACGATCCCCAACTGCGTGAGCTATGACCCGACCTTCGCGCACGAAGTCGGCGTGATCATGCATCACGGCCTGAAGCGCATGGTCGAGAAGCAGGACAACGTCTACTACTACATCACGCTGCTCAACGAAAACTACCCGATGCCGGGCCTGCAGGAAGGCACGCAAGAGCAGATCATCAAGGGCATGTACATGTGCAAGCCCGGCGGCCAGACCAAGGGCGCACCGCGCGTGCAACTGCTGGGCTCCGGCACGATCCTGCGCGAGTCGATCGCGGCGCAGGAACTGCTGGCGACCGAATGGGGCATCGACGCTGACGTCTGGAGCTGCCCGAGCTTCAACGAACTCACGCGTGAAGGCCAGGACTGCGAACGCTTCAACCTGCTGCATCCGCTGGACGCGCAACGCAAATCGTTTGTTTCGCAGCAGCTTGAAAAGCACGCTGGTCCCGTGGTCGCGTCCACCGACTACATGAAGGCGTACGCCGAGCAGATTCGTCCGTTCATGCCCAAGGGCCGCACGTACAAGGTGCTGGGCACCGACGGGTTCGGGCGCAGCGATTTCCGCAGCAAGCTGCGCGAGCACTTCGAAGTCAACCGTCACTATGTCGTTGTGGCCGCGCTCAAGGCGCTGAGCGAGGACGGAACAGTGCCGGCTACGAAGGTCGCCGAGGCGATCAAGAAGTACGGCATCAAGGCCGACAAGATGAATCCCCTTTACGCTTGACCCTTGAACCGCTTGAACGACAAGAGACCGGAGACAACAAAACATGGCAACGATTGAAGTGAAAGTCCCCGACATCGGGGACTTCGATGAGGTTTCGGTGATCGAAGTCCTCGTCAAGGCCGGCGATGTGGTCAAGGCCGAGCAATCGCTCGTCACGGTGGAAAGCGACAAGGCTTCGATGGAAATTCCGTCGTCCGCTGCGGGCACCGTGAAAGAGTTGAAAGTGAAGCTCGGCGACAAGGTGAAGGAGGGATCGGTGCTGATCGTGCTGGAGGCCGATGGCGCCCCGGCGATTTCCGCGCCGACTTCCGCTGCACCGGCGATCACCGCAGCGACCCCAACTTCACCCCCACCCCCACCTGCACCCTCCGCCAGCGGGGGAGGGAGCCCGGCAGTCGAAATCCGCATCCCCGACATCGGCGACTTCAAGGACGTCGCCGTCATCGAAATCCTCGTCAAGCCCGGCGACGCCATCAAGGCTGAGCAATCGCTCATCACGGTCGAGTCGGACAAGGCGTCGATGGAGATCCCGTCATCGGCGGCCGGCGTCCTGAAGGAGCTCAAGGTCAAGATTGGCGATACGGTGAATGTGGGCGATCTGATCGGAATGCTGGAAGGCTCAGCAGGCGCCAGCGCTGGCCCGGACAAGCCGGCAGCTCCCGCGCCGGGTCGTGCTGAGCCTGCTGAAGCAGCGGCTGCCGCGTCTGCATCCCCCCAGCCCGCCACGGAGCGCACGCCGCCCACCGCGGCGCTTCCTCCGCACGAGCCCACGGCGCCTGCTGCCAACCTGCCTCATGCATCGCCATCGGTACGCAAGTTCGCACGCGAACTGGGCGTGCCGCTCGATGAAGTCAAGGGCACCGGCCCCAAGAGCCGCATCACACAGGAAGATATCCAGGCGTTCACGCGCGCCGTAATGAAAGGCGAGACCACGACAAAGGCAGTTGGCGCGAAGCCCGCGGCCGCTGGGGGAAGTGGCGAGGCGCTCGGCCTGTTGCCATGGCCCAAGGTGGATTTCGCCAAATTCGGCCCCGTCGAGCGCAAGGACGTGGGCCGCATCAGGAAGATCAGCGGGGCGAACCTGCATCGCAACTGGGTGATGATCCCGCACGTCACCAACCACGACGACGCCGACATCACCGATCTCGAGGCGTTCCGCGTACAGCTGAACAAGGAAAACGAGAAGTCGGGCGTCAAGCTCACCATGCTCGCTTTTCTCATCAAGGCCTGCGTGGCCGCGCTGAAGAAATTTCCGGAGTTCAACGCATCGCTCGACGGCGACCAGCTCGTCTACAAGCAGTACTTCAATATTGCTTTCGCAGCCGACACGCCGAACGGCCTCGTGGTGCCGGTCATCAAGGACGCGGACAAGAAGGGGCTGGTCCAGATCAGCACCGAGATGGGTGAGCTCGCAAAGAAGGCGCGGGAGGGCAAGCTGGGTCCTGCCGACATGTCTGGCGCCTGCTTCACGATCTCATCATTGGGCGGAATTGGCGGACGCTATTTCACGCCCATCATCAACGCGCCCGAGGTTGCCATCCTGGGCGTATGCAAGAGCCAGATGGAGCCGGCGTGGGACGGGAAACAATTTGTTCCAAGGCTCATGCTGCCGCTGTCGTTGTCATGGGACCACCGGGTCATCGATGGGGCAGCCGCCGCTCGTTTTAACGCCTATCTGGGCGCTATCCTCGGAGACTTCCGTCGCACGATGTTGTGACGCAATTTCCGAAAGCGAGTCAATGACAACAGTAGTAGTGGTAAGAAAGGCCGGGCAGGTCGCCATCGCAGCGGACACGCTGGTGACGTTTGGGGATACGCGGCTTGCCAACCGGTTCGAGGACAACACCAAGATCTTCCGTGTGGAAAGCGATCAGGGTCCGAGCTACATCGGCATGGCGGGCACGGTGGCTCACTTCCCGGTCCTTCGCAAGGCGATCAATTCGATGCCCAAGGAGCTGCTCAAGCTGGCAACCAAGGATGAGGTGTTCGATACGTTCACCAAGCTGCATCCCTACCTGAAAGAAAACTTCTTCCTGCAAACCAAGGAAGAAGACAGCGACCCCTACGAGTCGAGCCAGTTCAGCGTGGTGATCGCCAATGCGTCGGGCATCTTTGGGTTGTACAGCTACCGCGAAGTGTTCGAGTTCAAGGAATTCTGGGGCATCGGTTCGG
>JAZKFD010000145.1:0-1871 GCA_040386635.1 Pseudomonadota bacterium
CGCTAGTACCTGAAACTAGTGCGTCTACCAATTCCGCCACCTGGGCATTTCAGGGAAAAAAGGATTCTATATCAAAAATAATATCGACAATTCCACCCACGGCCTCCTCGATGAAATCGAAGGCGTGATCCAGGGCCATCGCGACGGTCACGGCTACGTGCAGCGCGATGACGGCGAAGGCGACATCTACCTTCCGCCAAACGAGATGCGCGCGGTGCTGCACAAGGACCGCGTCAAGGCGCGTATCGTGCGCCACGACCGAAAGGGAAGGCCCGAGGGCCGCGTCGTCGAGATCGTCGAACGCCCACCGCAGCCGATCATCGGCCGTCTGCTGCACGAAAGCGGCGTCTGGCTGGTGGCTCCCGAAGACAAGCGCTATGGCCAGGATGTCCTGATCCCCAAAGGCGCGACCGCGCTGGCCAAGCCGGGCCAGGTGGTGGTGGTTGAACTGACCGAGCCCCCCAGCCTGTACGGGCAACCCGTCGGCCGGGTGAAGGAAGTTCTGGGCGAGATCGACGACGCTGGCATGGAGATCGAGATTGCGGTGCGCAAGTACGGCGTGCCGCATGAGTTTTCGGATGCGTGCATTGCGCTGTCGCGTACGCTGCCCGACAAGGTCCGCCCACAGGACAAGAAAAACCGCGTTGACCTGACCGACATTCCCCTTGTCACGATCGACGGCGAGGATGCGCGCGATTTCGATGATGCGGTGTATTGCGAGCCGGCCAAGGTCGGGCGTGGCAAGGGCTGGCGCCTGCTGGTCGCCATCGCGGATGTCAGCAACTATGTCGAGACCGGCAGCGCGATTGACATCGACGCCTACGACCGTGCGACCAGCGTGTACTTCCCGCGCCGCGTGATTCCGATGCTGCCCGAAAAGCTGTCCAACGGCCTGTGCTCGCTCAACCCGGAAGTCGAGCGGCTGTGCATGGTCGCGGACATGCTGATCAACTCGACCGGCGAAATCTTCGCCTACCAGTTCTATCCCGCGGTGATGTGGAGCCATGCCCGTTTCACGTACACGGAAGTCGCGGCCATTCTGGCGAACACGCGCGGTCCGGAAGCCATCCGCCGCAAGGACCGCGTGCAGGATCTGCTGAACCTGCACGATGTGTACGGCGCCCTCCTGAAGGCGCGCAATGCACGCGGCGCAGTGGACTTCGAAACCACGGAAACACAAATCATCTGCGATGAAAACGGGCGCATTGACCGGATCGTGCCGCGCGTGCGCAACGACGCGCACAAGCTGATCGAAGAGGCGATGCTCGCAGCCAACGTCTGTAGCGCCGACTACATCCAGCAGAGCAAGCATCCGGGCCTGTTTCGTGTGCATGAAGGCCCGACGCCCGAAAAGAAGGATGTGCTGCGCGGTTACCTGAAGGCGATCGGCGTGCCGCTCACCATCAGCGAAGACCCGCTGCCCGCGGAGTTCCAGCGCATCGCCGAGGCCACCAAAGAGCGTCCGGACGCACAGCAGATTCATTCGATGCTGCTGCGATCGATGTCGCAGGCGATCTACACCCCGATCAATGCGGGTCACTTTGGCCTGGCATACGACGCCTATACGCATTTCACAAGTCCGATCCGGCGCTATCCGGACCTGCTCGTGCACCGCGTGATCAAGGCGATCCTGCAAAGCCGCAAGTACGAATTGCCGACGCTCCCCACGCCGGGCGAGGCGCATGAAAAGCTGGCGCGCCGGCTGGCCAGTCGTGTGAAAGCACCGGCAAACAAGCTGAAAAAGCCGCCGCCGCCTGCGAGCCGCGAAGTGCAGGCATGGGAGGCTGCGGGCCTGCATTGCAGCGCGAACGAGCGGCGCGCCGACGAGGCCAGCCGCGACGTCGAGGCCTGGCTCAAGTGCAAGTACATGC
>JAZKFD010000146.1:0-4768 GCA_040386635.1 Pseudomonadota bacterium
GGGCACCTGCAACAAGGACGCCGGCGCCAAGAAGCTCAAGGGCGACGAGCGCAAAAAGTTCATGAGCTCGTGCCTGTCGGCCTGAACGACTCGGCGCCAGCCCCAGCGGCTACGCACCCCCTCCAAGGCCTGCGACCACGCGGGCCTTTTTTATTTGCCCCCAAACCCCCGGGCCAGAAACACCGCCACCAGCGGAATCAAGGCAATCAGATGCGCCTGCCACATCACCCATTTGCGGGCGGTGCGCACCTCATCCTCGCCAGGCAAGGCGCCGGTTGCCTTCAGGGCCTTGCGCCAGCGGGCGAACGTGAGCGTCGGCTTGATCGACATCAGCCCCACCACCACAAACATCGCAAGCTTCAAGTGCAGCAGCCCGTTGGTCCAGTACCAGCCGGCACCCTTGACGCCCCACCAGGTTCGCGCGAGCCCGGTGAGCAGCACGGCCACCGCGGCGATCGCGTAGATCATGTCCACCTTCCCCAGCCGCTCGACAACTTTGGCGTTCATCCACTCCGAGCGACAGAGCGCTGCTTCACTGGAGATAAAAACCACCAGGGTGAGGATCGCCAGCAGGTGGGCATAGGCGAGCAGGGCTTCCACGGTCATGAGGGTTCCTTCAATGTTCGCCGGTCCAGAACTGCGGACGGCCATAGCTTTCCTTGAGAAAGTCTATCCACAGGCGCACCCGAAGCGGCATGTGCTTGCGCTGCGGAAACACTGCATAGATGCCGTTGGGTGGCGCAGCGAAGTCCGCCAGCACTTCGACCAGACGGCCTGCCGCAATTTCACCCTGCACTTCCCAGGTGCTGCGCCACGCGATGCCGAATCCCGCCAGGCACCAGTCATGCAACACCTGCCCATCGGAGCAATCGAGCGGGCCGGCGGGTTTGATGTGCATCACTTCGAAGCCCTCGGCTGATGGCACCCGGAAGGCCCAGCCGCGCGTCTGGGAGGCGTCGCTCGACAGCGTCAGGCAGTCGAACTTCACCAGTTCGCCCGGATGGTGGGGTGTGCCATGGTGCTTGAGATAGGTGGGTGTCGCCACGCACAGGCGGCGGTTGTCCGCCAGGCGCGCGCTGACCAGCGCCGAATCGGGCATGTCGCCCACCCGCACCGCGCAGTCGTAGCCCTCGCCCGCCAGATCGACGACGCGGTCGCTGAGATTGAGGGAAATCGTGACGTCCTGGTGCAACTCGCGAAACCGCGGAACCAGCGGCGCGACATGCCGCCTGCCAAAGCCCGCGGGCGCCGTGATGCGCAAATGCCCGCTGGCCTTGACGCCGCCGGCGCTCACGCTCGCTTCGGCATTGGACAGGTCAGCCAGCAGGCGCTGGCAGTCCTCCAGGAAGGCGCTGCCTTCATGTGTGAGGCTGATGCGGCGGGTCGTGCGCATCAACAGTTTCACCCCCAGGCGCTCTTCCAGCGCATCGAGGCGGCGGCCCATGATGGCGGGCGCGACGCCTTCGGCGCGGGCTGCCGCCGTCAGGCTGCCCCGTGTCGCGACCGACACGAACGATTCGAGCTGCTTGAGTTTGTCCATTGCGCCAAATTATGCGCACGGACCCCCGATGACCCCGGATTGCGCCAGCGCGGCGAGAGCTTCCGCGCTGTAGCCCAGCTCAGCCAGCAACTCGTGCGTGTGCTGACCCAGTGCGGGAGGCTGGGACCGGATGCCCGGCCGTTCACCCGCCAGCATCAGCGGCAACAGGGGCACTTTGGTTTCGCGACCGTCCTGCAAGGTCAGTGGCGCCAGACCGCCGGTTGCGTTGAGGTGCGGATCGTCGAACAGGTCTTCAGGGCGCGTGATCGGCGCGAACGGCAGGCCGTTCTTCTCGAACACCGCGCTCAGCTCGGCTGCCGAGTGCCCGGCCAGGCGCGAGCGCAGGATGGGCATCATCCAGTCGCGCGCCTGGACACGGTCATTGTTGGTTTTCAGGCGTGGATCGACAAAGAGATCGCCGAAGCCGAATGCATCGCAAAACACCTTCCACTGCGAATCGCTGACGGCGGCGAGAAATATCTGCTCGCCGCCCTTCACCGTGAACACGTCATACACCGCCCACGCAGAAATCCGGCCCGGCATCGGCGCTGCAGGCTGACCCGTCACCGCGAATTGCATCATGTGCTGGGCGACCAGAAACACGTTGTTCTCGAACAGCGCGCTTTGCACCTCCTGCCCGAGGCCGGTCTTTTCGCGCTGCGCCAATGCGGCCATCGCACCGATGGCGCCGAACATGCCCCCCATCATGTCGTTGACGCTGGTGCCCGCGCGCAGCGGATCGCCCGGACGGCCAGTCATGTAGGCAAGCCCGCCCATCATCTGCACCACTTCATCGAGCGCCGTGCGGTGGTCGTAAGGGCCCGGCAAAAAACCCTTGTGGCTGATGTAGATGAGGCGCGGGTTGCCCTGCCTGAGCGTTTCGTAATCGAGGCAGAGCTTTTTCATCGTGCCCGGCTTGAAGTTCTCGCTCACGATGTCGGCGGTGGCGACGAGCCGCTGCGCCGCTTCACGCCCTTGCGGGTTTTGCAGGTCGAGCGCAATGCTCTTCTTGTTGCGGTTGAACAGCGGATAGAAACCCGCGCCGGAACCCAGCAGGCGGCGCGTGTTGTCACCTGCGATCGGCTCTACCTTGATGACTTCCGCGCCGAGATCCGCCAGCACCATGCCACAGCTCGGGCCCATGACCATGTGCGTGAATTCGACAACGCGGATGCCTGCGTAGGGAAGGGGATTGGGAAGGTCGGTCGTCATGCTGCGCACCCTACCACCGTCGCCTTCATGCCCATTACGTCGATTTAAGTCATGGATAAATCAATGCATGCGCTGTTAATGCTCGCCAGAGTATCCAATACAGTATCGATACCCGCCGGGCATCGCCCGTGGCATTCGTTTTTTCGCACCGCAGGAGCCCGATCTATGACCGCACGCACCACCATTCACGGCCTCGAAGTCGCCACCGAGCTGTACCGCTTCATCGAAGACAAGGCATTGCCAGGCACCGGCGTGGACAGCGCCACTTTCTGGAAGGGCTTCGACGCGATCGTTGCCGATCTCGCGCCCAAGAACCTCGCGCTGCTGGCTGAACGCGATCGCCTGCAGACCGAGCTCGATACCTGGCACCAGGCCAACCCTGGGCCGATCCTGGATATGGCGGCCTATCGGCACTTCCTGGAAAACATCGGCTATCTCGTTGCGCCGCCCACCGGGGCCAAGGCGACAACGACCAACGTCGATGCGGAACTCGCCATCCAGGCGGGTCCGCAACTGGTTGTGCCGATTCTCAATGCACGCTACGCCCTGAACGCCGCGAACGCGCGCTGGGGCTCGCTGTACGACGCGCTTTACGGCACCGATGCGATTCCCGAGACCGACGGCGCCGAACGCGCAGGCGGCTACAACCCGGTTCGCGGCGCCAGGGTCATCGCTTATGCACGCAAGGTGCTGGATGACGCTGCGCCGCTGGCGTCAGGCTCGCACGCCGATGCCACCGGCTACAGCGTCGAAGGCGGCGCGCTGAAGGTCGCGCTCAAGGACGGCGCGTCCGCCGGCCTCAAAGACGCTTCTCAGTTCGTCGGCTACCAGGGCGAGGCGGGGGCACCCTCATCGGTGCTGATCCGGCACAACGGCATCCACATCGACATCCAGGTCGATCGCAGCACCGCCATTGGCAAGAGTGATGCAGCAGGCGTGAGCGACCTTGTAATGGAAGCTGCGCTTTCCACCATCCTCGACCTGGAAGATTCGGTGGCCGTGGTCGATGCCCAGGACAAAGTCGTCGCATATGCAAACTGGCTGGGCATCCTGCAAGGCACGCTGACCGAACAGGTGAGCAAGGGCGGCAAGACCTTCACGCGCGGGCTCAATCCGGATCGCATCTACAAGGGACCGAACGGCGGCGAGGTGACCCTGCATGGCCGCTCATTGCTGTTCGTGCGCAATGTCGGCCACCTCATGACCAACCCTGCGGTGCTTTATGACGGCGGCAAGGAAATTCCTGAGGGCATTCTCGACGGCGTGATCACGACGCTGATTGCAATTCACGACCTCAAGCGCAAGGATGCGGGCGGCATCCGCAACTCGCGCACGGGCTCTGTCTACATCGTCAAGCCCAAGATGCACGGCCCGAAGGAAGTGGCTTTTGCGTCCGAGCTGTTTGCCCGCGTCGAGTCGGTGGTGGGTCTGCCCGCCAACACAGTCAAGCTCGGCATCATGGACGAAGAGCGCCGCACCAGCGTCAACCTGCGCGCTTGCATCGAAGCGGCTTCGGCGCGTGTCGCCTTCATCAACACCGGCTTTCTCGACCGCACCGGCGATGAGATGCACACGGCGATGCTCGCAGGTCCGATGTTCCGCAAGGGCGACATGAAAGCCAGTGCATGGATCCAGGCGTACGAGAAAAACAACGTGGCCGTCGGCCTGGCGTCGGGCCTGCGCGGTCGCGCCCAGATCGGCAAGGGCATGTGGGCGATGCCCGACCTGATGGCCGCGATGCTCGAGCAGAAGATCGGTCACCCCAAGGCAGGCGCCAACACGGCGTGGGTTCCTTCCCCTACTGCGGCGACACTGCACGCGCTGCACTATCACCAGGTCAATGTCGCTGAAATCCAGAAAGAAATGGAAAGCGCCCTGAGCGCGGACGCCGATCATGAAGCGCTGCTGGCCGGCCTGCTCCAGATTCCGGTGGTGACCGAAGCGAAGTGGACGGCGCAAGAGCGCCAGCAGGAGCTGGACAACAACACGCAGGGCATCCTGGGCTATGTGGTGCGC
>JAZKFD010000147.1:0-7023 GCA_040386635.1 Pseudomonadota bacterium
ACGACCACATCATGGTCTTACTGAGTCGCCGAAACACTCTTGACACCGATCAAGTTTGCGCATTTTTGCACCCGTCCAAGGGTTTGTCCTGAGGAAGCGGCCGCTTCGTCGTCGCGGCGGGGTTCAATCCGCAACTGCCCTTCGCTTTCACTCATCGTTCGAGCCAGGAGCTTGACCAGCGCGAAGACTGTATCAATGTGTGGCGTCGGCGTGCTGGTCAGACGGCCAAGCTCAACCACGGAGCCCACCAGCGCGTCGATTTCCGGATCGCGCCCGGCTTCGATGTCCTGCAACATCGAGGTCTTGTGCTTGCCGACTTTTTCAGCGCCGGCGATGCGCTGCTCGAGCGACACGCGAAACGCGATGCCCAGCCGATGAGCAATCTCCTGGGCTTCCAGCATCATGCTGGTGGCGAGTTCGCGCGCCAGCGGAAACTGGCAGATGTCCACCAGCGTTGAATGCGAAAGACTGCTGATCGGGTTGAAGGTGAGGTTGCCCCACAGCTTGAGCCAGATTTCGCTGCGGATGTTGTCGAGCACCGGCGCCTTCAGGCCCGCGTGCATGAAGCACTGTGAGATGCGCGTGACCCGCTCGCTGGTGGTGCCGTCGAGCTCACCCAGGGGAAAGCGGTCGCCTTCGATGTGACGCACGACCCCCGGCTCCACCAGCTCGCAGGCCGGGTACACCACGCATCCGATCACGCGCTCGGGCGGGATCAATCCGGCCAGCTGGCCCGACGGATCGACGCTGCGAACCACCGTGCCTTCGTGCGGGCCGCCGTGCTTTTGGAAGTACCAGTACGGCACGCCGTTCTGCATCGTGACGACGCTGGTCTGCGGTCCGAGCAGGTGCGCCAGGTCCGGAGCAACCGATTCGAGCTGGTGGGCCTTGACCGCGACGATGACCAGGTCCTGCTCGCCGGTCGCCACATAGTCGTTGCTGGCTCTGACGCCGTGCGCTATATGCTGCGCGCCGTCGCTCATGATGAGCTTGATGCCGTTGTTGCGGATGGCGCAGAGGTTGGCGCCGCGAACCATGAATGTCACGTCTTCGCCGGCCAGTGCCAGTTTCGCGCCGACGTAGCCGCCGATGGCGCCCGCCCCGATGATTGCAATTTTCACGACAGCTCCAGAAAGAGTCAAAGAAACCGGTTGGTGAGCGTGCCGACGCCCTCGATCACGACTTCGACCGTACTGCCCGGCTTCATCGAGCCCACGCCGACTGACGTGCCGCACGCAATGAGATCGCCGGGATGGAGGGTCATGTCCTGCGAAATCAGGCTCACGAGTTGCTGTACCGAAAAGCGCATGTCGCTGATGGGGTAGTGCTGTCGCTCCACGCCATCGAGCAGGGTTCGCACGACGAGCGTGGCGGGGTCCAGGCCGGTCACGACCGACGGGCCGAATGGGCAGAAGGTGTCGAAACCCTTGGCGCGTACCCACTGGGCAAATGAAGCGTCGCGGTGCAGGATGTCGGCCGCGGTCACGTCGTTCAAGCAGGTGTATCCCAGGACATGATCCAGGGCCTCGCGCTCGCTGACGCGCTTGCAGGTCTTGCCGATGACCACTGCCAGCTCACCTTCGAAAACAACCTTGCCCTCGCAGCCGGGGTGGCGGATGACCCCGCCCGGTTCCAGGAACGAGTTGGGCGACTTCAGAAGGTACAGGGGCTCGGTCGGCGTTGGGAGGCTGAGCTTTTCGCCCAGTGCGTGGAAGTTGTTCCACAGGGCAATGACCTTGGTGGGGACAACTGGCATCAGCAGCCGAGTCGCACCCAGCGGCACGAGCTGGCCCGTTGGCCTGGCGCCGGAGAACATGCTGCCTTCGTAGACCTGGATCTGACCGCCTTCCAGCATGCCGAACCCCTGGGCTCCGTCGTGCGCGAATCTCACCCAGTGGGTCGTCATGGGCGCTTCTTTCAGGCCGAGAGCGTTGCGTGGCAGCGCTGGCGGGCGGTTTCGACGGCGCGCACGAGAAAGTCGGCGTCATAGGCGCGCAGCAGGTGGGCGCGCTCGGTCTCCAGGTATCGGCGCACGCAGCACTGCCCCGACTCCCGAAGGCGCATGAAAGTGACGGCATCCCAGTGCCAGGGCAGGTCCAGTTCTTCGAATGCGGCGTTGTACGCATGCAGGTGGGTCTGGGCCGAGCTGTCGATCGGATGAGTGTCGATGGTGAGGGTGTCGCGAGTGGTCATGGTGTGCTCCTTTGATTCGATACTAGGAAGACAAACGATTTATGAATAGTTAAAGCTTTTGATAGATTCATTAACAAACGCTTATGTGTCGGTCCAATTGACGCGCGTTACTCGAGCAGGCCGGCCAGCTCCAGGCCCCGCAGTCCGCCAGGGTGGCGGCAATCGACGTCCTCGAACTCGTTGACCTTGTCGATCTCGGTTCCCATGGCGATGTTGGTCACCTTCTCCAGGATCACTTCGACCACTACCGGCACGCGATGGGCTTTGGCAAGCGCAGTGGCTTGCTGGAGTGCCGCCTGGATCTGCGACGGGTCCTGCACCCGCAAGGCTTTGCAACCCAGGGCCTGCACGAGCGCCACATGGTCCACGCCGTAGCTGCGAAGCCCGTCATCGGATTCGGGAACGTTGATGTTGTCGAACGCCAGCTGAACGCAGAAGTCCATGTCGAATCCGCGCTGGCTCTGGCGGATCAGCCCGAGGTAGGAGTTGTTCACCAGCACATGAACGTAAGGCAGCTTGAACTGCGCGCCGACCGCGAGTTCTTCCATCAGGAACTGGAAGTCGTAATCGCCCGAGATCGCAACCACGGTGCGCGATGGGTCGGCCGCGACCACGCCCAGCGCTGCAGGCATGGACCAGCCGAGCGGCCCTGCCTGGCCGCAATTGATCCACTGGCGCGGGCCGTAGATCTGCATGAACTGGCCGGCTGCGATCTGGCTGTTTCCGATGTTGCTGACGTAGATCGTGTCGCGCGGGAACGCGAGGTTCATCTCTTCGTAAACGCGCTGCGGCTTGATCGGAACGTTGTCGTAGTGCGTCTTGCGCAGCATCAGGCGCTTGCGCTCGGCGCAGCGCATGGCCCAGTCGCTGCGATCGGGCAGGCGTTGTTGGTCCCGGCGTTCGCGCGCGGCTTCTACAAAGAGCTCCAGTGCTGCTTTCGCGTCCGAAACGATGCCGTAATCGGGCGTGAACACGCGGCCGATCTGGGTCGGCTCGATGTCCACATGCACGAAGGTGCGACCCTTGGTGTACACATCAATCGAGCCGGTGTGCCGGTTGGCCCACCGGTTTCCGATACCCAGCACGAAGTCGCTGGCCAGCATGGTGGCGTTGCCGTACCGGTGGCTGGTCTGCAGCCCGACCATGCCGGCCATCAGCGGGTGATCATCGGGGATAGACCCCCAGCCCATCAGCGTGGGGATCACCGGAATGCCCGTGAGCTCTGCGAACTCCACCAGCAGATCGCAGGCGTCCGCATTGATGATGCCGCCGCCGGCCACGATCAGTGGCCGCTTTGCTGCGGCGAGCATGTCGAGCGCCTTGTCGATCTGCCTGCGCGTCGCGGCTGGCTTGTGTACCGGAAGCGGCTCGTACGTATCGATGTCGAACTCGATCTCGGCCATCTGCACGTCGAAGGGCAGGTCCAGCAGCACCGGGCCTGGCCGTCCGGAGCGCATGAGGTGAAAGGCAGCCTGCAATGCGCCGGGAAGCTGACCGGGCTCGCGAACCGTGAAGGACCATTTGGTGACAGGCGAGGAAATGGCCTCGATATCCACCGCCTGGAAATCCTCCTTGTGCAGGCGAGCACGTGGCGCCTGGCCGGTGATGCAGAGAATGGGAATGCTGTCTGCGCCCGCAGAGTAAAGGCCGGTGATCATGTCGGTGCCGCCCGGTCCCGAGGTGCCGATGCACACGCCGATGTTTCCGGCCTTTGCACGCGTGTAACCCTCGGCCATGTGCGACGCCGCCTCGACGTGGCGCGCCAGGATGTGCGTGATCGACTGTCGTTCTCGCATCGCGGCGTAGAGCGGATTGATGGCAGCGCCAGGAACGCCGAAGGCATGCGTGACGCCTTCCTTTTCCATCACCAGCACCGCGGCCATGGCCGCTTTCATCTTCGTCATTGCTGTCTCCATTTATTGACCGACCAGGCCAATGTACGGAGGCAAGACGATTAATGATAGTTAAAGTAGTTCATACTATTCATTTGCAATAGCTTATGAACAAAGGGTGAAGGCCATGATGAACGCGACGCTTCGGCAGCTGAAGGTTTTCGAGGCTGTCGCCCGCAACCTGAGTTTTTCGCGGGCCGCAGAAGAACTGCACCTGACTCAGCCCGCCGTGTCGATCCAGGTCAAGAAACTTCAGGACCATGCGGGGCTGCCGCTGTTCGAGCAACTTGGCAAGAAGATCCATCTCACCCCGGCCGGCGCGGAGATGCTGCATGCAAGCCGCGTCATCATCCAGCAGTTCCGTGAGGTGGAGAACACGATGACGCAGTTCAAGGGCGTCTCGGGTGGGGCGCTCAATGTGGCTGTGATCAGCGCAGGCGACTATTTTTTCCCCCGGCTGCTGGTGGAATTTGCGAGCAGGCATACGGGCGTCACGCTCAACTTCCACGTGTGCAACCGCGAGGAGCTGCTCGAGCAGCTGGCGGACAACCTCACCGATCTGGCCGTCATGGTCCGACCGCCGCTGGACCTCGATACTGTCAATGAGCCATTCGCGCCGCATCCCTATGTGATCGTGGCGCCGCCGAGCCATCCACTGGCGGGGCGAAAGCGCATTGCCGTGGAGCGGCTCGCCCGCGAGGCCTTCGTTGTTCGCGAGAAGGGCTCCGACACGTCCAATTCGATGATCGAAGCCTTCGGCGACCACATGGCCGAGCTGAACATCGCGATGGAAATCAGAAGCACCGAGACCATCAAGCAGGCGGTGATGGCGGGCATGGGCGTGAGCTTCCTATCGGCCCACACGATCCGGCGTGAAGTGCAGGATGGCAGCCTGGTGGTGCTGAATGTGCAGGGCTTTCCGGTGATGCTCAACTGGTATGTGGTGCACCGAAAGGCCAAGCGGCTGCCGCCGGTGGCGCAGGCGTTCAAGACATTTTTGTTGAATGATTGCGCGAAGTTGATCTGACGTTTGCTTGTTCGCCCGGTTCGCCCTCAGCCCGAACGGGTAGGGGTAGGCGCAGCCAGTCCGTGCTGCCGGGCGAACTCACCCGCGTTCATCTTCTTGCCGCCCTCGGCTTTCACCTTGAATATCTCGACCAGCCCGCCATGCGATTTCACGGTGATCGACGTCTCGGTCACCGCTTCGATATCGCCCGGCTTGTGACCCACGCCCGCGAACTTCCCCATGGGAATCTTGCGGCAGTCATAAACCCAGGTTTTCAGCCCGGCCAGGGTGGTCCAGGCTCCCGGCGCCGGGTTGCATGAGCGGATCAGGTTGTAGACCTGGTCCACATGATTGGCCCAGTTGATGCGCGACTCCTCTTCGTGGAACCAGCCTTCGTAGCTTGCCAGCGATTCATCTTGCGGGCGTTCCTGGTGCTTGCCGGCCACGACCAGGTCCGCAGCTTCCAGCAACGCGGAAACGCCCAGCGGAAACAGCTTGTTGAAGTACAGCTCGCCCAGGGTTTCGTCCGGCCCGATCGGGCAGGTTTTCTGCAGGATCACAGGCCCTTCATCCAGGCCGTCAGTCGGCCGGAAGATGGTGATACCCGTTTCGGTCTGCCCCAGCGCGATCGGCCAGCTGATCGATGAAGGCCCCCGATGCCTGGGCAGCAGCGACGGGTGAAACTGGATTGTGCCGTGCCGGGGTATGTTCACGAATTCCTGCGGCGCGAACTGCACGACGTAGGCCATGACGCCCAGATCGACCTTGAGGTCGCGCAGGGCATCCTGGGCGAAACTGCTGCGCAGGCTGCTGAACTGCAGCACCGGCAAACCCCGCTGGTGGGCGGCTTCCCGCAAGGCGTCGATCTTGGTGCCCGGCTTGTCTGGAATGCAGAAGACGGCGGCAACTTCATCGCCGCGGGCAATGAAGGCCTGCATCGCCGCCTTGCCGAAGTCCTGCTGTCCGATGATTGCGATTCTCAAGATGACGGCTCCAAAAGACCCACGCTTTAACGCAGCAGGAAGTATGCCGCGAGGATGTACAGCACGACGGCAAAGAGCCGTCGCAGCGGCCGGATATCCATGCGGTGCGCCGTGCGTGCGCCAACCGGCGCCATGGTCATGCTGGCAATCGAGATCACGATCAGTCCGGGCAGGTACAGATAACCGAAGGAGCCGGGCGGCATCTGGGGCAGGCCCTGGCCGGCCCAGATGTAGCCCAGGGTTCCGGCGAAAGCAATTGGAAATCCGAGCGCGGACGATGTGCCGACGGCATCATGGATCTTCACGTTGCACCACGTCATGAACGGGACCGACACAAACGCGCCGCCCGCACCAACCAGGGACGACAGTCCGCCGATCAGCGTTCCCATTGAAAACGTGCCCACAGCACCAGGCATGGCACGCGAAGGATGGGGCTTGCGGTCCAGGAACATCTGGGTTGCCGAGAACGCGACGAAAATCGCGAACAGGATCGACAGTACCTTGCCAGGCAAGGCCACGGCGACCTGCGCACCCAGCAGAGAGCCGAACAGGATTCCGGGAGCGAGTACGCGGACGATGGGCCACTTGACCGCGCCGCGCTTGTGGTGCGCGCGGACGGAAGAAAGGGATGTAAAGCAGATCGTGGCCAGGGATGTGGCCACCGCCATCTTCACCACGTACTCGGCCGGGTAACCCTTGGAGGTAAGGATGAACGTCACGAACGGCACCATCAGCATCCCGCCGCCAATACCGAGCAGGCCAGCAAGAAACCCCGTGGCCAGACCCAGGGCCAGGAGTTCGACGACGAGTTGGG
The DNA here is from genome assembly GCA_040386635.1 of Pseudomonadota bacterium. Classification (GTDB taxonomy): domain Bacteria; phylum Pseudomonadota; class Gammaproteobacteria; order Burkholderiales; family Burkholderiaceae_C; genus Ramlibacter. The sequence goes on from JAZKFD010000147.1 coordinate 6,889, forward strand.
GATCGATCAGGGAAGCGAACAGGATTTTCTACTCAACTGCGATACCGTGCAGGTATCTGCGATACCTGCACGGTATCGGCGAAAAAAGGTGTCTGCAAGTGCCACCGGGCCGGCAGCCTGAACCGGGGTTCAGGT
>JAZKFD010000148.1:0-13675 GCA_040386635.1 Pseudomonadota bacterium
CCATCTGGTCCACGCCCACGTTGATCAGCTCGAAGCCGCTCTTGGCCGCCAGCTCTTTCATCTCGGCCTCGCCATTGAGCGAGGCCCAGAGATCGGACAGGCGCTTGCGCTCGGCCGGAGGCGTTGACTTGGGCACGCCGATGCCGCGATAGGCGCCGTCAACCCAGTCCACCCCCAGCTCGCGGAATGTGGGAACGTCCGGCAGCAGGGGATGGCGCTTTTCCATCGCGACGGCCAGGGCGCGCACCTTGGACTTGTTGTTGATCGCAAACGCGGTGTAGGTCACTGCGCCGTCGATCTGGTTGCCCACCACGGCGAGCGACATATCCCCGGTGCCCTTGTAGGGCACGTAAGTGCTCTTGATGCCGAATGCCGCATTGAGGCGCTCATGCGATGCGTGGTTGGCCGAGTTCAGGCCCGAACCGCCCAGATTCATCTTGCCCGGCGCTTTTTTTGCCGCCTCGATGAAATCCTTGAAGGTCTTGTGCGGACTTGCCTCCGGGACCACCAGGGCATCCGGGGTGAAGTGGAACCAGAACACCGGTGTGACGTCGGCGGTCTTGTACTGGACCTCGCCTTCGATCGGCTGGAACACGATGTGCGGAAGGTTGACGCCCACGACGTTCAGTCCGTCTGCCGGGAGCTGGTTCATCTGCGACCACATCAGCGCGCCGCCCGCGCCGGCCTTGTACTGGATGACGGTATCGACTGCGGGGCACTTCTTCTTGAGCACAACCTGCTGGTGGCGTGCGGACAGGTCCGACTCCCCACCCGGCGGAAACGCCTGCCAGTAGAGAACGTTCTTCTCCGGACAGGCCGGCGCCGATTGTGCGAACGCGCAAGGCGCTGCCAGAACCAGTGCTGCCATACCCAATGCTTTGCGGATGCTCATGAACTGCGTCTCCTTCTTGATTGACGAACTGCTTCACACACGAATCCCGGAAGATTCTGCGCCCGATCGTCGCGCAAGGCACGTAAATTTGAGGTGCGCGAGCGCGCCCTGCAATTTGGGTGGGCGCAGGGTCTCTATCAGGTCATGACGGAGTCAGAAAGGCTGCCGGGGTTTTCCCTGAAGTCTGCTTGTCGCGGTGTTCAGATTGCCTTGTTCAGATCGACTTCAACGCCCGCACGCTTCATGGAGCGGGCGAGCAGCAGCTGCCACAGGCCGCTGTCGTCGATCGCGACCGTGAGCGCGCCTTCGAACGCTGGCTTGCTGGAACCGGACCCCAGAAAACAGACCCGCTTGCTGGACAACACCGCGAGCAGGAACCCGGTCGCGATCAGCGTGGAAGGCGGATTGGAGCCGTCGGCCGGTGTGAAGACGGCATAGTCCACCTGGCGGAGTTCTTCCAGCGCGCTGACCGAAATCGCGGCCTGGCTGCCGGGCTGGTGACCCACCATCACGGGCTCGAGCCCGAGTTGCTCGAGCAGCTCGGAAAGCTGGCTGGCGGTGTCATCGAGCGCACCGATGATCGCGACGCGTGCGGTTGAATTGCTGGAAGCGGCAGGGGCGGGAGCAGATGTGGACATGGGAGTGGGCGCCGCGGTGGGCGCAGTTGTCGGTCTAGGGGAAAGAGCGGGGGTAGGAGCGGGTGTTGGAGCCGGTGTTGGAGAGGAAGATACGACCGCCGGTGCTTCCATGCGCTCGGCCAGAAGCTTCCTGACGGCATTGAGGTCGGCGACAGACTGCTCGATGCCCTTGCGCACGCCATCGCGCAGCTCCTCTAGCGAGAGGCGGTCGCCAAAATGGGCTTCAAGTGCGGCGCTGATACGCGGCAGGGCGAACTTCCTGTACTCGGGCGTGCCCGCACCTAGCGCATCACCGATCGACGCGTGAATCTTCTTCTGGAGCACTTCGATGCGTGCGTCCCAACGGTCCTGGATCACCGACTCGTCGTAGAGACGCAGCTCCTTGATCTGGCGCGCGAGCTTGTCGATGGCGGCTTGAGGCGACGACTTGTCATTCGTGCCCGGCGGCTTGGGCATCGGCTTGCCGTGAGACATGCGGCTCCTTGAATTGAAGTTGCTGACCCCACTCTAACGCTTCCGACGGCGGCGCCTCTCACGGCACCGAAGCGCCGGCCTGGAACCACTGCGCGATCAGCGCCCGCTCGGCCTCGGTCATGCCGGTCGCATTGTTCATCGGCATGAGGCGTGTGACAACCGATTGCTGGTAGATCGCGGCTGCGTGCTGCTTTGCGGCCTCGGGTGAATCGATCCGCAGGTTCTTCATCTGCACCTGCGCGCCGTGGCACATGTAGCAGCGCTGCTCCAGGACTTGCCGCACCTGTGAATAGCTGGCCTGGGGAGCCGGGGGAGCGACTGGCGCGGCTGGCGGCCTGAGCCAGACGATCACGCCTGCGATCACCGCAACTCCGACCAGCGCATAGGCAAGTGGATTGGCATTTCGACCGAGCTTGTAGCCATGCCGCATCACAAAGAACTGGCGGATCGCGGCGCCTGCGAACATCATGGTGATCAGCACGACCCAGTTCTGCGCATGGCTCCACAGAAAACTGTAGTGGTTGCTCAGCATTGCGAAGATCACCGGCAGCGTGAAGTAGGTGTTGTGCACGCTTCGCTGCTTGCCGCGCTTGCCATGGATCGCATCGACCGGCTCCCCGGCCCTGATCGAAGCGATGACTTTTTTCTGCCCGGGAATGATCCAGAAAAACACATTGGCGCTCATCGCCGTCGCGATCATCGCGCCGACCAGCAGGAAGGCCGCGCGCCCGGAGAACCAGTGGCATGCAAGCCATGAAGCGACGCACACCAGCAGCAACACCAGGGCGCCCACGATCTTCTCGCCGTCGTCACGCTGTCCGAAGACCCTGCAGATCGCGTCGTAGAGCAGCCAGAACACAACCAGGAAGGCGAGGGCCACGGCGATCGCCGCCGCCGGCGTCCAGTCCATGAGGCTCCTGTCGATCAGGTACGTGCCCGCGCTCCAGAGATAGGAGACGGTGAAAAGCGCAAAGCCCGTGAGCCAGGTCGAGTAACTTTCCCAATAGAACCAGTGCAGTTTGTCCGGAAGCACCGGCGGGCTTACCGCGAACTTGACCGGGTGATAGAAGCCGCCGCCATGCACGGCCCACAGTTCGCCGCTCACGCCCTGCTTCTTCAGGTCCTCGTCCTGCGGGGGCGTGAGACTCGAATCGAGGAACACGAAGTAAAACGACGAACCGACCCAGGCGATGGCGGTGATGACGTGCGCCCATCGCAGCAGCAGGTTGGCCCATTCAAGCAGGTAGGTTTCCATGCGTTCCTTGTTGGGTGTTCAGGCTGGCGGTGGTGGCGCAAGCTGCAGGATTTGTGCCGCAACGCTCGCGGCAATGACCGCCGGCTCCTTGCCGACGATACCGGCAATGCCGATCGGGCAGGTGATGCGATCGAGTTCGGCCGCGTTGAACCCGCGCTCGGCCAGCCGACGCCGGAACGTGGCCCACTTGGTCTTGCTGCCGATCAGGCCGACATAGGGCAGATCGTTTCGATCGCGCAATCGTTGCAGGCAGGCGGCCACGATGTCGAGGTCTTCGGCATGGCTGAAGCTCATGATGAGCACCCGGGACTGCGCCGCGAGATCGCCCACAGCCGCCTGCACCGGATCGGAGTGTTCGCAGGTTACCCCCGCAGGCACGTCTGCCGGGAAAATCTCGTCGCGGCTGTCGATCCAGAGGGTGTCGAAGGGCAACAGCGCGAGCGCATCGACAATGGCCCGTCCGACATGGCCGCCGCCAAAGAGCGCGACCTTGGCGCGCCGTGCCGAAAGACGTGCCCGCACGCTGTCCACCAGGTTCGCAGGAATGCGTTCGTAACTCAGCTCGACCACTCCGCCGCAGCACTGGCCCAGCGCGGGGCCCAGGGACACCGATTGCTCGCGCACCACCGCGTCACCAGTTAGAAGCCGACGCGCCCGTGCCATCGCCTGCAGTTCGAGATGACCGCCGCCGATGGTTCCGGCCGAACCCTGGGCAAACACCAGCATCCAAGCTCCCTTGTCCCGGGGCACCGAGCCGCGTGCACCCGTGACCACGACCAGCACTGCGTCGCCGCCCGGCGAGCCTGATGTGACGACATTCATGGGGTGAGCTGCGGTTTCAAGACACCAGCAAAAAAATCATGGCGACCCGGATGGAAACGCTGGCGAAGTTTGATACTGTCGCGTTCAGACTTTCCCCGCCATAGCCCGCGTACGGAATCAGGCGCAACATCCAGGACATCCAGATGAAACCCGCAACTTCCCTGCGTTTCGTGCCGCAAACCCTGGCCGCCGGCCTTGCGTTGCTCGCCGGCTGTACCTCTGCGCCGCGCCCGGCTCCGCCAGTCACCACCACGCCTCCACCCGCCGAGTCGGCACCGGCCGTTCAGGGACAGCCGGCGCAACAGTCGCCAACCGTCCACACCTACCGATCCAGCCCATCCCAGGCACCGACGCCACGCGCCTATCGCGCTGACGCCGCCACCCATCTTTATGGCCTGAACAGCGATCGCATCTACAAGGGCCGCCTGCCACCGCTGCTCTACGCCATCGGTGTCCTGCAGGTGGAAGTGGACCGCCAGGGGCAGGTCAGGAATCTGAGCTGGATGCGCGCGCCAAAGCACGCGCCTGAAGTCGTGGCAGAAATCGAGCGCACGGTTCGCGCCGCCGCGCCTTTTCCGGTTCCGGCCCGCATGGGCAAGGTGGTCTATACCGATACCTGGCTGTGGCACAAGAGCGGCCGCTTTCAGCTGGATACGCTGACCGAGGGCCAGGATTGAGGCCGGATTTTCATGAGCCGCGATAGGTCGAGTAGCTCCACGGACTCACCAGCAGCGGAACATGGTAGTGCTGCTGCGGATTGGCCACCCCGAAATCCAGCGTCACCTGATCCAGGAAATTGGGCTCCGGCAACTCCACGCCGCGGCTGCGAAAGTAGCCAGCGACATCGAACACCAGTCGAAGACGCCCCTTCTTCAGCTCGCCATCTGCATAAAGCGGACCATCGGGCGCGCGGCCGTCGGCATTGAGCACGAAGCGCCTGACCAGGCGGGCCGCGGCACCTTCGAGCTCATGCAGTTCCACGGCCATTCCCGCGGCCGGACAGCCATTCATGGTGTCCAGTACATGTGTGCTCAGGCCCATGGTAAAACCTCCATATCGTGGACAGAAGTGTATACAGTGCCCGCACGGCTTCGCGACCGGGTCTCACGCAGTTTGCTCATCTCGGTCCGCTGATGAAAGAACATCTGCTGCACGTCGAGCAAAGCCTCGCTTTCGATCGCCAGGTGCCTACGCACGACGTCGCGCTGGCCCTGTCCTAAAAAATTGACCATGACCTACGACAGCACTGCCGCCTATCCCCGGGACCTCACCGGCTACGGACGCCATCCGCCCCTCGCGCGCTGGCCGGGCAACGCGCGCATCGCCGTGCAGTTCGTCCTCAATTACGAAGAAGGCGGCGAAAACGCGCTGCTGCATGGCGACGCGGGGTCGGAACAATTCCTCTCGGAGATGTTCAACCCACCCAGCTTTGCCGACCGCCATCTGACGATGGAAAGCGTCTATGAATATGGATCGAGAGTGGGCGTATGGCGCATCCTGCGCGAGTTCGAAAGCCGCGGCCTGCCGCTGACGGTCTTTGGCGTTGGCATGGCCTTGCAGCGTCACCCGGAACTCACCGCAGCGCTCAAGGCGCTGGGGCACGAAATCGCGTGCCATGGATGGCGATGGATCAGCTACCAGGCTGTCGATGAAGCCACCGAGCGGGAGCACATGCGACTGGGCATGCAGGCGATCGAGCAGCTGACCGGCGAGCGCCCCCAGGGCTGGTACACCGGCCGGGACAGCCCTAACACGCGGCGTCTGGTTGCCGACTACGGCGGCTTCGAATACGACAGCGACTATTACGGCGACGACCTGCCGTTGTGGATGAAGGTGCGAAAAAGCGACGGCACGGTCGTGCCGCATCTGGTCGTGCCGTACACACTCGACGCCAACGACATGCGCTTTTCGCTGCCCCAGGGCTTCTCGCAGGCCGATGACTTCTTCATCTACCTGCGCGACAGCTTCGATGCGCTGTACGCCGAAGGCGATGTAACGCCAAAGATGTTGAGCGTCGGCATGCATTGCCGGCTGCTCGGAAGGCCGGGGCGCATCCTTGCCCTGCAGCGATTCCTGGATCACGTGCAGAAGCACGAACGCGTCTGGGTGTGCCGCCGCATCGACATCGCACGCCACTGGAAACGCGAACACCCTTTCAAGGAATGAGCATGAATGACGCGCTGGACCGGATCAACCACGCAAGCCCGCCCGAAGCCGTGCAGTTGCTCGATGGCTTGTACGAACACTCGTCATGGGTTGTGCACGAAGCCCTGAAGCTGCGGCCGTTCAGGTCCATGGCGCAGCTCAAGCACGCGATGGCACGCGCCGTAAAAGAGGCGAGCCCCGAGGCCCAGCTTGCCCTCATTCGCGCACATCCGGAGTTGGCGGGCAAAGCGATGATCTCCCGGACGCTGACGGCGGAATCGTCCCACGAGCAGGCCCGGGCCGGCCTGACCGATTGCACGCCCGATGAATTCGCCGCGATCCAGCAGCTCAACGCTGACTACAACGCGAAGTTTGGTTTTCCATTCATCCTGGCGGTGCGCGGACCACGGGGGACGGGGCTTTCGCGCCGGGAGATCGTCGAAACCTTCCGGCGTCGCCTGGACAATCCGATGGACTTCGAGCGGGCAGAGAGCCTGCGCAACATTCACCGCATCGCCGAAGTTCGCCTGAACGACAGGTTCGGCATTGAGCCTGCGCTGGGCAATCGCGTGTGGGACTGGCAGGAAGCCCTCGGCGCTTTCAGCGACCCGGGGTTCGCGGAAAAAGGCCAACTCACCGTCACCTATCTCACCGATGCCCACCGTAGTGCGGCTGCACTGATCGTGCGCGAGATGAAGGCCTGCGGTTTTGACGAAGTCGAAGTCGATGCGGTCGGGAACGTCGTGGGTCGCTACCACGGCACGGGGTCCCGTATGCTGCTGACCGGCTCGCACTTCGATACCGTGCGCAACGGCGGCAAGTACGACGGGCGCCTGGGCATCTTCACCCCGATGGCCTGCGTGCGTGAGCTGGCCCAGCAGGGGCGGCGTCTTCCATTCGGCATCGAAGTGGTTGGATTTGCCGAGGAAGAAGGCCAGCGGTACAAGGCGACTTTCCTGGGTTCGGGCGCGTTGCTGGGTCAGTTCAACCCCGCATGGCTGGACCAGAAAGACGCGGACGGCATCACCATGCGCGAAGCGATGCAGCATGCCGGCCTTCCTGCCACGATGGAGGCCATTGCGCGCCTGCAACGCGACCCCGCGAAGTACGTCGGCTTCGTCGAAGTCCACATCGAGCAGGGGCCGGTGCTCAATGAACTCGATCTGCCACTGGGCGTCGTCACCTCGATCAACGGCGGCGTTCGCTATCAGTGCGAAGTGATCGGCATGGCCAGCCACGCGGGCACCACGCCGATGAACCGGCGCCGCGATGCTGCCGTCGCGGTCGCCGAGCTCGCGCTCTTCATCGAAAAGCGCGCGTTGAAAGATGGCGATTCAGTGGGCACCATCGGCATGTTGCAGGTACCGGGCGGCTCGATCAACGTCATTCCGGGGCGCTGCCTTTTCAGTCTGGATCTACGTGCACCGAATAACCATCAGCGCGACGCGCTGGTCGATGACGTCCTGCGCGAACTCGCCGCGATCTGCAGGCGGCGCGGCCTGGGCTTTTCGACCGAATTGACCATGAGCGCTTCGGCTGCACCGAGTGACGCCCAATGGCAAGCGCGCTGGGAGCGTGCGGTCGATAGCCTGGGCGTGCCCGTGTACCGAATGACCAGCGGCGCGGGACACGACGCGATGAAACTGCACGAAATCATGCCGCAGGCGATGCTTTTCGTGCGCGGCCTGAACGCCGGCATCAGCCACAACCCGCTGGAAAGCAGCACCAGCGATGACATCCAGCTGGCGGTGGAGGCATTCCAGAAGCTGCTGGATGATCTCGCCGCTGAAACCGGATCGAAAGCGAATTGAAGGCTGGAGTGAGATGACCGAAATGACCGAAATCACACACTACGACAAGCTCGACGCGTGGATCGACGCGCATTTCGACGAAGAGGTGCGCTTCCTGCAGGAGCTCGTCCTCGTGCCGACCGACACGCCGCCGGGCAACAACGCGCCACACGCCGTGCGCACGGCGCAGTTGCTCCAGGCTTTCGGGTTCGATGCCGAGCAGCACGCAATCCCGCAGGACCAGGTGCAGGCTCAGGGCATGCAGTCCATTACCAACCTGATCGTGCGCCGCCGCTATGGCGACGGTCCAACCATTGCGTTGAACGCGCATGGCGACGTCGTGCCTCCGGGCGAGGGCTGGAGTCACGACCCCTATGGCGGCGAGATTGAAGATGGCCGGATTTACGGACGCGCGACGGCCGTGAGCAAGGGCGACTTCGCAAGTTTCACATTTGCGGTTCGCGCGCTCGAATCCCTGCAGTCGGCACTGAAAGGCTCGGTCGAACTGCATTTCACCTACGACGAGGAATTCGGCGGCGAACTGGGACCCGGCTGGCTGCTGCGCAACGGTTTGACAAAACCCGACATGATGATCGCCGCCGGTTTCAGCTACGAGGTTGTCACCGCGCACAACGGCTGCCTGCAACTGGAGGTCACGGTGCACGGAAAGATGGCGCATGCGGCGATCCCCCAGAGCGGCGTCGATGCCCTGCAGGGCGCGGTGCACATTCTCAATGCGCTCTATGCAGAAAACACCCGGTATCGATCCATCACTTCGCAGGTCGAAGGGATCAGCCACCCGTACCTGAATGTCGGCCGGATCGAAGGCGGAACGAATACCAACGTCGTCCCGGGAAAAGTTGTCTTCAAGCTCGATCGCCGGATGATCCCCGAAGAGGATCCGGGTCAAGTCGAGGCAGCGATACGGCGGGTCATCGAGCAAAGTGCATCGCAGGTGCCAGGCATCACGGTCGATATCCGGCGCATGCTGCTCGCGCGGTCGATGAAGCCCTTGCCGGGCAACCAGCCGCTGGTCGATGCGATCCAGAAGCACGGGCAAGCCTTGTTCGGCACGCCCATTCCTGCCATGGGGACGCCGCTCTACACCGATGTCAGGCTCTACGCCGAAGCAGGGATACCGGGTGTGATCTACGGCGCCGGACCCCGGACGGTGCTGGAGTCGCATGCCAAGCGCGCTGACGAACGGCTGGAGCTTGGCGATCTGCGCAAGGCGACCAAGGTGATTGCGAGGACGCTGCTGGATTTGCTCTCCTGAAAGCGCCTGCCCATAAAAAAAAGCGCGGCCACGCCGCGCTTAATGGTTCAGGCCGCAAGGGCCTGACGCCTGAAGAATTCTGTGCGTTTAACGGACGCGGCCGCGGCGGAACAGGTTCACGATAGCCAGCAGAATAACTGCGCCGACCAGCGAGACGAGGACGGAAGCGATGCTGAAGCCATCATTGATCGTGCCGGCTCCCACCAGCGGGGAGATCAGCCAGCCACCGATGAAGGCGCCAACGATACCCACGACCACATTCAACAAGATGCCCTGTTGACCATCGGTCTTCATGACCAGGCTGGCAAGCCAGCCAACGATACCACCCACGATAAGCCAGAGAATGAAACCCATTTGAGACTCCTTTTGCCGCATGCGGCGTGTTGTTGCTAGCGTTCGGCCCTCTCGGTTCCGACCCCTGCCGCCTGAGCGCGGCTGGTGAAGTGAAATATCGGCGTAGTTGAAGCTCGGCCGCGTAGTCACGTACATCTGCTCACCGTCCGGTCTTTGCGCGTAGCCACGTGGGACGCGCCCTACTTTCACTCAGGAAACTTCGGGGGTAAATCCGCAGGAGCCCCCGCCGGTCTCGCCGCGAGAATACCGGGATGCCTGCTCTACAGCGGCACCTTTCTTGCTACGAACAGGTCATGACGAATCAACCCATTTCCGGAGCTTCCATGAAAAGACGGCCCCTCCTGCAGACCGCCGCAGCCCTTGCGCTTGCATGCTCATTTGGCCTGGCTCAAGCCCAGGTCACTCCCATCAAATTCCAGCTCGACTGGCGGTTCGAGGGGCCGGCAGCGCTGTTTTTGACCCCCGCAGCCAAGGGTTACTTCAAGGACGCGAAGCTAGACGTCACCGTGGATGCCGGCAACGGCTCGGGCGGCGCGGTGACCCGGGTTGCCTCGGGCACGTACGACATCGGCTTTGCCGACCTGGCCGCGCTGATGGAGTTCCATGCGAACAACCCGGACGCGCCCAACAAGCCGGTCGCGATCATGATGGTCTACAACAATACGCCGGCCTCGGTCATGGCATTGAAAAAATCGGGTATCAAAAAACCGTCGGACCTCAATGGCAAGAAGCTGGGTGCACCCGTGTTCGATGCCGGGCGCCGGGCGTTCCCGATCTTCCAGAAGGCCAACGGCATCGGCAACGTGACCTGGACAGCGATGGACCCGCCCCTGCGCGAAACCATGCTCGCACGGGGCGACGTGGACGCCATCACCGGCTTCACCTTTACCTCGCTGCTCAACCTGGAGGCGCGCGGCGTCAAGGCTGAGGACGTGGTGGTCATTCCTTACGCCGACAACGGCGTCAAGCTGTATGGCAACGTGATCATCGCCACGCCAAAGATCATCCGCGAGAACCCGGCAGCGGTTCGGGCCTTCCTTTCTGCCTTCACCCGGGGCGTCAAGGAAGTGATCGCCAAGCCGGAAGCCGCGATCGAGGATGTGAAGGCTCGCGACGGCATCATCAACAGCGCACTCGAAACGCGCCGGCTGAAACTGGCAATCGACACCGTCATCAACAGCCCCGATGCCCGCGCCGAGGGCTTCGGCCAGATCAACCCCGGCCGCCTGTCGCTGATGGCTTCGCAGGTGTCCGACGCCTTCAATACGAAGACCCGAGTCAACGCAGATGCGGTCTGGAACGGCTCCTTCCTGCCTTCCAAGGCTGAACTCAACGCCGTGCTGCCCAGGAAATGACGACGGAAGGCGGCGGCAACTTCGTTGATTTCCAGGACGTCTGGCTCGCCTACAACGATGAGCTGGAAGCGGCCGGCCAATACGCGGTCGAAGCCATCGACCTGAAGGTACGCCAGGGCGAGTTCATCGCCATCGTCGGGCCCTCAGGCTGTGGCAAGTCAACGTTCATGAAACTGGCCACCGGGCTGCGGATGCCCACCCGGGGCAGCATCCGGATCGACGGTGCGCCGGTCACCGGGCCGCTGAAGATCTCGGGCATGGCATTCCAGGCGCCCTCGCTGCTGCCCTGGCGAACCACGGTGGACAACGTGCTGCTGCCGCTGGAAATCGTGGAGCCCTTTCGCAGCAACTTCAAGCAAAAGCGCGCTGAATACGTCGAACGGGCGCGCAAGCTGCTGCAAAAGGTGGGACTGGGCGGCTATGAAGACAAGTTTCCCTGGCAGCTGTCGGGCGGGATGCAGCAGCGCGCAAGCATTTGCCGTGCACTCATCCATGAGCCCAAGATGCTGCTGCTGGACGAACCCTTTGGCGCGCTCGATGCGTTCACGCGTGAAGAGCTGTGGTGCATCCTGCGCGATCTGTGGACCGAACAGCGCTTCAACGTCATCCTGGTGACGCACGACCTGCGCGAGTCGGTGTTCCTGGCCGACACGGTGTACGTCATGAGCAAGAGTCCGGGCCGTTTCATGGTTCGGCAAGAGATCGGGCTGCCACGTCCGCGCGACCTGGAGCTGACCTACACCAAGGAATTCACCGACATCGTTCATGACCTGCGGACGCACATTGGCGCGTTTCGCCAGACTGCGGCGCATCCATCATGAAGTTAACCCCCAACATGGAGCGCTGGTCGCCCGTCATTGTGCTGCTCGCCGCACTGGTGCTCTGGCAGGTGATCGTGGCGGGCTTTGGCATTCCCGAATACATCTTTCCCAGCCCGTGGCAGATCGCCCAGCAATTCGTGGAATTCAAGGGCCCTCTTTTTGAGGCCGCCTGGAAAACCTTCTGGGTCACGATGCTGGGCTTTGGCATCTCCATCGTCGTCGGTGTCATGCTCGGCTTCCTGATTGGCAGTTCGCGCCTGGCCTACACCGCGCTTTATCCGCTGATGGTGGGCTTCAATGCCGTGCCCAAGGCGGCCATCGTGCCCATCCTGGTCGTCTGGTTCGGAATCGGACTGGGCCCGGGCATCCTCACGGCATTCCTGATTTCGTTCTTCCCGATCACGGTCAACATCGCCACCGGCCTTGCAACGCTGGAGCCTGAACTCGAAGACGTGCTGCGTGTGCTGGGCGCGCGCCGCTGGGATGTGCTGGTCAAGGTGGGGCTGCCCCGGTCGCTGCCTTACTTCTATGCGTCGCTCAAGGTCGCCATCACGCTGGCCTTCGTGGGCACGGTGCTGGCCGAGATGACGGCGGGCGACTCGGGCATCGGCTACCTCATGCAATCGGCCAGCAGCCAGCAACGCATGCCGCTCGCGTTCGCAGGGCTGGTGCTGATCAGTGCAATGGCGATGGCGATGTACGAGCTTTTCAGCTATGTCGAAAAGCACACCACCGGCTGGGCGCATCGCGGCTCGCAGGGACACTGAGCGGTGGGGTGGCATGCGCGCCTGGCATTGCGGCTGGCAATGGAAGCCGGGCGCTGCACGTCCCGCCACGAACACGAGGGGCCGCTTCGCATCCTGCAAACCCTCTACCCCGAAGGCGATGCCATCTCGCACAACGTGCTGGTGCACCCGCCCGGCGGCCTGGTCGGCGGCGACACGCTGGATGTGACCATTCACGGCGCAGCCGGCACGCACGGCCTGGTCACCACCCCCGGTGCCACGCGCTTTTATCGAAGCGAGGCAGAAGTGGCGCTCCAGCGCACCCGCATCGCCCTGGATGCCGGTGCGCGATTCGAGTGGCTCCCGCTGGAAGCCATCTGCTACAGCGGCTGCATCGCCGAGAACCGCCTGTTGCTCCAGCTCGAACCGGGCGCGGAGCTGATCGGCTGGGACATCACCGCGCTCGGGCTGCCAGAGGCCAGCCTGCCGTTTGAGCGCGGAAGCCTGATGCAGCACCTTGAATTGCGCGGTTCGTGGCTCGAGCGGGGCCGGATCGCAGCTGACGACCACCGCCTGATGAACGGTGCGCCGGGACTGGCGGACAGGCGCTGCATCGCCACGCTCTTTTATGTATGCGGCACCGATATTCCTCGCGGCCGGCGCGATGAGGCGCTGGAACTGGCGCGTGACCTGATCGGATCGCACCCGCTTGCATCGACTGCCGGGGCGACCTCGCCAGGGCCCCGTGTGGTCGCAGTACGGGTGCTGGCGCCGCTGGTAGAGCCGGCTCTCGGCCTGTTGAAAGCCATACGTTCTGCCTGGCGCCCGGCGCTGTGGAACTTGCAGCCTACTGTTCCCCGTACCTGGGCCTTGTAAACGACACTTTCGATCTCACAGCCCGCTTTCAAGCTCGACCGTGGCGCGCTGTCCTACTTCGCGAGCGGCAAGCCGCCGTAGTCAAGGCGGTCGCCTCTCCGGCATCCCCGGCGTTTGCCCATCCCTAGACTGCAGTCATTCCATCAGATTTCATCCAACAAGGAGTTTCGATCATGACTGCACGTGACCCCCGCCTCTCTCGCAAGAGCATGGTCTCTTTCGGCCTGGCAGCACTGCTGGCCGTGACCGCCG
>JAZKFD010000149.1:0-23340 GCA_040386635.1 Pseudomonadota bacterium
GGACATTACCCTTTCACGGTAAGTACCGGGGTTCGAATCCCCGTAGGGTCGCCACGATAAACCCGGTATCGGGAGACGGCAAAGAAGCCGCACTGATACGGTAGTGAATCTGGCATTCGTCGGAGCTGGGTTGCAGCACGACTTTTTCGACAAGGCCGCTTAATGCGGCCTTTGTCGTTTCTGCGTTCCAGACGCCTTGTGATGGCGGGCTCCATGCCGGGGGTCGCCGAGCCGATCGGATGGTCGGAAGTGGCGTCCCAGCCCTGTGGCGTCAGCGTTGCAACGTGGGGACAGCGTTTTCTGCGCTGGTTTCCGGAGCCGGTGTAGGCCAGTACATGGCCTACCAGCACCGCCTGCAGGCCTTTAGCATCTCCCTTGGCTGGCCGGAGACAAATCAGTCGAGCTTGACGCCAGTTTCCTTGATCAGCCTGGCGTATCGCGCCATCTCGGAGATCGCGAACTCCTTGAATCTTTCGCCGACGACGCCATCGATCTGCTCGGCGCCCAGTTCCAGCATCCGGCGCCGCAGTTCCGGGCGCGCAAGGGTCTTCTGGATGTCGCGCACCAGCGCCCCGGTCACGTCGGGCGCAAGACCCGGCGGGGCCCAGACGCCGTACCAGTTCGTGTGTCGAAACCCCGGGAATCCCGATTCTTCCATCGTGGGAACGTCGGGCACCAGGGGAGAGCGCGCCGGCGTTGTGACAGCCAGCGCGCGCAACCGGCCGCTCTTGACGAAGGGAAGGATGGACGGCAATGAATCAAACATCATCTGCACCTGACCGCCGATCAGGTCGGCGATCGCAGGCGCACTTCCCTTGTAGGGGACTTGCCCGAGCTTGATGCCGGCGGCGAGCTTCAGTTGCTCGCCTGCGAGATGCGACGAGGAGCCCTGACTGGACGTCGCGTAAAAGAGTCCGGCTGGCTGGCGCCTGGCGTACTGCACAAGTTCCCGCACATTCTGCGCAGGCACATTGTTGTTGACCACCAGCAGCAGCGGCACGCCGACCGTCACGCCCAGGTGGGTGAAATCGGAAACTGCGTTGTAGGGCAGCTTGTCCTGCAGGCTGGGGAGAATGACGTGGATCGACGGATTGAACAGCAGCATGGTTCCGTCTGGTGGCGCCTTCGCCACCGCGTTCGCTCCGATCGAGCCGCTTGCACCTGCCCGGTTGTCGATGACGACTGGACGGCCCGACTCCTCCGCAAAGTATTGCGCGAATGTCCTGCCCACGATGTCCGCTGGGCCGCCAGCAGGGTAAGGCACCACCAGTTTGATGGGGTCAGCAGCCAGCACCGGTTTGACGAACGGTGCAGCGGCACTTGCGAGAAGCAATTCACGGCGTCGAAGGATCATCACGGCATTGTCCTCAATCGAGCTTCACATTGGCAGCGCGGACAATGTCCCCGACTACCCGGTATTGCTGTTTTACAAACGCATCGAAATCGTCTCCAGCGAGCGTCGAAGGTTCCGTTCCCATTTCGGTCAGGCGCTGGCGGACATCGGGCCGGGCCATGACGTTCCGCAGGGCTGTTGTCAACCTGGAAGTGGTCGCTGACGGCAGGCCGGGCGGAGCCCAGATTCCCTGCCAGTTGGTGTAAACGAAGGGAATCCCCTCCTCAGTGAAGGTCGGCACATCCGGCGCAAAGCCCGAGCGCTTCACGCTCGTGACCGCCAGCGCCTTCAGCTGCCCGCTCTTGAGGTAGGCGTTGATGGAAGGCCCCTGCTCAAACATCAACTGGACTTGTCCGCCAATCAAGTCGGTGATCGCGGGCGCGCTGCCCCTGTACGGGATGTGGACCAGGCTCACGCCCGCAATGGCCTTGAACTGTTCCGCCGCCAGATGGGAGGCCGAGCCGGAACTGTTACTCGCATAGTTGAGCTTGCCGGGATTGCGCTTTGCATACCTGATGAGCTCTCCCAGATTCTTGAACGGGAGGTTTTTGTTGATGACAAGAATGAACGGGATGGTGTTGACTTGTCCGATGGGCGTGAAGTCGGTCAGCGTGTCATAAGGCAGCTTGGTCAGGTGCGGCAAGATCACCTGGATCGAGGTGTTGATGAGCAGCACGTTTGCATCCGGGGTGGAGCGAGCCACGTGGCCGGCGCCGATAGTGCCGCTGGCGCCGCTGCGGTTGTCAACGACCACCGACCTAGCGAGTTCTTCCGAAAGGGGTTTGGCCAGAACGCGCGCCACCACGTCGGTCGGCCCTCCGGCGGGGTAGGGCGTCACAAGGCGCACTGTGTTTGCGTCCTGCGCACAGGCCAGATTGGGAATCAGTTGGCCAACGGCGAGTGCCAGGCCGAGGATTGAACTCCTGATCAGGTGCATGCGTCATCCTTTAAGAAGTGACCATTTGGAAGCTGACCGCCACAGCCAGCACCGATCACATTATCCCCAATAAAAAAAGAAAACGGACAATTTATTTGTACGGCGAATATTTAGGAATTGGTTTTACCCAGTTGCCGGGAGACTGCGGCCCAGCAGCACATCCACACCGATGCGCAGTGCATTGAGCTCATTGCCAGCAACGATGATGGACGCACGATACGCGAAGGGATCGGCGCTGTCCTGGCCGGCCGGCATCCCCAGCTGAATGCCGGCTGCCAGGCAGGCTGCGGACACGCGGTGAATGGCTGCCTGCACCGTCTTCTCATTGGCGCCACCGCGCTCCAGCTCCAATTCAAGGGTCAGGGTGAGGCTCCCGACAAACACGGCGTCCAGGCCCGCAACTGCCGCAATGGATTCGGCTTGCGCCACGCCCTGGGCATTGTCAATCTGGACCATGACCAGGAACTCAGCAGCCATTGCAAGCTTGAATTCGGGCCAGGGCACCGTGCGGCACCGCGTGTCCCGCCCCATGCCGGCATACGAGCGGACTACGCCCGCGCTGCGGCAGAAATCCACCACGGTGTGTGCTGCGGCCGCAGTCATCAGGTGCGATGCGATAACGCCTGCAGCGCCGGCCATCATGGCGTGCTGGATGTCGCCGAGCTGGCTGGCCGGTAATCGGACGAGCACTGGCAAGTCGTTGGCGCGCGCAAAGGCGATCATCGAATCGACCTGCGCTCTGTGCAAGGCGCTGTTCTCGACGTCCAGAACAATGAAGTCCAGCCCGGTCAACGCAAGGGCCTGCGCCACTGCGCAATCGGCCGTGCGCACGAACAGGCCGCGCACCGGTTCGCCCTGGACGACGCGGCTGCGCAGTGTACGGGACCGTGAAAGCGTGTGCTGCATGACTGCATCCTCGAATCGGAGAAACCAAATGGACTATATTCTTCTCGTCAGAATAATTTCATCACGAATTTTCCTTGTTGTGTTGCCCCTGGGCAGCATTGCGCGGACCGGAAATACTGGAGGCGCATGTCCGTCGATTCCATCTCCCATTCAGGCAGTTCTGTTGCCAGTGCCTACACCGCCGGCCGCGCGGTCGTGGCAGCGCGCCGGCATTGCGCGTCCACGGGTCACTATCTGGCCACCCAGGCAGCGTTCCAGGTGCTGGAATCCGGCGGCAACGCTGTCGATGCCGGCGTCACCGCGGCCCTCGTACTCGGAGTCGTCCATAGCGATCAGGTGAACATTGCGGGTGTCGCCCCCATGATCCTGTGGCTTGCTGAGCGCCAGGTCATGATCACCATCGATGGCCTGGGCGTTTGGCCCGCCAGGGCTTCCTGCGCAATGTTCGAGAACGACCACGCCGGACAGATCCCCGAGGGCCTGTTGCGTACGGTGGTACCTGCAGCGCCGGCGGCCCATATCGAGGCGCTGACCCGTTTCGGGACCATGTCCTTCGGGGACTGCGCCTTTTTTGCAGAACGATTTGCCCGCGAAGGGTTCGTGATGTATCCATTCATGCACGAGCAACTTCAATTGGTCAAAGCGAAGCTCGAACGCTGGCCATCGAATACGCAGACCTATCTTCCTGGCGGCAATGTGACTCCGGTGGGCGAACTGTTCGTTCAGCCCGACTTGGCCGCCAGTCTGCGTTACCTGATCGACGCAGAGCGCGGCGCGATCGCCAGGGGCGGCGATCGCGCCCAGGGCTTGCAGGCTGTTCGAGACGCCTTCTACAAGGGTGATCTGGCCAGGGAGATCACTTCTTTTCATGCCAGGAACGGTGGCCTGCTGACGATGGAAGACATGGCGCAGTTCCAGGTGCGCATCGAACCGGCCGTCCAGACCCGATTCGGGACGATGGAGGTCCATTCATGCGGCTTCTGGTGCCAGGGACCCACCTTGGGACAGTCGCTCAATCTGCTGAAGAAGCTCCCATTGATGGAGATGGGGCATAACAGTGTCGAGTATGTGCACCATGTCGCCGAAGCGTTGAAGCTGGTGTTCGCCGACCGCGAAGCCTATTACGGGGATCCCCGCTTCCTGAACAAGCCGCTCGACTGGCTCCTGTCCGACGAATACGCGGACACCCGGCGTCAACTGATCGATCCTGACCGGGCCTGGCCGGGCCTTCCGGCTGCTGGCGGCGGCGGGGCGGTGGCTGCTGCGGCGCCCGGCTCGGCAGTTCAGTCGGGACCCTTCGACACGTCGTGCGTCACCGTTGTCGACGGGCAGGGCAACGCGATCTGCATCGCGCCCAGTGACGTGTGCAGCGACACCATCGTCATCCCGGGGACGGGCCTGGCGCCTTCGTCGCGCGGATCGCAATCATGGGCGCGTGCGGAACACCCGTCCAGCGTGGCAGCCGGCAAGCGCCCGCGACTCACCCCCAGTCCGGCCATGCTGATCGAGCGTGGCAAGCTGGTCATGCCTATTGGCAGTCCTGGCGGGGACAGCCAGACGCAGGCGAACGTACAGGCCATTTTGAATATGACCATCTTCGGCATGGACCCGCAAACGGCCGTTGAGAAGCCACGGTTCATCACCTACAGCCACCCTGATTCGTTCGCTCCCCACGTGGCCCAGCCTGGACGCCTGTGCCTGGAGGGTAAATTCGACGCCGCCACCGCCGAAGGACTTTCGGGGCTTGGTCATGAGGTCGTCATGTGGCCCGAACGGCTCTGGCGTGCTGGCGGGGTGTGCGTCATCCGGCATGACCTGGAGCGCGGCGTCATGGAGGCGGGCGCCGATCCAAGGCGGGCAGCATCTTCGGCGGTCGGCTGGTGATTGTGTTGTTCGCAGCGCAACGCAGTGGGTCTGCCTCTGCTTTTTTAAAAATGCGTCTGGAGAGAAATTGGTATAAGATTTTTTCTGCTTAAAAAAGAGAAAATCTTTCTTCCGATGGCGCGGCTCCTAAAAAACAAATCCTCCACAGTGCCATCGATTCGCGATGAATCTTTGTCTGACAGTGAGCGGCTCGGCTCTGAAATCAGGAAGCTGCGCAAGGCCCGGGCGGCTTCGCTGGAAGAACTCTCAGTTGCCATCGGGCGATCGATCAGCTTTGTCAGCCAGGTCGAGCGGGGCAGGGCTGCCGCGTCGATCGCCGACCTGAAGGGGATCGCACAGCACCTGGGTGTTCCCCTGGGGTGGTTCTTTACCTCCGACAACGCGCCGGGGCATGAGCGGGGAAAAATTGTTCGCAGCAACACCCGGCGAAAGCTCGGGGCTGTGACGACCGGGTTGGTGGAAGAACTGCTCTCTCCCGACATTGGCGGGGCTTTCGAAACTTTTCTGAGCACATTCGAACCGCACGCCGAATTGACTCTGTTCAACAAGCGCAACACCGAAGAAGAGGGCTATGTAATCAGTGGAACCCTGGATCTGTGGATCGGCAAGAAGAAGTTTGTGCTGAACGCAGGAGACAGCTTTCGGATTGTTCGCGAGCCTTTTCGGTGGGCCAATACCAGTGACTCCGAAGCCGTCGTGGTCTGGATCATTGCACCACCGACTTACTGAACTTCAGCGGTGGCGCATGGAACGGGGCGGTTAACGGAACACGACAGTTCTGTTGCCGTTGACCAGCACACGGCGTTCTGCGTGCCAGCGAACGGCACGAGCAAGCACGACGCTTTCCACATCACGTCCAAGGGCCGTGAGCGACGCGGGACTCATCGAATGGTCTGCACGCTCGACGTCCTGCTCGATGATTGGCCCTTCGTCCAGGTCGCCTGTCACATAGTGAGCGGTTGCCCCTATCAGTTTGACGCCGCGTGCGTGTGCCTGGGCGTAAGGCTTGGCTCCCTTGAATCCCGGAAGAAAGCTGTGATGAATGTTGATCGCCCGGCCCGACAGCTTTCGGGAGAGATCATCGGATAGGACCTGCATGTAGCGGGCAAGAATAAGCAACGGGGCGTCTTCTGCGGCCAGAACTTTGAGCAGCTCCTGTTCCGCCACTGGCTTTGTCTCCGGGGTCACGGGGATGTGGTGGAAAGGTATGTCGTAGGAGGCCGCCAGTTGGTAGAAATCGCGGTGGTTCGAAACGATCCCCTTGACATCGATTGGCAGCAGTCCTGTTCGCCAACGCAGCAGCAGATCGTGCAGGCAATGACCGAGCTTGGAGACCATGATGACCGCAGGCATGCGGGTGGCTGCATCGGTGAGCTCCCACAGCATTTCAAACTCTGCAGCCACCGTCTCCCGGAACTGCTGCAACAGATCTCCCAGGTCGAGTTGTTCGCCTTCAGCCGCGAACGCGATCCGCATGAAGAAGTGCTGGTGTTCGGCGTCCGTGAACT
This sequence comes from Pseudomonadota bacterium, assembly GCA_040386635.1. Classification (GTDB taxonomy): domain Bacteria; phylum Pseudomonadota; class Gammaproteobacteria; order Burkholderiales; family Burkholderiaceae_C; genus Ramlibacter. The sequence continues at coordinate 6,629 of JAZKFD010000149.1, forward strand.
GCGCAGCCTCTGTGATGTTGCAGTTGCGCTCGCTCAGGAATCCCGACACGGCATGAACGATTCCTCGTCGATCCCGGCAGGACAAGGTCAGGATGAAAGATGTGTTTTGGTTTGGCACTGTGCCTTCTGGACGACTGAGAGCAACGCTGTTGCCAGGGGGTTTACGACCTGACTCGCAGGTTCTTGGGGTCATACATCGGCTCGAGCTGCGCATGGGCCTCGTACCGCTGCCATCCGATTTCGATTTCGAAGTGTTGCGCGGCAACCCAGTCGGCCGTGATCGGCTCATCCGCCCTGATGTAACCCATACCCAGGGACGCATCGACACGATGGCCGTACATGCCCGAGGTGATGCCACCGGCGGGCTTGCCGTTGACCCAGATCGGTTCTTCCTTGTACAGAAGGCGGTCGGTGTCCTTCAGGCGGAACTGGACCAGACGCTTGGTGGGCACCCCCCGTGCCTTCTGTGCAGCCAGTGCTTCCTGCCCAATGAAACCGCCTGGCTTGTTCCATGCCACGGCGAAGCCAAGGCCGCCTTCTATCGGCGTGTCCTCGACGCTGATGTCGTCGCCCCAGTGCCGGTAGCCCTTTTCCATGCGGCAGGCGTTCATTGCATGCATGCCGGCAAACTTCATCTCGTACGAGCCGCCCAGCGCGACCAGTCTTTCATACACGTGCATCGCGAATTCAGCCGGGATGTAGAGTTCCCAGCCGAGTTCGCCAACGTAGGTGATGCGGCTGGCGCGAACTTGCGCGTAGCCGATCTCGATCATCTGCGAAGTCCCGAAGGGAAACGCCTCATTGGAAAAGTCAGTGCCCGGACTTGCCTGCGAAAGCATCTCACGCGACCTGGGGCCCATCAAGCCGAGCATCGGGATGCCGGAGGTGTGGTCAGAGACGAAGCAGTGGTCGAACGCCTCCGCGTGGCGGCGCAGGTACGACAGATCCCGGAAATGCGTCGCTGCCGCCGACACCACCATAAAGCGCTGCTCGCCCGTGCGAGTGATCGTCAGGTCGGCTTCGATACCCCCGCGCGAGTTCAGCCACTGGGTGTAGACCAGCTTGTTGACCGGCACGTCGATCCGGTTGGCCGATATCGTCTCGAGCAGCTTCAGGGCATCGCGTCCTTCCACCATGAACTTCGTCATGGTGCTCTGGTCGTAGAGCGCAACACTGTCACGGGTTGCACGGCACTCGGCGGCAGTGTGCTCGAACCAGTTCTGCTTGCCGTAGCTGTATTCATAAACGGGTGGCACGCCCGGTGGCGCAAACCAGTTAGGGCGTTCCCAGCCCGCCAGTTCCCCATAGACGGCGCCCGCCGATTCGAGCGCCTGATGGAAGGCCGTCCGGCGTGCGCCGCGCGCGGTCGTGTACTGGTAGTAGGGCCAGTGCGTCTTGTACAGCAGGCCCAGCGTCTCGACGGTCCTGTCCTTCAGGTAGGCCTTGTTTCCCTGGAAAGGATTCATTCGCTGCACTTCGATGTCCACCAGGTCCATCGGAGGGCGGCGATCACGGATCCATTCTGCGAGCACCTTCCCCGCGCCGCCGGAGCTCTGGATGCCGATCGAATTGAAGCCGCAGGCGACGAACAAGTCCTTGACCTCGGCGGTTTCCCCGAGCAGATACCGATCGTCCGGTGTAAAGCTTTCGGGACCATTGAACCAGGTCTGGATGCCGGTGTTTTCGAGAATCGGCATGCGCGCCGCGGCCTTCTCGAGCACCGGCATGAAGTGGTCCATGTCCTCGGGCAGCGAGTCAAAGCAGAAGTCCTCGCGGATTCCGTCCATGCCCCAGGGCTTGGCCTTGGGCTCGAAGCAGCCAAGCAGGATCTTGCCGGCGTCTTCCTTGTAATAAGCCCATTCGTCCTGGATTCGCAGCACCGGCAGATTGCCCGGTAGATCCTTGATGTGGTCGGTGACGATGTAGAAGTGTTCTGCCGCGTGCAGCGGAAGATTGACCCCGGTCTTTCGGCCCAGTTCGTGGGACCACATGCCGGCGGCGATCACCACTGTCGCAGCGCGAATGTCTCCCTGGTCCGTCACAACACCTACCGCGCGACCGCCTTCCTGCAGGATGCGCTCAACCTTGACGCCCTCCATGATCCTGGCCCCGCCCATGCGTGCCCCCTTGGCATAGGCCTGGGTCACGTCGATCGGGTTGCACTGGCCGTCCTTGGCCAGGAAGACGCCACCCACCACGCCGTCGAGGCTTAGATACGGATATTTCGCCAGGATGTCGGCTGGCGATATCACTTCCACTTCAAGGCCGAAGTTTCGCGCCATGGACGCCTGGCGCTTTAGCTCTTCCATCCGCTGCGCGTTCAGCGCAACCGAAATGGAGCCGTTCTGCTTGAAGCCGGTGGCTTGTCCGGTCTGCCTCTCAAGATCGTGGATCAGCTCGGTCGTGTACTTGGCCAGCTCGGTGAGATTGCGCGTTGCGCGCAGCTGCCCAACCAGGCCTGCGGCATGCCAGGTGGTGCCGCTTGTCAACTGCTTGCGTTCGAGCAGGACCACGTCCCGGATGCCCAGCTTGGTGAGATGGAACGCTATCGAGCATCCGACCACACCGCCGCCGATGATCACCACGTCTGCCCGACCCGGTAGTGTTGCCGCCATCGCTCACCTCGTATGTATGGGAAATAAAGTGTACGGTATTTTCCTTTTAAAGAAAACTATGCTCAATATTTTTATGGTTGCCCCCAAGTGATCCCTCATGGATGCAACACACCAGCCGGGCATGTGAAGTCAACGACCCCGATCGCGGGGCACACCCGCAGCGCTTCCTAGCGGTGCGCCTGCAACAGGCAGTCGCGAAAGGCCTGTGTCACCCTCAACGGAGCGGGCGAGCGACGGGCGATGGCGACAAACCTGCAGTCATAGCGGAACAGGGCCGGCGCCAACGGCCGCATCTGACCTTTCGCCGCAAAGCTGGCGGCGTAGTGTTCCGGCAGAAATCCGAGAAACGCGCCTGAGAGAATCAACGTGGAAACAGCTTCCTGATCGAAGCCGGTGGCGGCCCGGTGCAGCCGCCGCTGATGGCTGATTTCCATGTTGGGGGAGTGATATCCCAGGCCGGCAAAGAGATGCTCCTGAAGGCTCGACCATTGCAGGTCGGCATCGCCGACGTTGAACAGGGGGTGACCAGCGGCGGCATAAAGCAACATCGTTTCGCCGAACAGGTCGTCGTACACCAAGGCATCTGAATTGCGGTGCGCAGGAATCACCCCCATCTGAAAGGTGCCGTCGAGCACCCCGCGCTCGATCTGATTGATGGGGCCGACATGGACACTCAAATGCACGTCTGGCGCGCGCTGCCGAAACAGCGCTATCGCCCCGGCAATGCGTGCTGCAGGGTTGCTGGCGGTCTTTTCGAACAGCGCTAGATGAAATTGCCCATCCATGCGCTGGTGGATGTCATCCACGCTTTGCCGGAACGCCTCCGTCGAGGCCAGCAGGCGCACGGTCTCCCGGTGAATGCTTTCGCCCTCGGGGGTCAGCGCGAAGCCGCCACGGCCCCGCCGACACAGGGTTAAACCCAGCCGCGCTTCAAGATCCTTCATGTGGCGGCTGATGGTCGAGGTGGAGATGTTGAGCTCCAGTTCCGCCGCCGTCATGCCGCCGCAGTCGGCCACCGCCTTGAAGACCCGCAGGAGCCGCAGATCCATGTCGCTGAGCTGGCCCAGAAGGGCCCGTTTCTTTGGTTTCATGAATCGTCAAGTAAACCGTGATATCCCGCCGTTTACTGCAATGGTAAATCACCTGACCATCGGGACTGCAGCGACGGCAGGCCATCAAGAGGAGATCACTCATGCGAATCGGGGTCCCAAAGGAAATCAAGAACCACGAGTACCGGGTTGGTCTCACGCCGGCCAGCGCGCGCGAACTCTGTGCGCACGGTCATGAACTGCTGGTGGAAACAGGCGCCGGAGCGGCCATCGGAATGTCGGATGCGCAATACCGTGAGGCCGGCGCCACCATCGCACCCGATGCCGCGACCGTGTTCGCCAGCAGCGACATGATCGTAAAAGTGAAGGAACCGCAGCCACGCGAGTGCGAGATGCTGCGCGAAGGCCAGGTTCTCTACACCTATCTTCACCTTGCACCGGATTCGAAGCAAACGGCAGCACTGGTGAGGTCCGGTGCCGTGTGCATCGCCTACGAGACCATTACGGGTCCCGCGGGCGGCCTGCCGTTGCTGGCACCGATGAGCGAAGTGGCAGGGCGCATGTCCGTCCAGGCTGCCGCAAGCCACCTCGAAAAATCCAAAGGCGGGATGGGCGTGCTGCTGGGCGGCGTGGCTGGCGTGCCGTCCGCGCACGTGGTGATCATCGGCGCGGGCGTGGTGGGCACCAATGCCATGCAGATGGCCGTGGGCATGGGTGCCCGCGTCACCGTTCTGGACAAGAGCATCGATCGCCTGCGCCAGCTCGACCTGGTCTATGGCAACCGGATAACGACGCGGTATTCGACTGCGGCCAGCCTGGAGGAGGCCGTGCTTGACGCGGATGCCGTCATTGGGGGTGTTCTGGTGCCCGGAGCGGCGGCGCCCAAGCTGGTGACCCGGGACATGGTGTCACGCATGAAGAAGGGCAGCGTGGTGGTCGATGTGGCCATCGACCAGGGCGGGTGCTTCGAAACATCGCGGGCCACGACACACGACGAGCCCACGTATCTCATCGATGGAGTCGTGCATTACTGCGTGGCCAACATGCCCGCAGCCGTGGCGCGCACCTCGACGCTGGCGCTGAACAACGCGACCCTGCCGCACGCGATGGCACTGGCTGACAAGGGTTGGCGCGACGCGCTGCGAGCCGACAGCCACCTGCGGCGCGGCCTGAACGTCTCGGGCGGCAAAGTGACGCACGAGGCTGTGGCTCGCGAACTTGATTACGAATTCGTCGCCCCCGAGATCGCACTGGCCTCTACCTGAAAACGAAGGAATCGCATCATGGACATGAAAGAACAACAGAACCTGAGCGCACCGCGCACCGATGCGGCCTGGCTGGCCGCACACTGGATGCCGTATACCGGCAACCGTGACTTCAAGGCCAATCCCCGAATGATCGTGGGTGCCAAAGGCTGCTACTACCAGGACGCGCAGGGCCGGCAGATTTTCGATGGGTTATCAGGGCTCTGGTGCTCGGGGCTCGGACACGGTCGCGAGGAGTTGACGGCCGCGGTGACGAGGCAGATGACGCAGCTGGATTACTCCCCCGCGTTTCAGTTCGGCCATCCGCTGTCGTTCGAGCTGGCCAATCGCATGGTGGAGTTCATGCCGGCCGGGTTGAACCGCGTGTTTTTCACCAGCTCCGGGTCGGAGGCGGCGGACACTTCGCTCAAGATGGCTCGGGCTTACTGGCGCACCAAGGGCATGGCCAGCAAGACCCGCCTGATCGGCCGGGAAAAGGGCTATCACGGCGTGAACTTCGGCGGTATCTCGGTGGGCGGCATTGGCGCGAACCGCAAGCTCTTCGGGCAGGGCGTCGAAGCGGATCATCTGCCACACACGCAGCTCAAGAAGAACGCCTTTTCACGGGGAATGCCGGCCCAGGGTGCGGAGCTGGCTGACGAGTTGCTGAACCTGATCGCGCTGCATGACGCCTCCAACATCGCAGCCGTGATCGTGGAGCCATTCTCGGGATCGGCCGGCGTCGTGATCCCGCCGGTCGGCTACCTGCGGCGTCTACGCGACATCTGCACGGCCAACAACATTCTGCTCATTTTCGACGAGGTGATCACCGGCTTCGGGCGCGCGGGCGCCTGGACAGGCTCCGAAGCGTTCGGCGTGACACCGGACATCCTCAACGTCGCCAAGCAGGTGACCAATGGCGTGCAGCCGCTGGGGGCGGTCGTGGCAAAGCAGGAAATCTACGACACCTTCATGGCCGCCGGCGGTCCCGACTACCAGCTCGAATTTCCGCATGGCTATACCTATTCGGCCCACCCGGTGGCCTGCGCCGCCGCACTCGCTGCCCTTGATCTGCTCCAAAAGGAAGACGCTGTGGCCCGCGTCAAGGACCTCGCGCCGCATTTCGAGCACGCAGTGCACAGTCTTAAGGGGGTCAAGCACATCGCCGACATTCGCAACTACGGGCTCGCCGCCGGCCTTACCGTCGATTCCCTGCCTGGCGAACCCGCACGTCGTCCCTACGAGATCGCGATGTCGATGCTGAAAAAGGGTTTTTACGTACGTTACGGAGGTGACACCATTCAGCTCGCCCCGCCTTTCATCGCCACCCGTTCCGAGATAGACAGTCTGGTCCAGGCTCTTGGCGAAAGCTTCAGCGAGACCGCTTGAGCCAGCGACCGTCTATCAGCTCCTTAGCTGCTTTTCCTGATATTCCAATACCCATGATCCAACACCTTATTGACGGCCAGCGCGTGGCCGGTGGAACCCGCAGTCAGCGCGTTTTCGATCCCGCGACCGGCGTGTCGCGGCAGTCGGTGCTGATGGCCGACGCGTCCACTGTGCAGCGCGCAGTCGCGTCATGCGAAGCGGCGTTTCCAGGCTGGCGTGCCACGCCACCCCTCAAGCGGGCGCGTGTGATGAGCCGGCTCAAGCAGCTGCTGGAGGAAAACGCCGACGCGATCTGCGCACTCGTCACCGACGAACATGGCAAGGTGCTCGGCGATGCCATGGGTGAACTGCAACGCGGTATCGAGAACGTCGAATATGCCAGCTATGTGCCCGAACTCCTCAAGGGCGAGCACAGCAAGAACGTGGGGACGGGCGTCGATTCGTGGAGCGAATTCGCGCCGCTGGGCGTGACGGCGGGCATCACACCGTTTAACTTTCCGGTGATGGTCCCGCTCTGGATGTGGCCGATGGCCGTGGCTTGTGGCAACACTTTCATCCTGAAGCCGTCCGAGCGCGATCCCTCGTCGGCCCTGCTGGTTGCAGAACTCGCGCTGCGCGCCGGACTGCCTCCGGGCGTTCTCAACGTGGTCAATGGCGACAAGGAAGCCGTCGATGCGCTGCTGGACGACGTCCGGGTGAAGGCGGTGAGCTTTGTCGGATCCACTCCGATTGCCAGGTACATCTACGCGCAGGGCTGCACCAACGGCAAACGCGTGCAGGCCCTTGGCGGCGCCAAGAACCACGCGGTCGTCATGCCCGACGCCGACATCGCCAGCGCCGTCGATGCCCTGATGGGCGCGGCCTACGGCTCCTGCGGCGAGCGCTGCATGGCCATTCCGCTGGTGGTGGCGGTGGGCCCGGACACGGCCGACGCCGTGATCGCTGGCCTGAAGGCCGCAATTGCGAAGATGAAGGTCGGTCCCGGCATCGATCCGGCCAACGATATGGGCCCGCTGGTGAGCAGGCAGCACTTCGAGAAGGTGACCGGCTATGTCGCCCAGGGTGTCGCCGAGGGGGCCGAACTGCTGGTCGATGGCCGAGGCGTGAAAGTGCCCGGCAACGAAGATGGCTACTTCCTGGGCCCCTGCCTGTTCGACCACGTGAAGCCAGGCATGACGATTTATCAGGAGGAGATTTTTGGACCGGTGCTGGGCGTGGTGCGGGTCGGGACGCTCCAGGAGGCGATGACTCTGATCGACGAGCACGAGTATGGCAACGGCACCTGCATCTTCACCCGAGACGGCGAGGCTGCACGCCACTTCACCGACAACATTCTCGTGGGCATGGTGGGCGTCAACGTGCCGCTGCCGGTACCGGTGGCCTACCACTCCTTCGGCGGCTGGAAGCATTCGCTATTTGGCGATCTTCATGCCTATGGGCCCGACGCCGTACGTTTCTACACCCGACGCAAGACGGTTACGCAGCGCTGGCCTTCCGCCGGCGTACGCGAAGGAGCCGTGTTCAGCTTTCCGTCCAGCCGTTAGCAGGGTAGGAGCGTTAAGGGCAATCTAAAGTACTTCAGGGAAAATACCAGTGCGTGGTAAATTACTCTGGAAGAAAATATTTTCAATGGAATTTTTTCCCTGCACCCAAAAGTTGGTCACATTTTTTTGTGAAAAGCGATGATGGCCACCCAGACCCCGCCACTTTTGCAACTGATCGACGTGCACGCCGGGTATGCGACGTCCGAGGTGCTGGCTGGTGTGAGCCTGGAAGTCATGGACGGGGAGATCGTCTGCCTGCTGGGCCGCAACGGCGCAGGCAAGACTACGACAATTCGCACCATTGCGGGGCTGCTCGTCCCGACGCGAGGCAGTATCAAGATCGCGGGAGTGGAGTCTTCCCGTAGCGCCCCGATGGACATCGTTGCCGCAGGGATCGCGGTGGTACCCGAAGGCCGAAAAGTCTTCAAAAGCCTCACCGTAGAAGAAAACCTTTATGTCGGCGCATATTCGCGTCGCAGCGGGCTGATCCCGCGGGCCAGCCTGGACCGGGTTTTCGAGCTTTTCCCGCGCATGGCAGAGAGACGCAAGCAACTGGCGGGCACACTCTCGGGCGGCGAGCAGCAAATGCTGGCGATGGGGCGCGCAATGATGGCTCAACCACGCTTGCTGCTGCTGGATGAGCCCTCGATGGGCCTGGCTCCCCTTCTCATCGACCTCATCTTCGAAACGATCAACCAGCTTGCCGAAAACGGAGTCACGATTTTGCTCGTCGAGCAAAACGCGACGGCCGCACTGGACGTTTCGGATCGGGCCTACGTACTGGAGCGCGGGCAGATTGTTCTGTCCGGGACTTCGCAAGCTCTTGAGCAGACGGAAGAGGTTCGCCATGCCTATCTCGGGCAATAGCGATGCATCTCTTGCCAGACCTCATCCTTTATCAATCCCGCTGTTTCTTCTAGCTCTTCCACCCCACCGAAGGTCACTATGTACTTACCCAAACTGCTTTCGCCGCTCGTAGCCGCGCTCAAGTCGGTCGCGATCATCGGCGCGCTTACCGTTTCGGCCCACGCCGAAGTCTTCAAAGTGGGTTTCTTCGGTCCTTTGTCCGGACCGGTCGCTGTCTACGGTAGCGAAAGCCTTGCAGGCACCAGGTTCGCGCTGGAGGAGATTGCCAAGAGTGGCATGCTGGGCAAGGACAGCATCAACCTCATCGTTGCAGACGACATGGCCAACCCCGGTGCAGCCGCACAGGCGGTGCAGCGGATGATCGATTCCGACCAGGTCATCGCGATACTGGGCGGATCGACCAGTGCCGGGACGGCAGCCGCAATTGAAGTGACGCGGGCTGCAAAAATCCCGCAGCTGTCGCCCCTGGCGGTGGATCCGGCGCTCACCAAGCAAGGCAACCCCTGGTTTGCACGCATCACACAGAATGCCGATGATTTTGCGTCGAGCGCTGCCCAATGGATGGTCGATGACAAAAAGGCCAAGACAGCCTACCTTCTGGTTCGCAACGACAACTGGGGTCAACCGTTGGCAGACGCGTTCACTGCAAGAGCTGAGAAGCTGGGCCTGAAGATCCTGGGCCGTGTTCCCTTCGAACCCACGGCACGCGAGTTCAAGCCAATGTTGGCGGAAATGGCCAAGACCAAGCCTGACTTCGTGGTCCTCATGACGTACTACACGGAAGCCGGATTGATGGTCAAGCAGATGGCCGAGTTGAATTACAAGACTTCGGTGTTTGCGATGACTGCCCCGGGCATCCCGCAGTACCTCGACATTGCCGGACCGGCAGCTGACGGAACCTACGGCCTGCTGTATTACTACGCGGGCTCGATCGAAACCGATGCAGCCAAGCGATTCGTCGCAAACTGGAAAGCCAAGTTCAATCGCATGCCGACCCAGTACGAAGGAATGGGCTATGACAGTGCCTATGTCATGGCTGAGGCCATCAAGAAGGCCCAGGCCGGTGGCAAGGTGACTCCCCAGAAGATTCGCGATGCGATCTATGCGACCAAGGACTTTCCCGGTGCAACCGGCCCTATCACCATCTTGCCGACTGGCGACTCGCTGCGCCCACTGCCATTCGTGAGGCTCAATGGCAAGGAAGTGGTTCTCGATCGCCTGCGCAAGTAAGCGGAGCGAGACTTCCTTGCAGTTCACCCTTCAGCTGATCAGCGGCCTGGCCGTCGGCTGCATCTATTCGCTGATCGCGGTTGGCTTCAGCATGATTTACCGGGCCCTTGGCCTGGTGAATTTTGCGCAGAGCGAAATCATGATGCTAGGCGCGTTCGTCGGCTATGCGCTATTGAAACTGCTTCCCGGCGTGCCTTTTTTGCTGGTGCTGGTTGGCGCCGCCGTCATCACCGGCGCCATCGGCCTGATCATCGAGCGGATCGCGTTTCGCAAGGCGGTCCAGAAGAATGCAGACCAGGTGCAACTGGTACTGCTGACGCTGGGCATCGGCATGATCCTGAGCAACGGCGTACGGTTGACCTGGGGTGCCGACCCCGTTGTCTATGCCACGCCCCTGGCCCATGAGGTGTACCAGGTGTTCGGGTATCCGTTGCCGGCGGTCTTCATGTACATCGCCGGCACGATGGTGGTGCTTCTGTTTGGACTGCAGTGGTTCTTTTCCCGGACCTGGATCGGTCTGGCCGTCAGAGCTGCGGCAGATGACCGCGAGACCGCGTCCACGATGGGCATCAGTGTCGGCCTGGCATCGGGCGTTTCATTCGCGGTGGCGGCCGCCACTGGTGCACTGGCGGGTGTACTTTACGCGCCCATCACCTATGTCTCTTACGACATGGGCTCGGTCGGCGTGAAGGCTTTTGCCGCTGCGGTAATCGGCACTCTGGGCAGCATCCCTGGCGCTGTGGTGGGTGGTCTGATCATCGGCGTGGCCGAGGCTTTCGGTGGTGCGCTGATCTCCAATGCGTACGTCGACAGCATCGCCTTCGCCATCATGATCGCAATTCTCCTGATCCGACCCTCTGGTCTGTTCCCCAGGGAGGCGCGAACATGATCCCCACCATCAAGAACGAGAGCTTTGCAGGCTCGGCCGCGGGGAGCTGGCTGAAGCTCAATCGTGACTGGGTGTTCTTTTTCGTGCTGATGCTGATCGGCTGGTCGCTTCCGCTGGCATTGGGAGGCTTTTATCTGTACCTGGGCACGGTGATTGCAATCTACGCCATTGCTTCGCTAGGCCTGCAAGTCATGGTGGGGTTGGCTGGCCAGTTGTCGCTGGGGCACGCGGCATTCATGGGTGTGGGCGCCTACACGACGGTACTGCTTGAAAAAAATCTATCGTTCTCTTTCTTTCTGGCGGCGGCCGTCGGCACGTTGGTGGCGGGCCTCGCCGGCTTGCTGATGGCTCAGCTTGTGCGTCTGTCGGGTGTCTATTTCAAGATCGCAACGTTCGGCTTCGGGATCATCGTGTACCAGTTGATCGCCAACACGACGTGGCTCACCGGCGGTCACGTGGGTGTGCGCGGCATCCCCCCGATTCAGATCTGGGGCCAGGCGTTTGAATCCAGGCAGGCCCTGTTCGTCATCGAGATGATGACCCTGACCATCGTGTATGCGCTCTTGTTGAGGATGTGCCGCGGCCGTATCGGCAGGGCACTGCTGGCCATCGGGCAGGATGAAGCGGCAGCCAAGAGCATCGGCATTCCTACAGAGGCCTACCGGATGACCGTGATCACGCTGGGATGCGCCATTGCGGGACTGGCGGGGAGTTTTCTTGCGCACCTGCTGCGCTTTCTCAGCCCGGAGAGTTTCGTATGGCACGAATCGCTGGTGCTCCTGATCATGATTGCAGTTGGCGGCCTTGGCAGTCTGCCGGGGGCGGTGGTTGGGGCCGCGCTCATGGTCATCATTCCTGAATCGCTGCGCGACCTGGCCCAGTACAAGATGTTCGTCTACGGCTTGCTTCTGGTGCTGTGCATGATGTTCATGCCGTCCGGAATGGCGGGTCTTGGCCGCAAGGTGGGGGCCCGGATTCCCGGCCTGAGGGAACTGCTGAAATGAGTACAGGCAACCTGCTGGAACTTCATGCAGTCACGAAGCGCTATGGCGGGCTGGTAGCCGTCAATGGGCTGGACATGCAAGTGCGGGCCAACACCATTCATGGATTGATCGGACCCAATGGCGCGGGAAAGAGTACCGCCTTCGATTTGATCTCCGGACTGCAGCCCGTGTCCTCCGGAAAGATTTTGCTGGCCGGGTCCGACGTGACATCGGCGTCTGTGCAACGACGCGTCACCAACGGAATCTGCCGGACCTTCCAGACCCCCAAGTTGTTTGAAAAAATGACTGCGATGGAGGTTGTCATGACCGGCCGGCATATCCACGGGCACACGGGTTTTGTGCGAAGCATGTTTTCATTCGCTGCCAAGGGGCGCGACGAGGCCAGGATCGCCGACCATGCGTTGAAGCTTTTGTCCAGGGTCAATCTGTCCGGCGACCGCGACACCCTCGTGGCCAACCTGTCTTACGGCAAACGCCGACTCGTCGAAATCGCACGGGCCCTTGCAACGGAACCGCAGTTGCTGCTGCTCGATGAGGTCGCTTCCGGCCTGAATCCCGTCGAGACCGGCGCCGTTGCCGAGTTGATCAAGTCTCTGGCAGCTGACGGTTTGACGATTGTCGTCGTGGAGCACGACATGCCCTTCGTCATGGGGATGTGCGATGAGGTCACGGTACTCAATTTCGGATCGAAGATCGCCCACGGACTGCCCAGTGAGGTTTCGAAAGACGAACTGGTCATCGAGGCTTACCTGGGTCGATCCCACGAACAGCGCACCCCCTTCAGGGACCAGCGACACGCACGGCTGCAGGGCGTTGAGTAGGCAGGTCTCGCCCACGAGGAGCAGTGGCACACCTCATCACTTTAGAGAACATCAGCATGAACAGATTTGTGGGCGTTGACATCGGAGGTACCAACACCGATCTCATTTTTGTGGATGTTGAAGCTCGCGTCCTTCGTGTCGCCAAAGTGCCGACAACGGCGCACGACCAGGCCGAAGGTCTGATCGCGGGCATCGATGCGCTGGACATCCGGGCGGGCGAGATCGACCTGATCATCCATGGCACGACAGTGGCGACCAACGCGGCCATCGAGCGTAAGGGCGCCATCTGCGGGCTGGTCACCACCGAGGGCTTCAGAGACGTCCTCGAATTGCGACGCCGTGACAGGCCTCATACGTATGGCCTGGGTGGAACATTCGCGCCGCTGATTCCCCGCCATCTACGACGCGAGGTTCCTGAGCGGGTCAGCGCCGAGGGCGAGGTGCTCGTGCCCCTGGACGAGGAAGCTGTCCGCCGGCAGATCATCGAGCTGAGGGATGCGGGCTGCGAGTCGCTCGCGATCTGCTTTCTTCATTCCTACGCCAATCCCACGCACGAACAGATCGCCCGCGATATCGCGCTGGAGCTTTGGCCCAACGACTATGTCGCCATCTCGTCGGAGGTCTTGCCGACGATGCGCGAATTCGAACGCACAAGCGCCACAGCGGTGACGGCCTATGTGCAGCCGCTGATCGGCCGCTACCTGGAGAGCCTGTCGCACAAGCTCAAGGAGCAGTCGTACGAGCGGGAGTTGCTGGTGGTCCAGTCCAATGGTGGCGTGATGTCGGCTCCGCTGGCCACCCGATTTGCGGCGAACACGATCTTGTCCGGCCCGGCCGGTGGCGTCACTGCCGCGAGCGCAATCGCTCGTGACCTGGCGCTGACCGACGTGGTGTCGTGCGACATGGGCGGCACCAGCCTTGACATCTGTGTGATCCGCGACGGCATCGCAGCCATCACCCTGAAAAAAGCCGTGGATTTTGGCGTCCCCCTGGCACTGCCGATGATGGACGTTGACGCCATTGGCGCGGGGGGCGGCAGCATTGCGCGAATCGATGGCGCCGGAATTTTGCAGGTCGGACCGGAAAGCGCCGGCGCCAATCCGGGACCGGCGTGCTACGGGCGGGGCGGCAAGCTCGCCACTGTGACGGATGCCAGTGTCGTGCTCGGTCTGCTCAACCCTGACGCTGCGATTGGCAAGGGCCGCGGATCGGGAATGGATCTGCAACTGGCAAGCGCGGCGATTGGAGACACCCTCGCCCAGGCCCTGGGCTTGAGCGTCGAGGATGCAGCCGAAGCCATCCTGACCATCACAGGCAGCAAGATGGCGGGGCATGTACGGCGCAAGCTGCTGGAGCGCGGCCTGGACCCGCGCAAGTTCTCGATGATCGCCTTCGGCGGCGCGGGCCCCGTGCATGCCAACCGGATCCTTCGCGAAGTCGGACTGGCCCGCGCCGTCATTCCGTACTTCCCTGGCATCACGTCTGCCCTGGGATGCATCCTGGGTCAGCTGCGCCACGACTTCCTCTGGACGGTGAATCGGACCCTGTCCAGTCTCACCGACCAGCAAGTCGCGCAAGTGTTCGAGAACCAGTCGTCCAAGGGACGTGCCTACCTGGCGCAGGAGGGCAGCGCAACCGCTGCGATCCATTGCAGCTTCAGTGCCGAGATGTGCTATCGGGGTCAGTCGAACCTGGTCGCTGTCGAGTTCGAGGAAACCGCAACGCCCACGCTTGACAGCATCCGCAGGGCTTTCAAACGCACCTATCAGGAGTTGTACGGCGAACTGCTCGATAGCGACACGGACATCATTCTTGGCAATGCGCGCACCGTGGTCTCGTCGCCCTCGCACCTGAACACCATAGCGCCCCTGATCAAGCTGCCCACCGGCAAGCCACCGGAGCCGACCCACGCTCGCGTCTATTTTTCGGGAAAGTGGCTTGATGCAAATCGCTACGAGCGACTGAAGCTGCCAGCCGGCGCTGTCATACGCGGACCCGCTCTGCTCATGCAGCAGGACACCACCTGCTTCGTCGAGCCCGGTTATTGCGCCACCGTGCATGCGACTGGCAACATCTTTATCGAAAGCGAATGAAAACCATGGACCCCATCTCATTGGCTGTCATGCGAGGCGCCCTGGAGCAGATTGCCGAAGAGATGGATACGCTCATCGCTTCGTCTGCCATTTCTCCTGTAATTGCCGATGCCTGGGACCGGGCCAGCGGCATCTTTCATCCGCAGACCGGCGAGGTGATCGTGCAGGGAAGCACCGGGCTTCCGATCTTCATCGTCGTCATGCAGCACACCGTGCAGGAGGTGTTGAAGGACCATCCGGCTTCGACCATGAAGCCGGGCGACGTGTTCATCGTCAACGACCCCTACCGCGGGGGAACCCACACGATGGACGTCAAGTTCGTCATGCCCTATTTCAAGGACGGAGAGCTTTTGGCCCTGCTGGCCAACACCGGCCACTGGCCCGATGTCGGCGGAATGACGCCGGGAGGATTCACACCCTGCTCGACGGACGTCTATCAGGAAGGCTTGCGCTTTCCGCCGATCAAGATCTACGAGGAAGGGCGCCTGAACACCTCGATTGTTCAGGTCATGATGTCCAACATGCGCGTAGCTGAAGACCGCAAGGGCGACATGGCGGCGCAGATCAACGCCTTGCATCTGGGCGCGCGGCGCCTGGATGAACTTTTCACGACCTATGGTGCGCCTCTGATTTTCGAGGCCATTGACGAGCTCAAGGCGCGGTCGGAAAAGTTGATGCGCAAACACATTCAGCAGATTCCGGATGGCGTCTATCACACGCAGGACTGGATGGACAACGACGGCGTCGATCCCGAGCCCTTCCTGCTGGACCTCAAGATGATTGTCCAGGGCGATGAAATCACGTTCGACGTTTCTGGAAGCTCAGCCCAACGGCGGGGTCCTTTCAACAGTCCCTACAGCAGCACGATCAGCGCGTTCATGATCGGCATGAAGCACGTGTTTTCGGACGTGCCGATCAATTCCGGATGCTTCGTCCCGTTCAAGTTCGTGATGCCGCTGGGTTCGCTGTTCAACCCGATATCTCCCGCGCCCGTGTCGGCGACAACCACCGAAACGGCGCAGCGCCTGGTCTGCCTGACGATGGAAGCGCTGGGGCAGGCGCTTCCAGGCATGGTCCCAGCCGGCGCTTATGGAACCGGCACCAACATCGGACTTGGCGGCGAAAGCGCCAGGCACGGCCGCTATGCAACCGTGTTTTACTTTGGCGGGGGTTACGGGGGCAACCCGGACTCGGATGGCCTGACCAATGGCGCAACACTGATTTCTGCCTCGCGCAACAGTTCAATTGAAGTGCTGGAGCACAGCGTGCCGCTGCTGTTCACGCGCTACGCTGTGCGTGAGGACTCAGCCGGTATTGGCAAGCACCGGGGCGGCCAGGGAGTGGAGATCGATTTCCAGCTGCGAGAAGGCACGGCTTATCTGACCCTTGTAGCGGACCGCGGTCTGACAGGACCGAACGGCACTGCGGGCGGACAGCCCGGACAAGCGGCCAGTCACCACTTCATCCAGGATGGCAGGCGCTTCCAGGCGGAACACAAGACCAAGATGGATCGGATGTATATCAAGGCTGGTGATGGCGTGTCCTTGAAAACGCCGGGCGGGGGTGGCTATGGTCCAGCCGATGAGCGCAGTAGGGCACTGTCTGAATCGGATCGGCTCAATGGCTACGTCACCCGAGGCGCATAAGATGATGAACAGAGCATCTCCCTTGGGACAAGACAGTGCCGAAGGCGAAGGGCGCCGGGTTTAACCCCAGGTCCGTCGCCGCGCTCGTGGAGTGCCTTGTAATTTCGTGGCATAATTAGTGGCTTCGCAGTTAGGGCTACGAGCTACTTGGCTCGATTCGCAATAATGGCGAGAGACACAAACCATACCGGGGTTGCTTAGGCTCCCGTAGGTCGCCAAAATTCACCAAGCGGTGGTTAAGGCGCAAGTTGTTTGCACTTGGCTCGAAAGAGCGAACGCAATCTACCAGGAGTGGTAGTTCAGTTGGTTAGAATACCGGCC
>JAZKFD010000150.1:0-46802 GCA_040386635.1 Pseudomonadota bacterium
CGTCGAAGGTGGTGCCCTGGTAGTGCTCGCCGGTCACCTGGCGCTTGGCGTGCAGTGCCATCGTGTGATAGTTGTCCGCCGAGTTGTCCTGCACCTGCAGCCAGTTGCAATGCTGGAAGTTGCTGTAGGGCACGAGTTCATCACCCTCGGCGACCGTGAAGTTGCCTTCCCATTCGGGGAACGGCGGCTCCTGGTCGGGTGGGCCCATATAGGCGAAGACCAGTCCATGGTGTTCGATCGTCTTGTAGGCGCCCTGGCGAATGGAGCAGCGGTAACGCTCGCCTTCTTCTTCCTCACCTTCGGGGAAAGGCACGCGAAGGCAGGTGCCATCGACGTCGAAGACCATGCCGTGATAGCAGCAAGAGATGCCGTGCTTTTCGATCTTGCCGTACTCCAGCGAAGCACCACGGTGTACGCAGTGGGCGTGCAGCAGGCCGATGTGGCCGCTGCCATCGCGAAAGCAAACCAGCTCTTCACCCAGGATCTTCAGGAAGCGCGGCGTGTCGGTGAGTTCCAGCGTCATGCACACGGGATGCCAGAAGCGACGCATGTACTCGCCGGTCGGCGTGCCGGGACCGACTTCTGTCAGCTCCTTGTCGTGACCGGGTTCCTTGTTGGTGAAGTAGCCGCCGAAAGGCGTGAGCTTTTTCACCGAGGGGCTGCCTGCGCTGGTCTTGTCTTCGAACTTGTCCTGGGGTGGGGTCATGTGGAGGCTCCGCGGGTGGGTCGGTAAGTTGATTGTGTTCTGAACTCTGTATCCAAAGATTAGTGGGTGTGTTCTTCTCGCGCACCCGGGTTAACCCTTGGTTTGGGCGCAGTTACGATCCGGCAATGGTCCGTTTCGTCCATGCGGTGTGGCTGCTGGCGCTCACTCTTGCCTCTTGCGTGCATCCGGCGAGCGCGCAAGGCATGGCGCCCGCACTTGCACCGCACCTGGTGGCCGACGATCACTCGCCGCAGCTGATCGAATCCTTCAGCGGGCGGCTGGAACAGCGGATTGCGCATCGCATCGTGCGCAAGGGACCCATCACGATCTCCCTGGTGCGGGCGCCAGCGCCAGCGCGCATCACCTACCAGCACGGGGGCAGCACGCTCACCGTGGACGATTACCTGAATCGCCAGCGCGTGACTGGCCTCATGGTCATCAAGGAGGACAGGGTCGTCGTCGAGCGCTACCAGCACGAACGCGGTCCGAACACGCGCTTCCTGTCGGCGTCGATGGCCAAATCGGTGGTGGGCCTGCTGATTGGCATTGCTTTGGAGCAAGGGCGAATCCGCTCGATTGATGACCTGGCAAGGACATACGCGCCGGAACTGGCTGGCACCCCCTACGGCGACACACCGATCCGGCATCTGCTCCAGATGTCATCGGGGGTTGCATTTTCAGAGCAATACACCGGCCGCGACGACCTGGGCGCGCTGATTGAAGACACGATTGGGCACCGGTCATCCGGTGGCGCCGATGCGTTACGGCCTTACAACCAGCGCAGGCTTGCGCCAGGCAAGGTGTTTCGCTACTCGTCCGCTGACACCCAGGCGCTGGGCCTGGTGCTGAGAGGCGCGACGGGCGTGCCGGTTGCCGATTACCTCAGCCAAAACATCTGGGAGCCCATGGGCGCGCAGGACGATGCGAGCTTTCTGGTAGATGCGGCAGGGCAGGAGGCCACGTTCGCCTTCCTTCACGCAACGCTGGGCGACTTTGGCCGGCTGGGAATGATGCTCGCCAACGATGGCAAGGTGGCTGGTCTTCAGGTGATTCCACCAGCATGGCTGCGGGAATCGACAACGGCCACCGAGCCGCATCTGCAGCCGTTCATTGCCAGCTCGTATTTCGGCTACGGGAACCAGTTCTGGATCTTTCCCGAAGTGAAGCGGCGATTCGCACTCATCGGTGTACGGGGCCAGGTCATCTTTGTGGATCCGGAACTGCGCCTGGTGCTGGTGCAGACAGCCGTGTGGAAATCAGCCGGCGACCGAAGCGCGCGCGCCGAACTGCTGGCGCTCTGGCGCGGCGTCGTAGAGCACTACGGCGCCTGGTAGCCGCCCTTCGAACTTCAGGCTGTCGCGGCCAGTTCCGCCCGCAGTTCTTCCTTGCGTTTCGCAACCTGCTTGCGCATGGCTACCAGGTCCAGCGAAGTGGCGCGGGCCTTGGGGAACATTTCGGTGCGCTCTTCCTTGACGTGATGATCGATGTTCTCGCCCAGCACCAGGACCTTCGCGTCGAACATTTCGTTGACTTCGCCGGCTGATTCGATCTGGGCAATCAGGTCCTTGGCGCCCGCGTGCTCGACCTCTGCCTCGGCCAGGAGCATGGTGTCCTTCAGTTCCGCGCGCAAGGCCGGATACAGGATTTCTTCCTCGACGGTGGCGTGCATTGTCAACTCGGCGCAGATTCGCAGCGCGAGATCCTTGCGGGTGTTGACAGAGCCAGCGGTATTGGCGGTGGCCATCTGTTCGAATTCAGTAAACATTTTCTTGACGGCCTTGTGGTCGTCGTCAAGCAAATCGCAAACATCGGGCTGGGTCGTCTTGGTTGCTGTCATGTGTGGGTCTCCATAGGTGACACCCATCCTGATTGCCGCACGAGCCTGCGCCTGTAGGCAAAGATGCCGAGGACAGGCCCTTCAAGCCTGACGCCTGCCAAACCATCCGGCTCAACCGCACGCAAGCATGAAGCGCCCGAAAAATGCGGCCAATGCTTCGTGCGATTCAAGCGCAAGCACATGCGCGATGTACTGGTCCGGACGCACGACCACCAGCGCACCGCCGGCCCGGTCAATGCCACGCAGATCGAAGATGTCGCGGCCGGGTGCGGGATCCGCGCAAAACAGCTTCTCGTAATCGATCAGGCCCAAGCGTCCTTTTGACGGAAGCAGAAGTGCCGGCATCGACGCAATGGAAAGATCGCGATGGCTCTGCTGGAAGATCGCCCGGACATCGAACACGGCGTCGATGTCCTGACCGGCGCGCGTGTACCTGCGAACCGGTGACTGCGCAGCGTCCTGCAGGAACCGGCACAAGGCGTGGATGCCGGTCTGTTCATTGGCATGTTCCTCGGTGTGATCGTTTGCGCCGGCGAACGCGTAGAGCCGCCAGCGTCCGTCTGCTTTGCCCGCATGACCCAGGTGCATCGGCCTCGCATCGGCCATGCGCAGCACGGCCGCTGAGTGAAATCGCGTGCCGATGACAAAGCCCTTTGCAAGGTGCTGGTGCGTCGCATCACCCGTAATGAGCGACGGCTGGTAATGCGTGCCCATGCCCGCAGTGAAGCGGCCGTGCCGCTCGAAGTACCGCTGGAATTCCCTGGGGTCCACGCCCTCGGCCTCGTCGCCGCTGCCTTGCCTGGCGGGGTCGCTGAACATCCTGGCCCACTCGCGGTCGAAGTCGATCAACTCCTGCGCGACGACCTGCCTTTCCTGCGAATAGGTGCCCAGCAACTGCGGCGTGCATTGACCGCGCAGCACCGAGGCCAGCTTCCACCCGAGGTTGAAGCTGTCCTGCATGGAGAAGTTCATGCCCTGTCCGGCCTTGGGGCTGTGCGTGTGGCACGCGTCGCCGGCGATGAAGACGCGGGGGTGCTGTCCAGACCGGTCCCCGGCGTCGTCATACCTGTCGCAGATGCGCTGGCCGATCTCGTACACCGACCACCACGGCACCTCTTTCACATCCAGCTTGTAGGGATGCAGGATGGCCTGAGCGACTTCGATGAGCCGCTCGACGGTGATGCCGCGGCTGGAGACGCGCTCCTGCTTGCCGAGCTTGTCCATCTCGACATACAGGCGCACGAGATAGCCGCCTTCACGCGGAATCACCAGCAGGTTGCCCTGCATCGACTGCACGGCCACCTTGTAGCGGATGTCCGGGAAGTCGGTGACCGCCAGTACGTCCATCACGCCCCACGCCTGATTGGCCGAATCGCCCACCAGCTGAAGTCCGATGGCCTTGCGCACATGGCTGCGCGCACCGTCGCAACCCACGACATAGCGCGCCCGGATGGTCTCGACCTGGCCGTCATGAAGGCCATCGCATCGCTCGATGCGCACGGTGACCGGATACGCGGAGGGTGCGTCGTCCACCGTCACATCGACGACACGGCGCGCGTAGTGGGGTTGCAGCCGGCTCGGAGAATTGCGCATGAGCTCCAGATAGAAATCATGGACCCGCGCCTGGTTCAGCACCACATGCGGAAACTCCGACAAGCCGTCTTCAGTGTCCTGCACACGGCCATGCCGGGCGATGCGATCGGGTTGGTCCTCGTCCGGCTTCCAGAACGTGACTTCGTTGATCCAGCAGGCTTCCTTGAGCACTTTTTCCGCAAAGTTGAAGGCTTCGAACATCTCCATCGTGCGGCAGGCGATGCCGTCGGCCTGACCGAGCTGCAGCGGGCCTTCTTTCTGCTCCACGATGCAGGTACGGATGTCGGCGAATGCGGCCAGCTGGGCGGCGAGCGTCAGCCCGGCCGGACCGCAGCCGATGATGAGCACATCCACTTCGGGCGGCGCCGTGTCTGTGTGTGGCAAAACACCGGGCGCTGCATCTTCGACATGGGGATCGCCAGGCCTGAAGCCGTTCAGATGAAATTGCATGGGGGCGCTTTCTCCGCACCAGGCGGGCACATGGGTATTTTGCCGTGGTGTACCGTCTGCCTGTCGTACCTGCAAGGATTTCTACATGGCCGCCGCACCCACAGCCTCGATCGTCGACATGCTCCTGGGGCTCGAGCTCACCTCGGCGAACGCGGATGGCAGCAATCGCCTCTCGATCGAAGGATTCGCGGTGGGCGCAGGAGTCGATGGATCCCGTCAGTTGAGCATCCGCAAGGTCGAAGCAGCGTCCCTGCGCTTCGCATCGGGTTTGCATACGCTCGAAATTGCCCAGGTCGCACTGCACGATGTGGTCGCGCAGGTGCAGGTGGATGACGGCAGGGCTCGCCTTCGGATGCTGCGCGCCGCCACCGCCGAACTGTCCGGCGTGAAGATCCAGGGTCCGGTGGGCCTGCGCGGGCCCGCGGCCGGCGAACCGCAAGACGGCCGAGAACAACGCCATGCCTGGAACCTTGGCCCCCTGGCGACCGCAGACGGCACGCTTCGCGCAGAAATCGTGGATGCGCACCTTATGTTCGATGCCGATGTCACGTTGCCAATCCGGCTTGGACAGATCGATTTCGGCGATGCGACAGTCGAGCATGTAGGCCCGGATTCGCGGATGGGCGTCAGCGAGCAGGGCATCTATGTCGATGCACCGAACGGGCGCAGCTATCTCTATCAGTTTTCTGCCGCGCCGGTTGCCGGGGTCGAGTTCGAAAAGCGCGCGGCGCTGATCGGACCCCTGGTATCCGATCGGGGCAAGCTGCAGTTGCAGCAGTTTGCCCAAGGCCTGCTGGGGGCGGGAATCAGCTCGGGTGGGCTGGGCCTGACGCAGCAGGCTCGCGCGCTGCTGGCCCGTACGGCGATCGCGGGCGATGTGCAGTTGAGCGATGGCAAGCTCGCGGCATCACTCGACTCACACGGCGCGCAGGCCGATCTGGTTGGCCGCGCGCAGGGCCGTAATGCGGTGCGAATGCATTCGAAGGCGGTCGGCAGCGGCGTGACATTCGCGATGCCCTCGCTGTGCGCGCAGAACGCGCTGTTCAGTGCAGATCGCCTGCGCCTTGCGTGCCAGGAAATCACCGGGTCCCTGGGGGTGGAGTTTCAGGTGGATGCTGCGCGGATGCGGCTCGATGCAGCGCTCGAGCAATGCGTCCTCACGGGTGTGGAGTGTGTCTTGGAGTGACCCAGCAGCGCCGTGCTGCTGTGTCTGTTTTTGATGACTTCTGTAGGTCGGGTGCCATGGGCAAAAAGCGCAGTTTCCTAGGCCTGAGCCATATCCCGCGCAATTAATCTTCAGGCTTCTATCAAGGAGATCGCATGAACAATGACACTGAAAAGAAGGCAGCCGGCGCAGGTGCTGGCGTGGTCGGCGGCGCAGCTCTGGGCGGCGTGGCCGGTGGTGCAACGGCGGGTGCTCTGGCCGGCGGCGTGACAGGCCCGGTAGGCGCTGCCATCGGTGCCGCGGTAGGCGCAGTTGCCGGAGCGGTGATGGGCAAGCGCGCAGCTGATCCGGCGATCGAGGACAGCTACTGGCGCGAGAACCATTCGAGCCGTCCTTATGCGCAAAAGGATCTGGGATACGATCACTACAAGCCTGCATACAGTGCTGGCGTCGAGTCCTTCAACAAGAACCCGAATCGCTCGTTCGACGATATTGAGCCTGAACTCAGCCGTGACTGGAGCCGTGCGCGCGGCAGCTCGTCGCTCGAGTGGGAGCACGCCCGACCGGCGGCCCGCGACGCATGGGAGCGCGCGAGCAATTCGATCGAGCGCGCCATCCCCGGCGACTCGGACAAGGACGGGCGCTAAAAGCCTGCTCTTGACTGACTGATGAAGAGGGCGCCCTGTGCAAGCAGGTCGCCCTTGTTTTTTTGGAACCCATGAAATCTTCAACGATCTGCCGCAGCGTATTGGCCTCACTGTCAGTCACGCCGCTTCTTGCCAGTGCGCACGTCAAATGGTTCGCGCCGTACATCGTCGAAGCGCCCCCGCAGCGCATCATGGAGACGCTGACCGATCGCTGGTTCCTGATGGGGATCGCGCTGGTGCTGGTTTTTTTCCTGGCGACGCGGGCGATTGAGAGGACCGGCTTTGGCCAGGCCATCCTGGCGAGCTTCGACCGGGTGACGGGTCCGCTGTGGTCGCGTCGCGACGATTTCATGCGGTTCGTGATCGCGGGTTTTTTTGTCGCGATCTTCGCGGTGGGCGGCGTGTATCTCACGCCCGACCTGAAGACACCCAACGAGTGGGTCTCATGGCTGCAGCTGGTGATCGCGGGCCTGGTGTTCTCGCGCCGGACGATGCCGCTGGCCGCGCTGGGGATCCTGGGGCTGTGGTTTCTTGCGCTCACGCAGTACGAGCTCTTCCACCTGTTCGACTATCTCGCGTTGGGTATCGGCGTTGCGGGCTACCTGTTCCTGGCAGCGTCCGACAATCCGGAGTGGAACAAATACCGGTTTGTCGTGCTGCGCTGGGGTGTGGCCATCGCGCTCATGTGGTCGAGCCTGGAAAAGTTTGCCTATCCCGACTGGTTTTATCCGCTGGTGGAAGAAAAGCCGTTTCTTACTTTCGGCATGCCGCGCGACGTATTCATACCGATGGCGGGCGTGGCCGAATTCACCATGGGTTTCGGCCTGCTGTGGACCGCACTGATCCGGCGGCTGTCGGCGCTGGCGCTGTTCGTCATTTTCAACATGGCCGTGTATCCGTTCGGGCGGCTGGATCTGGTCGGCCACGCGCTCATCATGGCTGTGATCGTCATCATCTTTTGCGATCCGACACCGCAGGTGCGCTTCGCCGTCCGGCGAACGCTGGTCGCGATTCCCGCGACGCTGGTGGCAACGATGGCTGTGTTTGCGATGAGCTACTGGGGCCTGCACAATTTGCTGTACGGCTCCGATGGCCGCTCGGGTATCGCCTCATCAAGGACCGGCGCGGCCATGGCCGATGCACGCGCGACGCATTCGCACGATCCGGAGCGGCCGCACGCGGCGGCGCCGGCACCTGCTGCGGCTGCGTCGGCTGCCTCCTCTTCCTCGGTGACCAACGCCAGCACTGCGCAGCAGGCCTATCTCGCCAGCATGCAGCGCATGCATACCGACATGGGGGCCGGCATCAGCAACGCCGACCCCGACCAGGCATTCGTGCGAGGCATGATTGCCCATCACCGCGCCGCCATCGAGATGGCGCAGATCCAGCTCAAGCACGGCACCGATCCGCACAACAGCAAACTCGCGCAGGAAATCATCGCCACCCAGACGCGCGAAATCGCGCAGATGCAGGAGTGGCTGAAAACGAAAACTGGAAGTTAAGGCCTATCGCTGGAACGACGCCAGCGCGCCATGCACCGCCTGGATCTCCACCGGTTTGGTGAGATGCAGGTCAAAACCAGCGGAAGTGGATTTTTCGCGGTCGGCATCGGTGCCCCAGCCGGTAAGTGCGATCAGTTTGCGCCGGTCACCGCCCGGCAGCTTGCGCATGCGTGTTGCGGTGTCGTAGCCGTTCATGCCGGGCATGCCGATGTCCAGGAAGACCACCGACGGCTGGTGGGCCGCAGCCAGCTCCAGCGCCGCCTGTCCGTCATGCGCAACGATCACTTCGTGCCCTTCCATTTCAAGCACCATTGCCAGCGTCTGGGCCGCGTCGCGGTTGTCGTCAACGACCATCACCTTTTGTACCCATGCTGCCGCTGCGTCTGCAGGGTCGTGTCCGGCGTCCGGCGCAAGGCCTGTATTGGCGTGCGTCCGCGGCAGCCAGACCACGAAACGACTGCCAGCGCCGGGGCCCTTGCTTTCGGCTGAAACCCGGCCCGCGTGCATCTCGACGAGGCTTCTGACCACGCTCAGGCCGATGCCCAGCCCGCCCTGCGCCTGCTCCAGGTGCTGCTGGACCTGCGCAAAGCGTTCGAACACGCGCTCGAGCATGGCCGGTGGAATGCCGACCCCGGTGTCTTCCACCTCGATGCGCACCATCTGCTCGTCGCCGCTGGCACGCAGGCTCACGCGGCCGCCATGGGGCGTGTACTTGGCGGCATTGTTCAGAAGGTTGCCGACGACCTGCACCAGGCGGGTCGCATCGCCGAAGACATGCAACTGCGGATCCACCCCCTCCCACACCAGCACATGCGCCTTCGATTCGAGCAGGGGCCGCGACACGTCCAGTGCCTGTTCCAGCACGGTATGCAGCGGCAGCGTCTCCTGGCGCAGCACGATCTTGCCCTGGCTGATGCGTGCGATGTCGAGCAGTTCGTCCACCAGGCGCACCATGTGGTCGAGCTGCCGCTCCATGATGGCGTGGACCTGGGATGTGTCCTGGCCGGCGGGCGCGCGGCGCAGGACGTGCAAGCCGGTGCGCAGGGGCGCCAGCGGGTTGCGCAGTTCATGGGCGAGGGTCGCAAGAAAGTCGTCTTTCTGGCGATCCGAGCGCTGCAACGCCTCCCGGGCATTCGACAGGTCGGTGATGTCCACGCAGGCGCCGGTCATGGTCTTGGCACGGCCAGCGGCATCCAGGAAGGTTCGGCCCCGGTCGTACAGCCAGTGCAGCGAGCCGTCTGGATAGATGACCCGGAACTCCATCGCGAAATCGTCGCCGAAGTCGCGGCAACGTTCGCACCGGCGGATCACCTCCGCCCGGTCTTCCGGGTGGACCAGCGCGATGAACTGGTCCAGGCTGCGGACCACTTCGCCGGGGCGCAGGCCGAACAGGCGGTCCAGTGCTGCGTCCCACCACAGGCTGTTGTTCTGGATATCCCAGTGAAACGTGCCCGTGCGGCTGGCCTCCAGCGCGACTTCCAGTGCCTGCTCGGTGCTCTTGCGGCTGGTGATGTCGATCGCGGTGCCGTTGGCGCGCACGCACCGGCCGTTCGCGTCGAACAGGCCCCGGCCCTTGGCGGCCACCCAGCGAATGCTGCCATCGTCGCGCCCGATGGTGCGGTACTCGACGTTGTAGAGCGCGCGGCGGTCCGGGTCGCACGCGGCATTGAACGCCGCGGAAACCGCGTCGCGGTCATCGGGATGGAGTCCGGCATAGAAATCGTTCAGGGTGAGCGGCTCGTCACTGGCAATGCCGAACATCTTGCGCAGGCGCGGCTGCCAGACCATCGAGTTGTCCAGGATGTTGACATCCCAGAAGGCAATCTCGGCGGCGTCGGTGGCCAGCCGGAGCCGCTCCTCACTGACCCGCAATGCCTGCTGCGCCTCATGCGCAGCCCGCGCTTCCTGCGACAGCCGCACGTTGCTGGTGGTCTCGATGGCTGCACAGAACAGTCCTGCGACGCTGCCATCGTCATCCAGCAGCGGGGTGTAGGTGAAGCTGAAGTAACTCGGGCCCGTCGCCGCACGGCCCGCCAGGTCGAAAGGCCGGTTCTCGAATGAGTGGGATTCGCCGCGCATGACTGCGTCGTTCAATGGCCGAAGCTCGTCCCATATTTCGCTCCAGACTTCGCACATCGGCCGTCCGAGAGCGCGTGGATGCTTGGCTCCCAGGATGGCGATGTAGCCATCGTTGTAAAGCGAGATGAACTGCGGTCCCCAGCCAATGAACATCGGCTGCTGCGCTCGCAGAATGAGACTGACGGCGGTCTTGAGCGACTGCGGCCAGCCCAAAGTTGCGCCCACCGGCGTGGCCGCCCAATCGAAAGTTTGCATCAGCGCGCCCATGGCCCCGCCTCCACGCAGGAAGGGCAGGTCAGGAGGGTCTGCGGCGGACATGAGTGATGATATCTTTTCCCTGTGGGTCCGGCGGTAACAGCGCTGGCCGCTATGCTCGCCGGATGGCCCCGATTCTTGCGATTTCATTTGGTGCTGCGCTCGGCGCCGTGCTCAGGTGGCGTCTGGGGCTGTGGTTGAACAGTGCCTGGTCTCACGTCCCGCTGGGGACCCTGGCGGCCAATCTGGCGGGGGGATATCTCGTTGGAATCGCCCTCGCGTTCTTCCTGCACCGGCCCGAGCTGCCGCCTGAATGGCGCCTGCTGGTGGTGACCGGTTTTCTGGGCGGCCTCACCACCTTCTCGACTTTCTCTGCGGAGGTCGTTGAAAGCATGATGCAGGGACGCGTGGCCTCGGGGCTGGGCATCGTGCTTCTTCACCTGGCCGGAAGCCTCTGCCTCACGGCGCTGGGCATCCTCACTTACAACACGGTCGCAGGTCGATAACGCCATGACAGCTCGCTGGTATTTTGGCTGGAACATCGTTGCTGCGGCGGCATTCCTGACCTTGCTTTCGTCGGGCATGCGCCTGAGCTTCGGCCCCTTCTTCCTGCCGATGGCGCAAGACCTCGGCTTCAGCCGCAGCCTGCTTTCCAGCATCGTTGCGGTCGGCATGCTGGCCTATGGCCTGGCGATGCCGGTGGCTGGCGGATTGATCGCGCGTTATGGCACCCGGCCCGTGCTGCTCGCGGGCAATGCCCTGGTGATCGCCTCAGTGATATGGACCATCACCACCACCAACGCATGGGCGTTCATGATCGCGTTCGGTCTCCTGCTGTCCGTCGGGCTCGCCTTCACCAGCCCGGTGGCGCTGACGCCGGTGATCAGCCGGTGGTTCACGCAAAAGCGTGGCATGGCGCTGTTCTTTCTCTCGACCGGCTCGATGGCCGGCATGGCGGTGATGACGCCGGTGCTGGCCATCGCGATCGATCAGTATGGCTGGCGCTCGACGCTGGCCGGATTCGCCGCCGCGTTCACCGCCTTCACCTTGCCTGCCGCTCTGTTCGTGATTCGCGATGGCGCGCCCGAGCAGACTGACCTGAGCGATGACGAGTTCACTGCGCAGCGCGCCAGGGCGGGCTTGCCATCGCAAAGCCTCAGGCTGCACGAAGCGATGCGCACGGCGCCCTTCTGGAAGATCTTCTTCGGGCTCTTTTGCTGCGGCTTCAGCATGAACCTCTTGGGCACGCACGGCATGCCGATGCTGATGGACCACGGCTTCGATGCGTTCACCAGTTCAATGGGCATCGGCCTCATCGGGTTCGTTGCGATCGGCGGCACGCTGGTGCTCGGCAGGTTCGCGGACCGGCTGCCGCGCCGCCACATCCTGGCGGCCATCTACTTCGTGCGGGGGCTCGGCTTCTTCGCGCTGGTGATGGTCGGTGCGCACTGGGAGCTGTACCTCACCTCCACCATCGGCGGCCTGGTCTGGGCCGGCAGCATCGCCCTGTCCTCGGCCATCCTTGCCGACGTGTACGGCGTGCGGCTGGTGGGCGTGCTCTATGGCATGGCCTATGTGGGCCATCAGCTGGGCGGCATGCTCAGTGCATGGCTGGGTGGATGGGGTTATGAGCGCTTCGGCACGCACTGGCTCGCGTTCGGTTCGGCAGGCGTGCTGCTGGTGGCTGCCGGGTTCGTCGCGCTGCAGCTGCCACGCAAGGGATTCACACTGATGGCGGCGCCGACACCTGACCCGTTGCGGGTGTGAGGGCGTGACCCTCGAACGGCGGCTGGGCATGGACCAGCACCTGCTGCAGCGCATGCTCGAACAGCGCTCGCGCCGATCCTGAAATGGAGCGCAGCATCGCGTGGATGCGGGCATCTTCCGGGCTGGTGTCCAGGCACTGCCGGCTGTAGTCCTCGAAGCTGGTCAGCTGGCTGATGAGGTCGGCGATATGGCGCGGGCACTCGCACAGCATGGGAGGCGGCGAGGCGGCGATCTTCGCGAGTTCGGCGTCCGAATAGCGCCGCGGCGGAACCGTGGCGCCGGAGCCGAACGCGGGGGCGGCCTCAGCGGTGTCCACCACGGTGACCGAGCGGATCACCTCCACCAGCTCCGAATCCGAGACGGGCTCGCGCCGCAGGATCATGCCGTCGGAACGCATCGCCTGCAACACCGGCTCGGCCGCAAAGTTGTACAGCACGATCGTGTGATTGACGCGCATCCGGGCCATGGCTGCGGTCAGCTGCTGGGCCGTGGTGTGCTGGATGGCGTTGAGTCTCACCAGCAGGATGTCAGCCTCCAGCGGCTTGCCCATTTCAGCCGCAACCGCCGACTCGGCGGCTTGCGCGGCCGACTGCAGGTCGGCAAACACCTCCTGGACCCGCGGCGCCTGACCCTGGTAGTGCTGACGCCACGCGGGCCCATTCATGCGGGCGGCAACCGCCTCCCCGACCACCACCAGCGACACGGGTTTCATCTGCGCGGCACGCGCTGCCGGCGCGGCGGACGCGCGTGACCCGGTGAGCCTTCGCTGCAGTTCCGACAGCGGCAGCCGCGCGATGCCGCCCAGGCTGTGCCCCGCAGCGGTGAGTTGCCTGAGCATGCGGGCGCGCATCACATCGACCTCGGTGTACAGGCGATGCCGCCCGCTGCTCTTGGATGGCGTGAAGGCGGCATGCCGGGTCTCCCACACCCGAAGCGTGGTCACGGGCACGCCCGTCAGGCGCGATACACCACCGATGCGATAGCTGCCGGCCGGTGCGTCATCGCCCTCGCCATGCAGATCGGGAGGACCGGCTTCCAGATCATTGTGTAGATATTGCATAGCTTTAGTCTGTGGATGGGCTGCCATATAGCGTAACCTTTTTGACGTTTGGTTGCAAATAATGGACATTACCTCCACTAAACGAATACAGATTATCAACCAAACGCAGTAACAAGGTTATTCATGACGCATCATCCCATCCGGTTAGCCGCCCTCGCCGCACTTTTTGCCTTCAACATGGCCCACGCTGCCACGGGCGCCCCGGTGGCTCGCGCAGCAGCGGCCGTCGATGCGGAGCTGCCGGTGCATCCCTGGATCGTTCCTCCGCCCAACCTGCAGCCTGGCGCTCACTTCACCAACCTCAACGACGGCGATGTTGTCGAGTCGCCTTTTGTCGTCAGGTTCGGCCTGTCGATGCGGGGCCTGGTGCCGGCAGGCAAGACGGTGGGCCGTGCCGGCCACCACCATCTGCTGGTCAACCAGCCGCTGCCGATGGACTTCAAGAAGCCGCTGCCCTTCACCGATCAATACATCCACTTCGGCAAGGGCCAGATGGAAACGGTTCTGAACCTGAAGCCCGGCACCTATTCGCTCAATCTGCTGCTCGCCGACCAGGGGCATATCCCGTTCTTCGTGTACAGCAAGCCGATCCGCGTGACCGTGCGCAAGCAGAACCCGGCGGCAACGGCTGCCTCGGTACAGGGCGCGCCCGGCGTAGCGGTCATCAGTCCGGCAGATGGCGCCGTGGTGCGCGACGCCTTTCGCGTGGTCTTCCACGCAAGCGGCCTGAACATCTCCAACCAGGCGGCCAAGGTTGCGGACACGGGGCATTTTCGCCTCACCCTCGAGCGCAAGGGCGGCAATCCCGAGGTTGTGAGTTTCACCGCCGGACAGACCGAAACCTGGGTGGAGCCGCCCCCGGGCGACTACCAGCTGCGCCTCGCGCTCATCAACAACATCGATGGCCGCGTCATGGCGCAGGGCCAGCCCAGCCGCGTGCGGGTCGAAAGCGCACGCGCTGCATCGGTTCCGTCTCGCGCCAACATCGTGAAGGTTGCCCTGCAGTGAGCGCCATGCTGATGTCTACGCCCGGCGCCTGGCTGCCGGCTTCGCAGTGCCTGGTCGAAACCGCACAGCTGGACCTTTCAGACACCAAGCTGCGTATCACGGCGCAGAAACTGACCCAGGCCCAGCAGTCGTATGCGGCGCGCGCCGCAGCCATCCAGGACTTCGTGCGGCGCATGCCGTTCGCAGCTTGCCCCGATGGCAGTGCCGTGCGTGCCAGCGAGGTGCTGCGTGATGGCGGCGGCGACTGCCATTCCAAGGGCGTGCTCTTCACCGCTCTTTGCCGCGCGGCGGGACTGCCTGCGCGCCTCCTGTTCGTGAACGTGCGTCCGCGTTTTCTTGCCGGGATTCTTCCGGATGGACCGCAGGCGCTGCCGCATGCCATCGGCCAGGTGCTGGTTGGCAACCGCTGGCACAGCACCGACGGCTATGTGGTGGACCCGGTTCTTTTTGCCCGGGCCAAGGAGATGCTGCGCGAGACGGGTGAAGACTGCGGCTGGGGCATCGTGGCCGATGCGCGGGGTTACTGGAGCGGGCAGGGCGACTGCCTGCAGCAGTTCCATCCGCGCGACGTGCTGGAGACCTACGGCGTCTTTCATGACCCCGCCGCGTTTTATAGGGCCACTTCCAGCACGCGCGAGCGCGGATGGCTGGGCTGGCTGAAATACCAGGCGGGCACGCGCATCGTCAATCGCCGCGTCTCGCAAGTGCGCGCCATGCAGTGACCCCTTGTTTTGATCTGGAGAATTTCTTGAACCTTGTCATGCAACCCGAATACGCACCCGGCCTGGTGGTGCTTTCCTTCCTGATATCGGCCGCGGGCGCATTCGCAGCGCTGACGGCCTCCAGCCTTATCGTCGGCCGCAACGGCCGGGTGCAGGTGCTCAATGCGCTGACAGCCGGCATTGCCCTGGGCGGCATCGGCGTGTGGTCGATGCACTTCATCGGCATGCTCGCGGTGAACGTGGACATGGGCGTGAGCTATTCGATACCCGAAACCCTGCTGTCGCTGGTCGCCGCGGTGGCCGGCAGCACCGCGGCGCTGTGGTGGGTTGCGTTGCGGCCCTCGCTGCCCCGGGTCATCGGTGCGGGTCTCCTGCTGGGCATCGGCGTGGTCGTGATGCACTACCTGGGCATGTACGGCATGCGGTTCGGCGGGCGATTCGAATGGGATTTGGGCACGGTCGCCGCTTCGGTGGCGATCGCCGTGGTGGCGGCTGTTGCCGCGCTGTGGCTTGCCTTCGTGGTGCGCACCGTGGTGGCGCGGGTGGGGGCGTCCCTGGCCATGGCAGGAACGGTGTGCGCCATGCACTACACCGGCATGGCCGCTGCCACTTTCATCTGCACCACGCCCAACCCGCAGGCTTTTCCGGCAGGTCCCCTGCTGGTGAACTCGCTGCAGATGCCAGTGGTGGTCTCGATCGTCGCGTTCGGCGCCGTGTTCGTCATCCTGGTGGACCAGGCGTTCCAGCGGCTGCAGGTCCAGCCGCGTGCTGCGGCTTCATCGGTCAGGTAAGCGCTGCGGACTACTGGGGTTCTTCAGGGATTGATGGCAGGCAAGACTGTTCCGGCGCACTCGCCAAAGCCGATGCGCGCCGCGCCCGGCTTCTCGCACCAGCCGCGCAGCGTCACCGAGTCGCCATCCTCCAGCCAGGTGCGGCTCTCGCCGCCCGGCAGGCTGATCGGATTCTTGCCGCCGGTGGTGATCTCGATCAGGGCGGCGGCTTCCCCGGCCCCCGGCCCCGAGAGCGTGCCCGAGCCGAACAGGTCGCCCGGTTGCAGGTTGCAGCCGTTGACCGTGTGGTGAGTCACCATCTGCGCGACGGTCCAGTAGGCGTGGCGATAACTGGTGCGGCAGATGGATGCGCCTGGCAATGCCGCGCGTCGCATGGATTCGGTCTGCAGCATGACTTCCAGCTGGATGTCCAGGGCGCCCGCCGCGCGGTTCGCGGCGCTGTCGAGGTAGGCCAGCGGTAGCGGGTCGCTGTCTTCGCGGTGGAAGGGCGTGCGAAAAGGCGCGAGCGCCTCCATCGTGACCACCCACGGCGAGATCGTGGTGGCGAAATTCTTGGAAAGAAACGGACCCAGCGGCTGGTATTCCCATGCCTGCAGGTCACGGGACGACCAGTCGTTCAGCAGGCAGATGCCGAACACGTGATCCTCGGCCTGGGCGATCGCGATGCGAGTGCCCTTCGCATTGCCCGAGCCGATGAAGATGCCCAGTTCCAGTTCGATGTCGAGCCGCCGCGATGGCACGACTTCAGGGGTTGTCGCACCCGGCGGCATCGTCTGGCCCACCGGACGGTGGAAAGATTCGCCTGAGATGCCGATGCTGGAGCTGCGCCCGTGGTATCCGATGGGGACCCACTTGTAGTTGGGCAGCAGCGGGTTGTCGGGGCGGAACTGCCGACCGATGTTGGTGGCGTGAAAAACGGAGGTGTAGAAATCCGTGTAATCGCCGATGTGGGCGGGCACGTCGTACTCGGCCTGCGATTGCGGGACCAGGCAGCTCGAGAGCCAGTCCTGGCCAGCGGCGTTTTCACGTAAAAGGCGCGACAGCGCCAGGCGCAGGGCCGACCAGTAAGGGCCACCCAGTGCCATCAGTGCATTGAGCTTTTCGTGGCTGCCGGCCTGCGCCGCTTCGCCCGCGCTGCCTTCAAGCAGGCCGGTCGCCGAGACCAGCGCCAGGTCGAGGATCTGGTCGCCGATGGCCACGCCGCCGCGAAATTTCTCGCCGTTGCCTGCGCGGCGGAAAACCGCGAACGGAAGATTCTGTATCGGGAAGTCGCAGCCCTGTTCATTGGCCGAGGCTACCCAGCTGCGCAGGGCCGGGTCGTGTGTTTCGTTCATCATGGATGACTCTCCTGGGGGTGGGTGCCATCGTGCATCCAGGCGGCGTGCCGGGGTGCCCGTCTGGTCTTGCTCCATTCGCGGAGCATGTCCCACTTTACTTCGTCAAGCCTGCGGTGCATCCCGGGCGTGCCGCAGCTGCCGTTGCCTGCTTCCAGAAGGACGTGCATGGTGCTTCCCTTTCAGTTGGTTCAAAGATCTGCAGATGCGCAGGCGATGTGCTGGCTAAACAGCTCTGCATCGCCCAGCGCATGGGCGTTGAGCAGTGCGAGCTTGACCAGGAACAGCTCGGATTTCTCCGGGCCGACTGTGTCGATCGCGGTGGCAAGCAGGTCATAGACCGTCTCAACGCCGCTGATGGAAAGGCCCGCCGGGGGAATGCTGCTGGGTGTGTCCATGATCTGGTCCTTCACTGTGGGAGTGCCTGCTCGAATGCTGCAACAAGGCGCGGCGCGTCCAGCGTGAGCCACCTAGCGCACACATGCTGGTCGGGGCGAAGCAGGTAAGCGCAGCCGGGTTCCGTCATGCCGTAGGCAGTACGCAGGCGGCCTTGTGGGTCCGGTATCGACTCGTCTGCGCCATCGACCGGGCCATCTGCACCGACGGCCAGCACCTTGAGCTTGATACCGCGTGCGCGCAGCTCGGCGATGCACCCGGCCAGCGCCGGCGGCAGCTCGCCCGAGCCGCACGCATACAGCAGGTTGAAGCTGCTGCCCAGGTGATCGAGCAAATGGTCATCGGCGCCCAGTTGCACATCCCTGGGCGGTGCCCCGTGTGCCGGGCCCGCGCTGAATAGCGCGGCGTCATCGCTCCTGCTGTTGAGCTGCGAGGTGGTGTACTCGTGCGGACGCGAGGTGCGCCAGTGATAGAGCGGCCGCACGAACTCCTGCGTGAGCGACAGCGACAGCACGGCATCGCGCAGCAGCTGGAAACCGTGCGAGGGCGGCGTCATGAAACGCGTGCTCTTGCCTGCCTCGTCGATGATCTCGCGTGCGGCGCCGACCCGCTCGGCGCTGTAGTTGTGCAGCAGCGAACGACCGGCGAGTCCCTTCACCACGCAGCCGAGATGCCAGCCGAGCGACTGCGCGTCCTGGAAGGCGGTGTTGGCTCCGCGCACGCCGAAGATCGGAAGCAGGTGCGCCGCGTCGCCGGTGAACAGAATG
The DNA here is from genome assembly GCA_040386635.1 of Pseudomonadota bacterium. Lineage (GTDB taxonomy): Bacteria > Pseudomonadota > Gammaproteobacteria > Burkholderiales > Burkholderiaceae_C > Ramlibacter. Next base: position 18,080 of record JAZKFD010000150.1, read on the forward strand.
CGGCCATGCACGTAATCCGGCAGGGTGAGCGCACGCGCGGAGTACACCGAGGACCAGTCCATTTCCCAGGGTGTGCCGGCGTGGCCGATCATGGCCAGCTGCGCGTCGATGCGCTGGCGCAGCGACTCCGGCCGCAGGGCCTGCTCCGGCGTTTCGCCGCGCGGCAACTGGTAGTCGATGCGCCAGATGCCCAGCGGTTCGCGGTGCATGAGGATGGTGTTGCCCGGATTCCAGGGCGGATCGAAAAAGGCGAGCCGCTCGGTGGGCAGGGGCAGGTCGATGCGGATGTCGGCGATGACGAACAGCCCTTCGTACGAAGCGCCTTCCATCTGCAGCCCCATCGCACTGCGAATGCCCGAGCGGCCGCCGTCGGCGGCCACCAGCCACTCGGTTTCGAGCGTGTAAGGGCCCTCGCGCGTATCAACTTCCAGCGACACGCGAGCATCATTTTGCGTGACGCTCTCGACCTTGTTGCCCCAACGCAGTTCGATCAGCGGATCAGCCCGGCAGGCATCGAGCAGGTATTCCTCCAGGAACTGCTGCTGGATGTTGGTCATCGGAGGAAAGCGGTCGTTGGCATCGTGCGGCGCTTCCATGCGAAACACCCGTTCGCCCCGATAAAAAGAATTGCCGAAGCGCCACGCCAATCCGTTTTGCGCGATACGGTCGGCCACGCCGACCTGGTGCAGGATCTCCATGCTGCGCCGCGTGAACACGATGGCGCGGCTGCCTTGGGATACCTGCAGCTCGGCGTTGAGCACCACACTGCTTACGCCTTGCCTGGCGAGCGTCAGAGCGGTGACAAGCCCGGCAGGTCCCGCGCCAACCACGGCCACCTGGTGGCGAGTACCAGGCGAGTGCTCTGATGGGAGCCACGGCTCGTGGATCCTGTAGTCGAAATAGATCGATGGACGGGGTTCAGTCGTGGGCTGGTGCATGGGGGTATCCGGTGAGTGTGTCGGCACGGGCGCCGTGGTCAGTCGATACGTGCGCCAAGGTCAGTCGGCGCGGTTGTGCTGTATCAGGCGATCGAACAGCTCGCCGAGCGTGCGCATTTCCTGCGCATTCAGACAGCCGAAGATTTCTTCATTGCGGCGCTCAATCAGGTCCATGGTTTTTTGCCAGGTCTTGCGTCCGCGCGCAGTGAGTTTGAGTTGCACGCCGCGCCCGTCGCCTTCGGTGTCGCCTTTTGCGACCAGCCCCTGCTCGACCAGAAACTGCGCAGCACGGCTGGCCTGCGCCTTGTTCAGGTTGGCCAGCTGCGCCAGGCGGTTCACGGAGATAGGCTCGAATGCGCCAACTGCCGCGAGGCAGCGGCCGTCACTGAGCGAAAGGCCCACTTCCAGCGGGTAGAGGCGCTGGCTCTCCAGATCGGAAAGCTTGTGAAGCAGGTGCATGCGATAGGTGAGCGTGCGCTCAAGCGGCGCATGCCTGGCCGTTGCATGGGTCTGGATATCCTGCTTCATGGATGGGCCCGTATTGTTTATTCGACCCGGATATTGTTGGCCTTGATCACCGGTCCCCACTTGGCCCGCTCGGCAGCGGCGTACTGGGTCATGGCAGCAGGCGTGCTTGGCGTGATCTCCAGGCCGAGACCTTCGAGGCGCGTCTTGACGGCGGGCGTCGCGAGGGCCTTCTGAAGCGCTGCGTTCATCTTCTGTGCGATGTCGGCCGGCACGCCTGCGGGCATGACGACGCCTTGCCATGCATGGGCCTCGAAGCCCTTGAGGCCCTGCTCGGACAGCGTAGGGATAGAGTCGAAGCCGGCGACACGCCTGGCGCTCGCAACCCCGATGGCTCGCAGCTTGCCGCTCGTGATGAACTGGGTGCCGCTGGCGGAGTCTACGAACATGAAAGGCACCTGCCCGCCCACGACGTCCTGCACGGCAGGGGCGGCGCCCTTGTACGGTACGTGCGTGAGCTTCAACCGGGCCTGCTGCCCGAACATCGCCGTGGCCAGGTGGTGCGGACTGCCCGAGCCGGGGGTTCCGAATGCGGGGCTGTCTTCCTTCTGGGCCCAGGCAATGAACTCAGCCAGGTTCTTCGCCGGCACGTTCGGATTGACAACCAGGATCAGCGGGAACCGAACCGTCAGTCCGATGGGGGTGAAGTCTTTCTCGACGTTGTACGGCAGCTTCGAGTACAGAAACGGATTGGCTGCCAGCGTGGCGGTGTCGCCGGACATCAGTGTGTAACCGTCGGGCTTTGACTTGGCGGTGTAGTCGGCGCCGATATTGGTCGCCGCGCCCGGCTTGTTGTTGATGACGATGGGCTGGCCCAGCGTTTCGCCGATCGCCTGGCCCAGCGTGCGCGCCACGATATCGGTGCCGCCGCCTGCGGGGTAGGGCACCACCCACTCGAGCGGCTTGGCCGGCCAGGCCTGGGCCGTGGCAATGGCAGAGAAGGTGGTCAGGGCAATAGCGAAGCAACGGCGCGTGATGCGCAGGGCAGAAGTCATGGGATCTCCGGAGGGTGGTCAGGCAGTGCCAGCCGCGCACGCTGGGGCGTCGGGTGGCGCGTGCTTGAATTCTATGTCAATGTAGTTGCGCGCGCAACTACATTGACAATGTCGAGCTGAAAGCGGGCTCAGCGTTGAGGCAGTTAGCATGCGACCTGCAGCCCGCACCGTCGCGGGCGCAAGGAAGGCAGCTCATGGCACGACTTGATTTTGTTGATGCGTCCACACCCGGCATCGACGCCGAACTGGTAAGGGTGATGCAGGAGCGGCGCGGAGGCGAGTTGCTGAACCTCGATCGCCAGCTGCTTCACAGCGCACCGCTTGCGCGCGGATGGAACAACTACCTGGGTGCCATTCGCACCGGCGGGATACTGGATGGTGGTTTGCGCGAGATGGTCATCCTTCTGGTGGCCAATCTCAACCGGGCCCCATATGAATTCACGCAGCACGAGCCGGTGGCTCTGCAAGAGGGTGTGCCGCCTTCCAAGATCGCGGGCCTGGCCGCATGGGAGCACTCGCAGGTGTTCTCGCAGCAGGAGCGCGACGCCTTTGCCTACACGACGGCGATGACGCTGCATGTGCAGGTGCCGGATGAGGTGTTTGCCAACGTTCGCCGCCACTTCAGCCCGCGCGAGATGGTCGAGCTGACGGCCACCGTGGCGGCCTACAACATGGTGTCGCGTTTCCTGGAGGCCTTGCAGATCGAAACCGAAGGTGAGAATTCATGATCGACCGCCCCGAGGCAGTGCGCACGCCTCAGGGCGCGAGGTCCCCCTGCAGCCTCGGCGCGCCGCCCCGCCATGTTGCAGGCGGCATGCCGTACTCCCGGCGAAAGGCGCGCGTGAACGCCGGATCGGTCTCATACCCCACGTCCTTTGCGACGCGGCTGATGCTCGACGAGCTGCTTCTGAGCATCCCTGCTGCCAGTGCCATCCGCCACCGGCCGAGGTAGTGCATCGGCGACTGCCCCACGTAATGCGTGAACCGCTCGGCCAGCACCGAACGGGAAATGCCGCATTCGCGTGCCAGCGATTCCACCGTCCATGGGTCGGCGGGCTGGGCGTGCATCAGGGCCAACGCCTTGCCCACGACGCGGTCGCGCACGCCGGCCAGCCATCCCGTTTGTTCCGCCGGCAGCTGCGCCATGTATCGGCGCAGTGTTTCGACAAAAAGCACCTCTGACAGCTTGGCCAGCACGCCCGCCCCGCCGGGCCGAGCTGCAGCCGCTTCGGCCACTGCATAGCGGATCGATAGCTCAAGCCAGCCGGGGTCGTCCTTGCCGCGCAGGTTCACCCGCACCACGCGCGGCAAGGCGGTAAGGATGGGACGGCACAGCCGTGGGTCGCACGAGAGATAGCCGCAGATGAAGCGCGTCTTCTCACCGCCTCCACCAAAGCGTATCTCGCGTGGACCCCGGCGCAGCAGAGCCACCAGGTCAGCAGCAGGTGCGGGCAATACGTCGGGCGCCGAAGACATGAGATGCGCGTCGCCGTGCGGAAACACGATGACATCTCCGGCCTGAAGCGTGGCTGGCGGCGAGCCTTCCACTTCCATCCTGCACTGCCCTTCGGTGAGCAGGTGAAAGATCACCAGCCGCTCGGCTCCGGGCTGGAGCGTGTGCATCACGGTCGATGCGGCCGGCGCGGAAAAGCACCAGGGCGCGCTGAACCTGGCGTTGTAGAAAACGGCACTGTTGAGCCGCACCACGCGAAGCACTTCGGACAGGGCGTCCATCAGGTGCCGGACGCCGATGTCGGCAGAAGATCGAGTTCGAGCTCCACAGGAAGCCCGCGACGCAATCCCTGAGCCATGGGCGAGCGTGAATCGGCCAGTTCCACCAGTGTCTGTAGCTGCGCCTGCGAGGCGTCGGGTGATCCGATGCCGACCTTCAGCCAGAAGCGCAGGGGCCCCGCGGGGACGCCTTGCGTGCCCAGCATTCCACGGGCGTCGGATTCGCTGTGCGCCTCCACCTCGAGCCGTGACAGGGTGATGCCTTGCAGGGCGGCCTCCATCGCGATGCTGGTTACCATGCAGGAGGCCACGCCGGCCCTGAAGTACCAGCCCGGTGTGGCGCCGCCGGCTCCGCCCAGGGCGCTGGGCATGTCGGTGCCCAGCGGCGATACGCTGGGGTGCAGCACCTGCGTGGAAAGATTGCCGCCCCAGACTGCAACGGCTGGCGGGTCCTCCTTCAGGGCGGCCGACGGTTTTCGCTCCAGCGCCTCGCGTGCCCGAAGCAGCGCCTGCCTGACTTGCAGTTGCGTGGTCATGGTGCTCCAATGAATGCAGTGTGGTTGGGGCATTGTGAGCAATCGGCGCCGATTCGTCGATCGGTGCCGGAGCTTCGGACAAGAGATGCGGAGTCCTGGCTCAGATCACATCTGGCTGCCTGCAGAAAGCGAGTTCCGGGCAAGAAAGCCGGCGTTTCGGAGAAGGTCAAAACGCCGCCGGTGACCCATAGTGAAGCCATGAACACCCAACAGACCCCGCAACCGGACGCGCAGGTCCGGACACGCCAGGCGACGCTGCGCAGCACCTACCGCGGCGACCCCGCGCAGGCCCTCGTCACCGACCAGGCCTGGACCACCGGCGCGGGCGACATGACCAGCCCGATGCTCGGCCGTGTGCACATGGGGACTCACGCCGCAGCCCAGCTGGACTACGGTGTCCATCACGCGATTGGCGGAACCCACCTGGCTCCCGTACCGGGCGACTTGCTGTGCGCGGCGCTGGCCGCCTGCCAGGAGTCCAGCCTGCGCATGGTTGCGGCCGTGCTGGGGGTGCGGTTGCTGCAAGTCGGCGTCAGCGTGCGGGGCCATGTTGACGTGCGTGGGACCCTGGGCGACCCGCTGGTGCCGGTGGCCTTCCAGTCTCTGGAGGTGTCCGTGCAATTGCGCGCGGCGCCCCATACCGAACCGCAACGGCTGCGCCAGCTCTTTCGCGCTGCCGAGCGGTCCTGCGTCGTGCTTCAGACCCTGAGATCGGGCGTGCCCGTCTCGGTCGAGCTCGATATCCCCGAGCCTGAAACAGCTTCACCAAGGACCAAGGAGTAACGCCATGACAGTTCAATCCACACCCGCAGCCACGACCAACCCCAACCAGGCGCTATGGGAGAAAGGCGACTTCACCCAGATCGCCGCCGCCATGCGCGAAAGCGGCGAGGCGCTCGTCGAGTCGATCGGTATCGCGCGCGGCGACAGAGTGCTCGACCTGGGCTGCGGCGATGGAACGACGGCCATCCCTGCCGCGCGTCGCGGCGCCACCGTATTGGGCGTGGACATCTCGCGCAACCTGGTGGCCGCAGGCAGCAGGCGGGCGCAGGAGCAGGACCTGGCCAACTGCAGCTTCGAGCACGGTGACGCCAGCAATCTGGCGGGCATCGAAAACAAGACCTTCGACCGCGTGGTCAGCATCTTCGGGGCGATGTTTGCGCCCCGGCCGTTCGACGTGGCCAGCGAAATGGTGCGCGTGACGAAACCCGGAGGCCGCATCTCGATGGGCAACTGGATCCCCAACGACCCGACGCTGGTCGCACAGATCCTGAAGATCAGCTCCTCGTATTCGCCGCCCCCGCCCGAAGGATTCGTGAGCCCCATGACCTGGGGCGTCGAAGCCAACGTGATCGAGCGATTCGGCGCTGCCGGTGTTGCCGCCGACCGGATCAGTTGCGCGCGGCAAACCTACACCTTCAACTTCGATGGACCGCCATCGGCCTTCGTCGATGCGTTTCGCCGCTTTTACGGGCCGACGATGAATGCGTTTGAAGCGGCTGAAAAGAACGGCCGCAGCGAGTCGCTGCGCGCCGAACTCGAGCAACTCTTTGCTGCCCAGAATCGCAGCGACAACCCGCAATCGACCTCGATTCCTGCAACGTTCCTGCTTGTGACGGTCGAGGTTGCCTGAGAAGGTTGAACCCCGGCGTGCTCAGCCGATCATCTGGCGCACCCGCCGTGTCAGCGATTCCAGATCGAAGGGTTTGGTGAGGACTTCCATCCCGCTTTCGAGCTGGCCATCGCCCACGGCGGCGTTTTCTGCGTAGCCCGTGATGAAAAGCACCTTGAGCCCCGGCCTGCTGATGCGTCCTGCATCGGCGACCTGGCGTCCGTTGAGGCCGCCGGGCAGGCCGACGTCGGTGATGAGCAGGTCCACGCGTCCCTGCTCCTGCAGCAATTGCAGGCCCGAAGGACCGTCGCCCGCGGTCCTCACGCGGTAGCCCGCGCTGGTGAGTACTTCAGCGATGACGATCCGGATCGAGTCCTGGTCCTCGATCAGCAGCACGGTTTCACCTTGTCCGCCCGCCAGCGCCGTTGCCACGGCCTCATCTTCCGCTGCCTCCGGCGCGCCTTGGTGGCGCGGCAGGTACAGGCTCATGGTGGTGCCGCGTCCCACATCCGAGACCACCCGCACCTGGCCTCCGGATTGCCGCACGAAGCCGTACACCATCGACAGGCCCAGGCCAGTTCCCTGACCCAGGGGCTTGGTGGTGAAGAAGGGGTCGAAGATTCTCGCGATGGTCTCGGGCGACATGCCCGAGCCGGTGTCGGCTACCGACAGCACGACGTAGTCTCCGGGTGCCAGGCCCTGCTCTGTATCGGTGCAGCTGTCGATGCGGACATTGGCGGTGCTGATCGTCACCTGGCCGCCGCCGGGCATCATTCCGTCCCTGGCGTTCAGGCACAGGTTCAGCAGCGCGCTTTCAAGTTGCGGAGGATCGATATTCGTGGTCCACAGGTCCTCTGAGCCCGCCACTTCGATCGCAACCGCCGCGCCGACGGTGCGCTGGATCAGGTCTTCCATGCCGGCAACCAGGCGGTTCACGTCGGTTGGCCTGGAATCAAGCGTCTGGCGCCTTGCGAACGCCAGGAGCCGTTGCGTCAGCGCGGCGGCGCGCTTGACCGATTCGAGCCCCATGTCGATGTAGCGCTCGCAGCCTTCACTCTGACCGCGCGCGAGCTTCATGCGCAGCACCTGCAGGCTGCCGCTGATGGAAGCCAGGAGGTTGTTGAAATCGTGGGCGAGGCCGCCGGTCAACTGACCCACGGCTTCCATTTTCTGCGCCTGGCGCAGCGCTTCCTCGACGATCATCAATTCGTTGGTCCGAAGGGCGATGGCGGTTTCGAGGTTTTCGTTGGCATGCCGCAGGCGCGCTTCGCTTTCGCGCAGGGCGGCGGCAGCGGCAATGCGTTCGAAGGTCGATCGGGTGCGGTCTGCGACTTCGCGCGCGAATTCGATCTCGGCCGCCGTCCATATGTGGCTGTCGTCGGGGCTCCATGCAGCGAGGACCGCTGTCACGGTGTCCGTCACCTGGATGGGCGCGCAGCGAATCAGCCCGGGCGCCTCGGGCCGCAGGGCCTGTGCCATAGCCGACTCGAGCGTATGCGAATCCGACCACAGGCAGGCCGCGTGAGCGGCAGCCAGGCCGGCAGTCAGCGCCAGCTCGGCGGCCACGCCTGCGTCACGGGGGTCCTGGGCATGGCGCAGATGCTCGCCGAGCCGGGCGAGCGCGTTTCGCCGGTCTTCGGCGCCCTTGCGATCGGTGATGTCGCGGACGACCGCCACCGTGCCGAACACCTTGCCGGCTCCATCCAGCAGCGGCGAGACAGTCGCTTCCACGTGAATGGAGCGGCCGTCCCGCAGCACGTGAACGCAGGTGGGGGACGAGGGCGTCGAACCATCGGCGCCGGAAACATCGGTGATCTCTTCATAGAGTTCCCAGCTCGGCCGGCCGAGCGCCTCCACCGAGGCCCATCCGTATTGCAGCTCCGCAGCCGGATTCATATAGACCACGTGTCCCGCGTGGTCGAACGCCAGCACCGCGTCGCGCATCTGTTCGAGCGTTTCCTGGCGCAGGCGGTCGGCCGCTGCGCTGGCGTGGCGGGAGGTTGCCACTGCGCCAGAAATGACGAACGCGTCAACCTGGCCGGCGCGGATCGCATGCAGCGCTTCTTCGAGTTCGCGCACGCGCTCGCGCAGTTCATCGGTCTCGCTGCCCGACGCTGCCGGCAGCAGCGCGGCGGCAGTCATGACAGGTCCTCGGCGGACGAAATGCCCAGAGACGTTTCCAGCATCACGACGTCGCTCAGGTCTCCGATGATTCGACGCGTGGGCGCGGGCGTCACGCGGACCAGCGTGGGTGAAGCAATCACCTGGTCTGCCATGGCGTGTTGAACATGGCCGGCGATATCAAGGATTTCAAGAACGTGCTCGCCCGGCAGCCGCAACGCCATGAAGCGCCTGGCGTTGACGATGGCGCGTGCGGAGATGGGGGATGCTGCAGTCACATACAGCCGGAAGACTTGCAGACCCATGGGCTTTTCCAGATGAAGCGGCAATTGTCGGCACATGCTACCTGAGCTTCTGTACGGTGTCCGACATAAGCGTCGGGTCGGGGGCGATTTACACTGCGTTTCGATGTCAAAGCGACCCAACGACCCTGACGCACCGCACAAATCGGTTGCTCCGCATCCGGCCCAGAACCACCTGCTGGCAGCACTGTCTCCTGCCGTACAGGGGCGCCTGTTCCCGCACCTGGAGCTGGCAGAGCTGCCATTGCGTGCCCTCATGTACGAGGCGGGGCGCCCTATGCGCCACGTTTACTTTCCGACCGACTCCATCATCTCGATGCAATACCTGATGGAAAACGGTGCATCGACCGCGATTTCAGTGGTCGGCAACGAAGGTCTTCTTGGCATCACGCTGTACATGGGCGGCGAAAGCACGCCGAGCCGGTCGGTCGTGCAGAGCGCGGGCCACGCGTACCGCCTGCCCAGGACGCGCGTCAAGGATGAATTCAACCGGCATGGCGAACTGCTCCTGCTCATGCTGCGCTACACGCAGGCCCTGATCACGCAGGTGGCCCAGACGGCGGTGTGCAACCGGCACCACACGATCGATCAGCAATTGTGCCGCTGGCTCCTGCTTTCGATGGACCGCCTGGCGGGGAACCGGTTGACCATGACGCAGGAGTTCATCAGCAACATGCTGGGTGTTCGCCGCTCCGGCGTCAGCAATTCCGCGGCGAAGCTCGAGCAGCTGGGTGTCATCTCGTACGCCCGCGGCATGATCACGGTGCTCGACCGCCCCCGGCTGGAGAAGATGAGCTGCGAGTGTTACGCCGTCGTCAAGAAGGAAACCGACCTGCTGCTGCACTACCTGCCGCAAAAGCAGGTCATGACCAACGCAAGTGCGATTCCGACCGTGCACCTTCCGCAAGGCGAGTGAGGGCCGCGACCTGAGGCAATGCCTCACGGCAATTGGCGCGCCTGGATGAATGCGAGCACGGCGACCAGTTCATCTTGCAGCAGTCCGTGCAGCCTTGCAAGCTCCCCTCCGAGCCCGCTTAGCGCCGCCTGTTCGAGCTCGTTGCAGCTTTCCCCCAGTCGAACGGCGCCAATGGATGCGGCTGCGCCCCTGATCTGGTGCGCAAGCCCTGCGACGTCCTGGGCAGGGGCGCCTCCAGCGATGCCCGGCGCCTGCATCGCAATAGTCAGCGCCGCCGCCGAACTGCGTGCCGATTGGGCAAACGAATGCAGCACTTCGGTGACATCGTGCGGGTCGTCGCCAACGGTTTCCATGAGGATTTCAAGATTGACCACTGCGGGTGCGGCTTCATCGGACCCCCGCACCGACGTTTTTGCCGGCGAGAGGTGCAAGCCGATCGCGGCCCCCAGCTGGGCAAGCAGCACGGGCTTGCTCAGGTAGCCGTCCATGCCCGCGGCCCGGCACCGGATCTCTTCATCGCGCAGCGCGTTCGCGGTCACCGCGATGATGGGAACGTGCGATCCGGGCACCTCCTCGGCGCGTATCGCCTGGGCCAGCCCGTAGCCGTCCATCTTCGGCATGTGAAGATCGGTGAGCACCATCGAATACGCACCGGTGCGCCAGTGCTCCAGGGCTTCGACTCCATCGGTGGCCACATGGGCTGAAAACCCCAGCAGCGCCAATTGCTTCAGGATCACCAGCCGGTTGGTCTGATTGTCCTCTGCCACCAGGATCAGCGGGCCGCCGGCGCGAGCACGGTCGCCGCCCGGGCCGAAGCGGGTCACGCTCTTCGAGGCTGTGGGTGCCGGCGCTCTTTCCGCCACCAGGATTCCGCAGGCCATCTCGAAGGCGCGCAGGAGCGTGGGTTGTGCAAGCGCATCCGCGTCCAGCGTCACCATGCCGGATGCTTCCAGCCGTGGGGTGCGGCGCCGCCCCCAGCCCAGAACAACCAGCTGGGTCTGCGAAGTCGGCGAACTTCGGCACACGGCTTGCAGCTCGTTCGCAGCTGCCGACGAGTCCGGCAGCATGAGCCAGAACGACACGCCCGCAATAACGGGTGAACGTGCAGCCTCGGCAACACTGAACGCCCGCTCCACCACCATTCCTGCATGGCTGATATAGGCCCCGAGATCATCGCCCAGTTGTTTGTCCTTGCCCACGATGAGGCAGTGCATTCCCCGCAGCACGGGCGTACTGCGGATGACCGGCTGCGCGCGCACGGTTCGAAGCGGCAGGCGGACGGTGAAGGTCGAGCCCTTGGCCAGGCTGCTCCTGACCGACACGCTGCCTCCCATGAGGCGAAGCAGCATGTCCGAAATCGCCAGGCCCAGGCCGCTGCCGCCATAGCGGCGTGTGGTCGAGTGGTCGGCCTGTGCAAATGGGGTGAACAGGCGCTCCAGCGTGGATTCGTCGATGCCGATGCCGTTGTCAGCGACGGTGATTTCAACGGTGACCGATTCCGTGGCCGTATCGACGGCCGTGTCTCTGTCCGTACCCGGGGGCGCCGTAACCGCACGAACCGCCACCATTCCGGGCAGGGCGAGGCCGCCCGAGAACTTGATCGCGTTGCCCACCAGGTTGACCAGCACCTGACGCAGCCGGCCCTCGTCGGCCATGACCACCTGCGGCAGTGCGGGATCCACGAAAACGGTCAGGCGCACCCCCTGCTTGAAGGCGAGTTGATCGAGCATGCGGCAGACCCGCTCGATGCATTCGCGCAGCACCAGCGGCTCGTTGTGCACTTTCTGCTGGCCGGCCTCGATTTTCGAAAAATCAAGGATGTCTTCGATGATCTGCAGCAGCGAAAACGCGGATTCGCGAATCAGGTCGGTCATCTCCATCTGATGCTGCTGGAGACTGCTTTGCTGCAGCACTTCGATCATGCCGATCACGCCGTTCATGGGCGTGCGAATCTCGTGGCTCATGGTCGCCAGGAACTCGGACTTGGCCTTGCTGGCGCTTTCGGCCTGCTGTTGCGCCAGGCGCAGCTGCGCCGTGCGCTCTTCGACGCGCCGCTCGAGCTGGGCGTTTGCCTCCTTCAGTCCATGGATGTCGGTGCCGGTCCCCAGCCACTTGAGCACGCTTGCATCGGCGTCAAACACGGGCAGGGCGCGAATGAGCCACCACCGGTACTCGCCGTCACTCGCGCGCAGACGGACCTCAACCGAGAAAACCGACTTCGACCGCACCGATGCACGCCAACTCTTCAGTGACGGTGTGGCGTCGTCCGGATGAAGCGCGCGCGCCCAGTCGACGCCTACCCCTGTGGCTTGCAGCCCGGTGTATTCGAACCATCGGTTGTTGGCGTAATTGGCCACGCCGTCCGGTCCTGCCGTCCAGACGATCTGCGGGATGGTTTCAGCCAGGATGCGAAATTCGGCTTCGCTCTTGCGCAGGGCATGTTCGGCCCGTTTCCGCTCAGTGATGTCACGCGTCGAGCCGATCACGAAATCGACGTCGCCGCTGGCCGCCACGGCCGGGGAAAAGATGTACTCGTACCACCCTTGGACGCCCGCCGCGCTCTCATAGGGCGTTTCGTCCGAAACGTTTTCCCTGGTGGCGAAGACGTGCTGAACCTGCCGCTTGAGACGGCTCGCCAGTTCCGGCGGGTAGTGCAGCTGGAGAAAGTCCTTGCCGATGATCTGCTCGAGTGTCAGCCCCCACAGCTCGAGCAGGGGCCGGTTCGCGTAGGCCAGCGTGCCATCGGGGTTGTAGATCTGGACGAAGTCGGTGATCGATGCCAGCGCCGTGCTCAGCTGCCGCTCGCGAACTTCCGTGCGAAGTGCCAGGGCAGACATCTCCCTTGCCGCAAGCCACTGGTCGGTGACATTGGTGTGCATGATGACCGCACCCTTGCCGGTGCCATCGACCAGCGGCGCCACCCGCAGCAGGAAGCAGCGCTGCACGGTTGGCGAGTGACAGGGGTACTGCAGCGAGAAGCCGTCCGCCACCCCCGAGAGCACCGATCGAATGCCCGCGGCCACAGCTGCGGCATCGGATGAATCCGGTCCGCTGGCGCGGTCGCAGACCTCCAGGTAATTGATGCCAACGCCATGCGCGTCCCACCTCAGCGCATTGGCGTCGGCGAATTCGCGCCAGGCCTTGTTCACGGAAACGACGACGCCACTGGAGTCGATCAGCGCAATGCTGTCCGGTAGCGCCGTGAGTATCGAGGCCTGCCTGGCCAGCTCGCTTCGCCGCACATCGCCTTGCGCATGTTGCAGCAAGATGGTGCGGCCCGCCTGATTGGTGACCGAGTCGATCTGGCCGGCCAGCAGTTCGTCCAGGCGCTGGTCGGTGTCATGCAGCAGGTCGATGAGGCGCCTGATCTCGGCGCCCGTTGCGCTTTCCGGCCCGCTGGCGCCGGGGAAGATGTCAGCCGTCATTGCGCCGCCGGGTCCAGCCCCAGTGCGTCGGCAAGGATGGCGCTATTGCTCAGGGTCCCGGCGATTCTCTTGCGCGGCGCAGGCTCCAGGACGATGAGCATGGGCGTCATCAGGATGCCTTCAGCGAGCGCGCGCTCGGGCTGCAGAAAAACATCGATCACTTCGATCTCGAACTCGCCGGCCATGTGCAGGCGGCACAGCGCATTCAGGTTGCCCTGCGCCTGGAGGGAGTTGGGGGTTCCCCCGGCGATAAACAGCTGGAAACTGAAGCGCACGTGCGATTTCACGGTGGTATTCACTTGACACCGCCCTCCGGGACGTCGGCGCCGCGCAGTTCGCGCACGCGTTCCCGGCCGCGTTTGAGCTCACCCTCGCGGGTCTCGCGGGTACGCGTCAGCAGAGTCTTTTCGACCTGCTTGGCCAGCAGCTCGGTCTGCAGGGACTTTGCCCGCACCTCAAGCACAGCCTCTTCGGCATCGAGCCTCACCAGATTGAGCTGGCTGGCGACTTCAGCAACTTCGTTCGCAACGCGTTCTGCACTTTCCTTTTCCCAGCGCAGGGTGCCCATCAGCACTTCGCCGCCTGCGGTATAGATATCGGCAAGCGTCACGCCTTCATTGCTCAATATCAGTTCGCGCACCTGATTGGAGTGGGCCGTGCCGCGCGATTTGATGATCGACATCCCGCGGTTGCGCTCGCCCGCCTGCACCAGGTAACTCAGGTGAATCCAGGTGTCGGCCAGCGTGGAAATCTGCAGGGGCGTTCCGCCATCGACCTCGCCGGACATTTCGTCCAGCAAGCTCGTGCACACCATCGTGATGTTGTCAGACTTGGTCCAGTCGATCAGCCGCTCGGCAACGCCGTGCGCGGTCAGCTCGTTGCCTGATTTCGACAGCGTGGAGACCGGATCGATCACCAGGCATCGAGCGCCGTGCTCTTTGGCCAGGGCCTTGATGCGCACGAGCAGGGTTTCTGCGCTGCCGGTGATGGTGCGCGCCGAGATCATCCGCAGCAGGCCGCTTCTGACGTGCTTGCCCAGCTGGAGGCCCACGGATTCGAGGTTGCGGATCACTTCCGAGCCATCGGAATCGAAGCTGACGAAAAGCGTCCGGTCACCGCGATCACATGCGCCCTGGGCGAAGGCGCCGCTCAGCGTGGTCTTGGCAGTCCCTGGAAACCCGGTGATTAGCACGCTGGCGCCCCGGTAATAGCCACCACTGAGCATGGTGTCCAGCCGCTCGACGCCGGTGGTCACCCGCTCGGCGGTGACGTTGGCATCCATGTTTCCCAGCTTGCGGGTCACGGCGACGTCGAATCCCCCCGTGCCGATGACAAAAGGTGATTCGTTCTCGTCAAAGCCCGAGCCCCGGTACTTCTGGACGCGCAGGTTGCGCTGGGAGACGCCCAGAATCACGCGCTGGTTCAGCACGACGGCGCAGTCCACCATGAACTGCATGAAACCAAAGGGCTGCTGGGTAAAGGAACTCGCCTCGTCGCCGCCGTCCTTGGCCGTGATAAGTCCGGTCAGGCCGTGGTCAAGCAACCACCGGTGCAGCCGGTAGATTTCACGGCGTTTGTCAGCCGGCTCGGGCAGGAGCGCCAGCAGGATGTCGATTGCATCGAAAACGATACGTCGCGCGCCCATGGCCCGCGCCTGGGCCCCAAGCGCGGCCAGCATGCCGCTCAGATCGAAGTTGCCCGACTGAATGAGGTCGGGTGAGACCTGGGCGTCCAGGAAGTAGAGGCTATCGGGCTGCAGCGACGGCAGGTTCAGGCCGAAGCCCTCGAAATTTCCGATGATGCGATCCGGCGCTTCTTCAAAGGCGACAAAGATGCCCGGCTCGGCGTTCATCCGCGCGCCATGGACCAGGAACTGCAGCGCAAAGATCGTCTTGCCCGAGCCGGGCCCTCCCACCAGCAAGGTCGTGCGCCCCGCAGGAAGTCCCCCACCCGTGATTTCATCGAATCCGGTAATGCCGGTTGCCGCCTTGGCAAATGGATGGGCGGAGCTCTGGGGGGTACTGTTCATGGGGGCAGGGCCTGCGCAATTGGATCGATCCATCTTGCGGGCCGATGACATCGCGCGTCGGTACGTTGGCGAACACAGTCCGGCCCTGGCCTTAAGCCATTTCCCTAAGGGGGGCGCCGCGCCATTTCCTGAGCATGGGTATTTGCAGACCCGATGTTCATACGTCAAACAGCGTTGCCCGCGCCCTGCAAATGGGTAACCCGTCTTGCGCTCATCCGCTCGCTGGTTAAACTGAACCGCGTGCAAATGCTGCCGCTATTGCGGCAAGCAATTGCCAATCCGCAAATACCTCCTGCTTTTTCGAGTGCGGCGATCGGCCCCTCGGCCTGAAAACGTTCAAGAGGACCTGCGATGATCGACCACGAACGCCTTGCTGCCATTGCGCAGGGCAGCCAGCGAGAAGGCGCACAAATCATCGCCGAGTTCCGGCGCGCCAATGTGCTGGATACGCGTAGCCTGCATCTCGCATTTTCGGCCGACGATTTCGATCAGATGGGCCGGATTGCGCACCGCATCAAGGGCGCCTGCCTCATGCTCGGCGCTACCGGTGTCGCTGAAGCGTGTTCGCTGCTGTCGCTTGCGGGCCGCGCACGGAGCCTGGCGAATTCGCGCGAAGCGATGGCTTTCTACGACAGGGAATCAGCAGCGCTCGATACCTACCTGGAGTCCGTTTGCGAAGTGGCCGGCCTGGGCCATCCTCAAGCGGCGCAAGCGGCGCCCACGCTGGCGCCGGAAAAAACCTGCACCGGCCTGCGATTCATCGTGGTCGAAGACCATGGTTTCCAGCGCGATCTCATCATCAAGCTCCTGCTGCGGGCCGGTGCGCTCTCGGTCGTGGGCGTGGAAGACGGTGGGAAGGCGCTTGAAGAACTACAGGGTGCTACACCGCCGGTGGACATCCTGGTGCTCGATCTCTCGATGCCCGGGATGGACGGCAGCGAGTTGCTCAGGCGGCTCGCCGGCTGCGGGAGTGGGGTGGCCGTGATCCTCAACAGCGCGTTGAGCGTGAGTCAGATGGGTCTCGTCCTGCAGCAGGCTGCCGCCTGTGATGTGCGCCTTCTGGGCGTGGTGAGCAAGCCACTGACGCTGGCAGGGCTTGAGCCGCTGGTGAAGGCATTTCGCGCCGGCCAGGGGATGCGCGCAGCCGGCTGAGCGCAGCCCCCGTGCGCGGTCTTGCTATTGCGACCCCACCGGCTTGCCGTCCACGAGCTCTTCTCCCGGGTAGAGAACGACGATCCGGCGGTCGCCGTGTTTCTGCCCGACCATCCACTGGCGAACAAACTTCGCGACTTCGGCCCGGCCATCGCGCAGACCCACATCGCGATTGCGTGCCGCATTTCCCCTGGCCTTGAGTGCGGGGTCTAGCGCCCGGTTGAGTGCTTCGAGGTTTTGCGCCTTGTCGAAACGGGCCCATCCGCTGGCAGTCTTGCGTGTCGTCTGCTCGTGGTAGATGGCCACCGGCTCTGCCAGCTCCACCGGACCGGTTCGCACCACGCACACCTCGTCCGAGCAGCGCATCGGCCATTTCTTTTCGAGCCGGATCTGGTACTGGTATTTGGCCGCCGTGGAGATTTCCGAGACGGTTTCACCAAACGGCAACGGCACCTGGATGCCGCCAACGTCCATTTCGGAGGCGCTGCGTCGCTCGAAGGTTTCGTAACCCTTGACCCAGGCGATGGTCAGCACGCCGCCATTGGTCGGAATGAATTCGGGCTCCCGGCCGCTGTTCATGGACGCCGGGGCGCCCCTGCCGCGATCGAGCCAGCCCCGGTCCCACGCATGCCAGACGCCATAGGCCAGCAGCGCGGCCGTCAGGACGGCGCCGGCGCCGATTCGGATGTTGATCTGCAAGATGTCCTTTCGTCTGCAGCGATGCCGGGCCTTGTCTTGAGCAGCATCTGCAGGCCCACGGGGGCCATTGTGAGCGTGAGCCGCTCCTGGGGCTCGCCGGTTTCGCAATGAACCTTCTGAATCTCGAAGTTCGACAGCAGCATGCCCATCACCATCTTGATTTCGACCAGCGCGAGGTAGCGCCCCGGACAAACCCGCGGACCTGCACCGAAGGGCATGACCGTTCGTTTCGCGCTGAACATGCGACCGTTCGCAGACGCGCTGTGGTCGGCCATATCGCCCTGCAGCCAGCGTTCGGGGCGAAAGCGTGCCGGCTCCTCGAAGTTGTCGGCATCGAGGCCGGCGGCGCGCATCACGCACACCACGAACGTGCCGGCAGGTACCAGCACCCCATCGACTTCGATGTCTTGCGCCGCCTGCAGGATGTTGATGGGGGCCACGGGTTTGAGCCGCATGGCTTCGTTGGCGCATGCGTCCAGATAGTCGAGGCCCGCGATCTGCTCCAGGTTGTCGGGCACCTGTCCCTGGCCCAGCACGGCATCGACCTCGGCCCTGGCCCTGTCGAGCGCGGCCGGGTTCTGGCTCATCAGCCAGAGCATCCAGGCCATCGTATGGGCGGTGGTGTCTTCGCCCGCCAGCAGCAGCGTTGACACATTGCCAGAGAGCTCGTCGTCGGACAGGCCGTCCTGCGTATCGCGCGCGGCAACCATCGCCTGGATCAGGTTGTCGGGGTGGGAGACAAGCTCTGGCGACCGGGCCAGCTGCTCGCGTGCCACAGCGATGAATCCGGCAACCGCCTCTTTCAGCGCGACCACATGCTTCTGCGTTTCGGAGTCCCGGATCCAGTGACGCACATCGACAGGCGCCAGGACGCGCCTGAACAGCGTGGGAAACAGGTGGCTCAGATGCTTCTGGATCACGACTTCATCACCCTGCTCGATGGTGTTCAGGTCATGACCGAAGGCCAGGCAGGTCGTGACGTCCACCGTGTAGCGCATCAGGTCCTGGAGCAGGTCGATTTCGTGGCCGGCCTCAGCCATCGTGGTCCATCTCGCGCGCAGGCGGCGCGTGACCGTGACGATGGCGGGAAGGTAGTTGCGAAGGTGCGCGGGGTCCAGGCCTGCCATCACCAGCAGGCGCTGCCTGCGCCACGCATCACCGTTCTCGCTGAAGACGCCGTGGATTCCGAGGTCCCTGGCAACCTGCACCAGCCGTGAGCCTTTCAGGAAGGCCTGCGGCCGGCGCTTGAGCACCGATGCGATGGCGTCCGGGTCGCTCACGGCCATGAAGGTCCGGTTGGTAATCCGGAACCGGAACCGCCGGCCGTACTGCGCTGCCCACGCTTCCATCTGCTGGTGAAAGACATCCGGGCGGATCTGGTGCGCATTTCCCAGCAGCGGCAGGGGCGGCGGCCCCGGCAGCGTTGCGTAGGCCTGCAACGGGGTGGAGGAGGCGGCGTCAGACATGGCATCTCCATGAAGTTGCGCAATGCTAGATCCCGCGCCCGGTTTCGTCTACAAGCCACAATCCATGCATGAAAGCACCCGCCCGTCTGCAAAACCTCCTGGCCGAAGGCCTCATCGACACCGTGGTGCGGCAGCTCAAGAGCGGGAAGGAAGCCGATGTCTACGTGGTGCGCAGCGGAGAGGAAACGTGCGCCGCCAAGATCTACAAGGAAGCGAACAACCGCAGCTTCAGGCAGGCCGTCGATTACACCGAGAACCGCAAGGTGCGCAACAGCCGGCAGGCCCGGGCAATGGCCAAGCGCACCAGCTATGGCCGCCAGCAACAGGAGGCGGCGTGGCAAAGCGCGGAAGTCGATGCGCTGTACCGGCTGGCTGCAGCGGGCGTGCGCGTGCCAAGGCCGATCAACTTTCACGAGGGCGTGCTGTTGATGGAACTAGTGGTCGATGAGCAGGGGGACGCGGCAGCACGGCTGAACGACCTCGACTTTACGCCGGCCCAGGCGCGGCAGCACCATGCTTCGTTGATCGGTGAAGTGGTGCTCATGCTGTGCGCGGGCGTGATCCACGGCGACCTGTCGGAATTCAACATCCTGCTGGCCGCGGACGGTCCGGTGATCATCGACCTGCCGCAGGCGGTGGATGCTGCGGGAAACAACCATGCAGCGCGGATGCTCATGCGGGACGTCGATAACCTGCGCACCTATTTCGGTCGTTTCGCCCCCGACTTGCTCGCGACGAAATACGGACCGGAGATCTGGGCGCTGTATGCCAGTGGCATGCTCGCTCCAGATACGCCGCTCACGGGTCGCTATGAGCCGGCCGCGGGATCGGTGGACCTGTCAGGCGTGCTTCGCGAAATCGAAGATGCGCGGCTGGAGGAATCGGCGCGCCTCCAGCGCATGGCTTGATGGGTTCGACGTCGAGAGGTTGAGAGCCTGGGGTGCAAGATCAGCCCTGCACCACCACCAATGCCCCTTCAGGCAGTTCATGCAACTCCAGCCACTCGCCCGCCTCGACCGTGCGGTGCGCGCTGCCTGTCTCGTCACTCGTGGGTTGCCGTCGCCAGGCCAGGCGCAGCTTGCGCCCACCCAGATTCAGGTCCACGTCGAACCGGTCCCATGCGGGCGGAACGCGCGGCGCCATCGAAATACGACCGGCCTCCACCGTGATTCCCAGCAGCGTTTCGGTCGCTGCGCGGTAGAGCCACGCGGCGGACCCGGTGTACCAGCTCCACCCGCCTCGACCGGTGTACGGGGGCGAGCCGTAGATATCGCCGGGCATGACGTAGGGCTCCAGCTCATATGCCGCAGCCTGCGATTCGCTGGCGCTTCGGTGCGCGGGGCTCAGCCAGGCGAAGCTGCGCCACGCGCCTTCCACATCACCTTGCTGCGCCTGCGCCATGAGAGCCCACACGGCGGCATGTGAATACTGCCCGCCGTTTTCGCGCACGCCGGGCGGGTAGGCCTGGATATAGCCGGGGTTGTTGGTGGCGTTCTGCAGCGGTGGGTGCAGCAGGTGCAGCAGCCCCGCGTCCCTGTCGAGCAGTTCGCGGTCCATCGAGGCCATCGCCTGGCGGGTGAACTCGGGCGTGGACGCACCCGACAGCACCGACCAGGCCTGCGCGATCAGGTCGATGCGGCACTCTGCATTGGCCGATGAGCCCAGCGGCGCGCCGTTGTCGAAGAACGCGCGGCGGAACCACTGGCCATCCCAGCCGTCAGCGTGCAGCGCGGCGATCCAGCCCAGGCGTGCTTCTTCCCATCGCCGTGCACGGTCGCCTTCGCCACGGGCGCGCGCGACCAGGGCAAACTTTTCCACCACGGCGCACAGGAACCAGCCGAGCCACACCGATTCGCCCCGACCGGCATGGCCCACGCGATTCATGCCGTCATTCCAGTCGCCGGTGCCCATCAGCGGCAATCCATGCGGGCCGGTTTCCAGGCTCTTGTCGATGGTCCGGGCCGCGTGCTCGAACAGCGTGGCGAACTGCCCGCTCGCCGATGGGGCGTAGTAGGCGTCTTCCGCGCCGGGAGGAATCGGCGGGCCGTCGATGAACTCCACGCTCTCGTCGAGCAGCGATGCGTCGCCGGTCGTATCCAGGTAATGAGCCGTGGCAAACGGCAACCACAGCAGGTCGTCGGAAAAGTGGGTTCGCACACCTTCGCCGCCGGGTGCGTGCCACCAGTGCTGCACATCGCCTTCAGGAAACTGCCGTGATGCGTTCAGCAGGATCTGGGAGCGCAGCCGGCCAGGGTCGGACCACGCCAGAGCCATTGCGTCCTGCAGCTGGTCGCGATAGCCGAAAGCGCCGCCTGCCTGGTAGAAGCCCGCCTTGGACCACAGGCGGCACGTCACGGTCTGGTAGAGCAGCCAGCGGTTGACCATCGCGTCGAACAGTGGATCGGGCGTGGAAACCTGCACCGCCGAGAGCAGGTCGGACCACCACGATTTCACCTTGGCCAGTTCGCGTTCGGTGTAGCGGTTCCTCCAGTCCAGGGCCAGTGATTGGGCTGCCGCTGCATCCGCCGCATGACCGAGCACGAAGGTCATCGATGTGGTCTGCCTGGCGGACAGATCGATGTCGCGTGCAATAGCTGCCGCCGGATCGACGATGCCGCTGCGCTGCATCAGTTGCTGTGGCGCTGCCAGGCGTCCTGCGGCGTCGAAAAGTTCGGTGCGGTCGCAAGTCCATTGCACGGGCTGGTCGCCCGACACCGCCAGGAACGCCGTTCCTGCGCCGAAGCCCGCGCGCTGTTCCCGTTGCTGGGCGTAGAGGGCCGGGGCCGTTTCGTCGCGCCAGGTGTGCAAGGTGCGCCGCTGCGTGAGCGAATCACCGAGTTCCCACTCGGCGCAGGCCAGCGCCCGCAGCCGCCGGGTGGCCGCACCCGTATTCGTGATGCGAAGCTGCACGAGCTGCACCGGTTGCTCCATCGCGGCGAAGAAGGTGAGCTCTGTTTCCAGCCCGTCCAGTTGCGCGGTGATCACGGTGTAGCCCTGCCCATGACGGACGCGGTGGTGCGCGTTGCCGCCTGCGCCTTGCCCGGAGGTCAGGGCCAGCTGGGCGCCGCTGTCGCGGTCGTGCAGCAACCAGTGCGTGCTGGAGGTATCGCGCACGGGATCGTTCGACCAGGGCGTGACCTGGTGCAGGCGGCTGTTGCCCGACCAGGTGAAGCCGCTTCCGACCTCTGAAACCTGGAAGCCGAACGAGGGGTTGGAGATCACGTTCACCCAGGGGCGTGGGGTGCGCTGGCCGGATGCGAGATCGAAGATGAACTCTCCGCTCGCGGCATCGAAGGCGCCCTTGGCTGGTGCTGGCGGTGCCATCGGGGTCGTCGGCGCATCCGCTGTTGCTGCGCCAGCGGCCGGACGCGGCGACGCCGTTGGCTGCACCTGTTTTTGCGATTCGCCGACCTGCGCTGCCCAGGCCTGATGCCAGGTCGCGACCTGTACATCCAGCGGCCGGCCGTCGGCATTGAAGACGAAGCGCGCCAGTGCCGTGAGCGTGGCCTTCTCCGCGCCGGAGATGTCCTGGTCGCGCAGCAGGAATACGGCGCCGGGGTTGTAGGGCCCGACACTGTGTTGTGTCTTGTCGGCCAGCCTGTCACGCAAGGCGGTGATGTCACGCTGCAGTGGCATCAGGTACGCGTTGGGCTCTCCGTTGAGGACGACCAGGTCCACGCCCTGACCGCCGAACTGCCACCACGATTGCGCGCGCAGCAGGCTGTCCACCAGCGGCAATCCGTTGGCCAGGTGAATGCGCACCAGCACGATGGGCTTGTCGCCGGAGATGCCCAGTCGCCACAGCACACGCTGATCGACCAGCCCCGTTTCCCGTCCGGGTCGTGGCGCGGCATACGCGAGCGCGGTGGTCATGTCCTGCAGCGCACCCATGACGTCGGGCGAGAGGTCCAGGTCGCGCAATCGCACCTGTGCCAGCGTGGAGGCCGTGCGCATGGCGCGTTGAACCTGCGTGGGTTGCAGGTAGCGGTCGATGCGCGGCTCGAGGTCTTCCAGGCTGGGCGCGGCCAGCGTGACAAAGCAAAGGCGCGCCACCGCGCCCGGCGCAATGCGAATCGTCAGCCGGATGCTGGCGATCGGATCCAGCCCGGTATCGACCGGGCCCTCGGAGGTCCAGGGTTGGCCGGCAACTTCAGGCTGCGAGACATTGCGGTTGCGACCCAGAAAGAGCCGCCGGTCCACCATGCAGCCAACTTGCTCGACCTGGGCGTCGGCAAGCGCAAGCACGTGGGCCACGGACATCACCGCGTCGCCCTCCAGGCGCGGACGGCGTGACAGGCTCAATGCGCGCGACTGGGGGTTCCAGCTGGCCTGCACGAACATGCCGGAGAAGGCAGGGTGGGCCTCATCGGCGCGCTGCGGCGCGAGCACCGCTTCGCCGTAGGTCATCACTTCGAGCCGAAGCTCTTCTGCGCCCAGGTTGGTCAGGACCAGCGAGCGCACTTCGGTGTCGTCTTCGGGACTGACCAGCACGGTCATGCTGCTGGCAAGCCGGGCGCTTCGCGCTTCGTATTCCACGTGGTCGGAGAGAAAGCGCGTGCGATAGCGCCAGCCGGTTCCGGGGGCGGGGATCGATGTGAGCGAAACGAGTTCTGAAAGCGGCGCTGCCGTGTCTGTGCCGATCTCCCGTAAGTAGAGAAAGGTGCCATAGCCGTCGCGCGCCAGATCGTCCCGCCAGCGGGTGATCGCCTGCCCGTTGCAGCGCGCAGCGCCCGCTCCGTTGGCCCGCAGCATCAGGCTGTACCGGCCGTTCGAAAGCAACTGGGTCGGCGTTGGCAAACCGGCGTCGGGATTGATTTCACGCGTACGGACGGCATCGGTTCGCACATCCGTCAGGGTTTGCGGCAAGGCCCGGGGATCAGGCGTCTGCGCTACTTGTCGCGGCGTGTTTTCATGCAGGAGCGATTCGTGCGCACGAATCTGCGGCGACGCAGAAAACCACCGGCGCGGTGCCTGCTCGCACAGCAGGTTGCACAGCGCGACGATCGCCATGCCATGGTGATGCGCCATG
Source organism: Pseudomonadota bacterium (assembly GCA_040386635.1). Classification (GTDB taxonomy): domain Bacteria; phylum Pseudomonadota; class Gammaproteobacteria; order Burkholderiales; family Burkholderiaceae_C; genus Ramlibacter. Next base: position 41,556 of record JAZKFD010000150.1, read on the forward strand.
AAGGTCTGCACAACCGTGTGGTCGCCTTCCTTGACCTGGCGCTGCGTCGTGAAGTCGATGGCCTCGTACATCCCCAACTCGCCGCGGCCCCCCAGCTTTTCCAGTGCACGCAGATTCGCCACCGCGCCCTGCGGATCGAACATCGCGGCCATCAGGGTGGCGTAGGGCGCGATCACGCGGTCTGTCGGCGGCGTGCGACGTAACGCCAGGCGCGGCACGCCGAAAGGTCCGTACTGATAGGCCAGCGAATGGTCCTGCGCAAAGTAGGCCGACTCGGAGATGCCCCAGGGCAGTCCGCTGGCTTTGCCGAACGCCTGGTGCTCTTGCACTGCAGCCCGGGCGGACACACTGAGCAGACCATGCTCGGGTTCGGCCATCACCAGGGAAGGCATCAGGTACTCGAACATCGAACCCGACCAGGACTTCAGTCCCGGCAAGAAGCCCACAGTGAGAAACGGCCGCCCCAGTGCGCCCCAGTGCTGCCGCGGCACGTCGCCCTTGGCAATCGCGAGCAGGCTGGTCAGTCGCGATTCGGAAGCCAGCAGATCGTAGTAGCCGGCGTCGAGTTCGTTTTCGGCGACGCGAAGACCGATGTGAAACAGGTGCCGGCGTGCGCTGTAGAGCGGGCGGAAGTTCATGGCATCGGCCAGCGTCTCGCAGCGCAGCGCGAGGCGCTGGAGTTCGCCGCCCATAGCGCTCGGTGCGCCACCCGTCTTCACCGCGCGCAGCGACTGCGCCACGGTGATGAGCAGACCCGCCAGATTGCCGCTATCGACGGTGGAAACATACGCAGGTTGCAGCACCGCAAGGCTGCGCGTGTCGTACCAGTTGTAGAGATGGCCGTTGTGTTTTGGAAGGCCTTCGATGGTGGACAGCGTGAGGTCGAGACGGCCGGCCAGCTCGCGCGTGCCGATCCAGCCGAACTCGTGCGCACAGCACGCCGCCGTAAGGTACAGGCCAATGTTCGTCGGCGATGTTCGCGATGCGATCGTGGGCTCCGGCACCATCTGCAGGTTGTCGGGCGGCAGGTGATTTTCCTGTTCGGTGACGCAGCGTTCAAAAAATGACCAGGTGTCGCGACCCAGCGCCATCAGGTAGCGCTTCTCGTCTTCGCCCAGCGGTGGACGGCTGGCCTTTGGGCGGCTGGCCCACCATGCGCCCAGGGGCGCCAGCGCCCACAGACCGAAGAGCAGCGATCCGGCGACCGGATAGCTGCCCCGGGTCGCCGCAAACGCCGCGATCACGCACGCAAGAACAGTCCATCGCTCCTGTTTGAGGAAGGATGGGAAATCCAGCTGCGCCGAGGCTTGCGCCTGCTCGGCCGTGGTCCATTCAAGCAGCTGACGGCGGGAGGCGGCCATGCGCCACAACGCTCGCACGATGGCATCGGCATTCAGGCGCGCGCTCGAGGCGAGCTGGCTGAATTGCCATGCCGCCGCACCCAGCGCCTTGGCAAGCTCGACCCCGCCGACCCGGAAGAAATGCTGCCAGACGAATCCGCGTCGCGTGGGAATGAGACCGGCCAGCGCCCCCATCAACGGACCTGCCAGCAATGCCGCCACGATCACGGCCAGCACGGTGGGCAGCGCCACGACATTTCCGAACACGGCAAGGGCCACCAGCGTGACAGCCGTGGGTGCAACCAGCGAACGGCGCAGGTTGTCGGCCATCTTCCAGAAGCCCAGGGTGTCGATGCCATAACGCCCGGCGCTTGCCATCAGCGGCAGCAACTGCCAGTCGCCCCGAATCCAGCGATGAATGCGCGAGGCCGCTACGCCAACATGGTTGGGGTGATCTTCGACCAGCGCGACGTCGCTCACATAGGCGCAGCGGGCGACCGTGCCTTCGAAGAGGTCGTGGCTGAGCATCGCTTCCGGCGGAACACGTGCATCCAGTACCGCATGCAAGGCCTGCACATGGAGCAATCCCTTGCCGATGAACGAGCCGGTGCCGAACAGATCCTGATACACATCCGAGGTGGCAGCGCTGTACGGGTCGATGCCGCATCGGCCGGCGAACAGGAGGTGATAGGGCGTGCGTTCGGCGCTATCGGGCAGGGGGGTGACGATGCGCGGCTGCAGGATGGCATGCCCTTCGATCACACGGGAGCCGATGGCATCGAGGCGGGGCTCGTTCAGGGGATGGGCCGCGATGGACACGAGCTCTCGCAAAGTGCCCACCGGAAGGCCGGTGTCGCTGTCGAGCGTGACGACGTAACGAATCTGGGGGTTGAGCGCAAAGGCACCATCGAGCGGCGCGAATCCGCTGAAGTCGCCTGTGGCCAGGCCGCGAATGAGCTGTTCGAGCTTGCCGCGCTTTCGCTCCCAGCCCATCCAGGTTTGCTGCGTTTCGCTGAAGATGCGCGGACGGTGCAGGACAAGGAAGCGGGGGGCTTGTCCGTGCGGCGCCGGATGCCGGGCGTTGAGCTGCGCGACTTCGCCGACAGCCAGCGCAAGCTGCTGTGCATCGTCCGCGCGGCTCGCCTGTGGGGCGTCGGGCCAGTCGGTGAGCAGCGCGAACTGTGCATTGTCCTCGCGGTTGGCCAGGTAATGCAGCTCCAGGCGAGCCGCGAGCGCTCGGATCGACGAAGCCGATCCGAGCATCGAAGGCATCACCACCAGGGTTCGATGCACGGCTGGAATCCCGTCGGGAAACGCCAGGCGGGGCAGCACATGGATCTTGAGCGACTCGGCCAGTAGCCGGTGAACCAGGGACCCTGCCGCTTCCGACGCCGGAAACAGCAGCAGCGCAAGTGCCAGCCACGCCACAGCGCCCTCGGGTGTGACCCGATGCGAGACAAGCCAGAGCAGCAGCCCCGTCGCAATGCCGATGGCAAGCAGGTACCAGGTGAGGCGGCCGGGCCCGCGCCGCGGAATCCGGCGCGATGCAGCAATGCCCAGGTCTTTGTCGAGTGCGGAGCGCCCCGGCCCCAACAGGTGCCAGCCGGCCGTTAGCACGGCCGGATCGCTCGCGCCCCTGTCGCGTTCAGCAATCACGGCTGTCACCACCCGTTGGGCGACCTCGCGTTCGCTGCGACCGCTGCGCTTGGCCAGGCGCTCCATGGCATGGGTGAGCTGGGTGCGGGTGATATCGCTCTCGTCGGCGAAGCTCGCGATCCGCGACAGTTCCTGCAGCGAATGACTGAGAGGCTCGATCGTTCGCACCCAGTCGACCTGGCCGATCAGACGCAGCATCGTGATGATGTTGCTGACCGTCAGGTTGGCGTTCACCTGCGCTGCCTGGCTTTCGGCGACCAGCGCGGCGCCGTCGGGGCAGTGGCGGGACAGCCAGCGCACCAGGGGCTGATCGGGCGGTGCGTCCGGCGGCAGCCGTTGCCAGAGCTGGGTGAGGAAGGCGCGCTGGATGTGGCGCTGCTGCATCGAGACCAGCAGGCCCTCGAGCTCCGGCTCGAGCCACTCCGAAGCCTTATCCCACACCGCATGGGCGAGTTCGCGGGCGACCTTGCTGTGCGCAATGCTGTCCGCGGCCCGGCGCAGGTTTTCCAGCAGGACGACGCGCAGCGTGGTGGGCAAGGCCCACAGCTCCGACAGGCGCAGTTCGCTGACTTCCTGGTAGGCCTGGATGAAGGCGCTGAAGAGCTCGTTGTTGAAAACGCTGTCGGTGTGCGCGACGTAGGCCCAGCAGATGCCATAAACCCGAGGCAGTCCCCGCAGGTGCTCCACCGCCAGTTTGGGCAGGCTGCGGTAATAGTGCCTGGGAAGGCCTTCTCGAATCTGCAGCAGTTGCGCTTCGACCAGATGGAAGTTGTCCAGCAGCCATTCAGCCGCTGGCGTGACGTAATGGCCCGTCTTGGCCATGCTGGCGGTGTAGTCGTAGGCGCGCCGAAGAGCGGCTATGTTTGCATCGACACGCGGGAAGAACGAGGTGCGGCCACCGGCGCCATCGTTCAATACAGGTTGCGCCTGGGCCAGGCTTCGGCCGTGCTCCTCAAAGCGGTGCCGGCCAAAGAGTTCGGCCCTTACTGCCGGTTCGGAGAACTCCGGCGGTGCGTTGAGAAATTCGCGGGCGTAGGTGCTGAGGTTGCGCAGTCGGGCTGCTGCGCCTGCTCCTTCAGGCAACGGCGATCAGCGCGAGGCAGCACACCGCCACCAGTGCGCCGCAGGTCACCAGGCGGGACGAAACCAGCGTGTGTGCAAGCTCGGCCCTCGCCTGCACGCTGAACCACCGACTCTGCGCGCGCCTGCACTCATCCATATGTCTGGCAAGCGAGGACGTGGTGTAGGAAATTGCGTCGTTTGCGAGCGCCGACAAGTCGCGTCCCTGGTTGTGCGAATTCATGATGATCAGTGACTCCCGTAGCTGCCGGCCCGAAGGAGAGCCGGTGGAGCATCGTAGGGCGTTAAGCGTCCGAAATGTAGGGAAAACCCCTGCTTTGCTTGTAGGACAACACGCCAGTCTCTGTCAGCAGAGCTTCGCGCATCCCTTCAGATGAGTAATCTTGGGTCGGCCATCTGCACCAGACATGAGCTTCAGTTGACCCCGCAACCGGTCACCGCCCCTCGAACCTCGCCACCCGCCTTTCCACGAAGGACCGCACGCCTTCCTTCGCATCTTCGCTGTTGGCCAGCTTCGCCTGCACATCGATGAACTCCTGCATCGCCGCCATCGGCCCCTGCTCGACCGACTTCACTGCATTGAGCCGCGTCGCGACAACGGCCAGCGGCGCCTGCGCAGCAATCAGCTGCGCGATGCGCACGGCTTCGTCGAGCTCGTGTCCGGCTGCAACGACTTTCTGCACGAAGTTCAGCCGCAATGCCTCTGTACTTCCAAACTCATCGCCGGTGAGCAGGTGGAGCATCGCGTTGCCAAGCCCCGCGCGCTGCGCCATGCGAAGCGTCGCGCCGCCGGTGGCCATGATGCCGCGCTTGACCTCCAGTTGCGAGAATCGGCAATCGTCCGCGGCCACCACGATGTCGGCCGCCAGCATCAACTCGATGCCCAGCGTGTAGGTAATGCCCTTGACCGCCACGACCATCGGTTTGGTGCGACGCCGATAACCCGGCGTGCCCAGATCGGTGGGCTCGACGAGGCCGGGCGGAATCGCCTTCTCGCCGCGCTGCATCAGCGGGGCAATGGTGGGCAGATCCAGACCCGCCGTGAAATGTCTGCCGAACGCGTGAAGCACGCCGACGCGCAGTTGGGTGTCGTCGTCCAGCAAGGTGTAGGCCTCGGCCAGCTCGCGAAACATGCGCGGCGTGAAGCCGTTGTACTTGGCCGGGCGGTTGA
>JAZKFD010000151.1:0-4148 GCA_040386635.1 Pseudomonadota bacterium
GGTGGTGTTGTCGTAGGTGATCAGGCTGCCGACGGTTTCGTCGTTGAGCGTCGCACCGCGAAAGCGCCGCATTTCGGCCCGCTTGATGAACTTGACGCGGTCGGCCTTGCCGTCGTATTCGATCGTCTCGCCCTCGCCTTCGATGTACTCGTCCACGCCTTCGCGCTTTTGCCGGAAGAAGGCCCTTTTGCCGGGCTCGGCCGTGACCACGCCGAACTGGTAGCCCTCAGCATCCTGTTGAACATCAACCCGCGCACCCCGGATGATGATGGTGCCCTTGGTCAAAACCACATTGCCGGTGAAAACACTGGTCTGCTTCAGATCGTCATAGCGCAGTGCATCGGCCTCGACGTTCATGGGCTTGGTCCGGTCCGCTTTTTCAGCACTGACCGGGCTGGCGACGATCAGGCAGGCGAAGGCCACAAGCGTGAGGATGGATTGTTTGGTCATAGGAGGCATGAATCTTGCTCTGATTGTAGCCGCCTCATAGCCACTCCATTGGTGGAATCACCCCGGCGGGCGGGGTCTGACATGACGACTATCGCGATTTGCGCGTTTCAGCCACCAGGTAATCGGTGACCTGCAACGCCCGATCCATGCTGCCGGCGAGGGCGGCGTCGGTGTAGAACCGCCCCGCCACGCCGATGGCCGGCACGCCCTGGACCTTGTACGCATCCTGGATCTGAACGGCCCGGCGCGCCTTCGACAAGACGCCCAGCGAGTTGTACAGCTCGCGGAACTTCGCCGGGTCCACACCCTGTTTGCCGACCCAGTCAACGATCAGCGCTTCGCGATTGAGCGGATTGCGCTCTTCGTGGATCGCGCGAAACACCTTGTCGTGCAGCTCCTCGACCTTGCCCATTGCTTCGAGGGCGTAAAACAGCCGCTGCTGGGGCACCATGTCATCGCGAAACGCAGCCGGGATGCGGCGGACCGCCACATCGGGCTGCTGGCGCTGGATCCATGACACCAGCCGGGGCTCGAACGCGTTGCAGTGGGGGCAGCCGTACCAGAAGAACTCGATCACCTCGATCCTGCCTTCGGGTGCATCGACCGGGACGCGCCGGTCCAGCGAAATGAAATCGCCGCCGTCCTCGGGCTTCTTGCCCTGCGCAAAAACCGGTCCGGCTATTCCCAAGGCTGCGGTTGCCATCAGGCATGCGGTGCCGGCGGCAAATTCACGTCGATTCATCAAGATCACTCCTTCTAGCTGAGGTCAGAGGCTGGTGGGCCGGGAAGGTTCCGGCCGCGAGACCCGCCAACGGCATGCCAACCTGCAGGATTCGTCACCTAGCGCTGCACGCGCACCAGCGCGGTCTCGACGCCGCTGCTTTCCAGCCGTTCCTTTTGCCGGTCCGCCTCGTCCTTCTTGTCGAACGGACCCAGCCTCACGCGAAACACCTGGCGTCCAGACTGCTCGCGCTCGGTGATCCTGGCCTCGATGCCCATCAGTGAGAGCTTGGCGCGATGCGCCTCGGCGTCCTCGGCGGTGCGAAATGCCCCCACCTGCACGAAATACAGGAACGGATCGCCGCCGGGGCCGGTTCCGATACGCGCCGCCGCCAGTTCGCCGATCGGATCGGACGCAGGGCGTCCCCTCACAGCCGGCGGCAGGTCGTCGTCGCGTTTGCGGGCGGCGACTGCTGCCGAAGCCGCGCTGGCGGCTCGACGCGCCGCGGCGCTGGACGGGCTGGAGGCGGCTGACGCCGGGGGAAATGCGGAAGGTGCGGGCAGGGCCGCCGCCTCTGAAGCAGGTGCAACGGCGCGGGCGGGATTCTTGCCGTAGAGCGGCGCGTTGGGGTCCCAGTCGCGGTTCTTGCGCGATTCGGCTGCGTCCTGCTCGACGCTGCGGTTCTGGCCCTTGTTCAGGAAGGGCACCGGAACCTTGGTCACATAGACTGCGACGGCCAGGGCTGCAGCCAGGCCCAGCACCACGCCGATGATGATGCCGACGATGACCGAACCGGTTTGCTTGTTCTTCACGCGCTTGTTCCTGGATAACTACATTTTTTGCGGAGCGCTCACGCCCAGCACAGCGAGGCCATTGTGCAACACCCGGGCCGTGGCCGCGACCAGCGCCAGACGGGCATTTCTCACGTGTTCTTCATCGACCAGGATGCGCTCGGCATCGTAATAGCTGTGGTACGAGGCCGCCAGTTCGCGCAGGTAGAACGTGACGTCGTGCGGCGCGAAGTCCACCGCCGCCGAGCGCAGCATGTCCGGATACTTCGCCAGCTGCAGCATGAGGGCTTGCGCCTGCGGGCTGGTGAGCGGCGTCAGGTCCGTGCTGTTCAGCGAAGATGCGTCCCCGCCCCACGAAGCCAGCACCGAGCAGATCCGGGCGTGGGCATACTGCACGTAGTACACGGGGTTATCGTTGTTCTTTGCAACGGCCAGATCGACATCGAAGGTGTATTCGGTGTCCGGCTTGCGTGACACCAGGAAAAAGCGCACGGCGTCCTTGCTCGTCCAGTCGATCAGGTCGCGCAGCGTCACGTAGCTGCCCGCGCGCTTGGAAAGCTTCACCTCTTCACCGCCGCGCAGAACCCGCACCATCGTGTGGAGCACATAGTCGGGATAACCCTCGGGCACACCCACTCCGGCCGCCTGCAGGCCCGCGCGCACCCGTGCGATGGTGCCGTGGTGATCAGTCCCCTGGATGTTCACGACTTTGGCAAAGCCCCGCTCCCACTTGTTGATGTGATAAGCCACATCCGGAACGAAGTAGGTGTACGTGCCATCGGACTTGCGCATCACGCGGTCCTTGTCGTCGCCGTAATCGGTGGACTTCAGCCACAGCGCGCCATCGCGCTCATAAGTCTTGCCGGCGTCCTGCAACAGCTGCACGGTCTTGTCCACGAGGCCGCGCGTGTACAGGCTCGATTCGAGGAAGTAGTGGTCGAACTTCACCGCGAACGCCTTCAGGTCGAGGTCCTGCTCATGGCGCAGGTAGGCGACCGCAAACTGGCGGATCGAATCGAGGTCTTCGACATCGCCGCTGGCGGTGAACTCGCGGTCGTCGGCGCTGACGGTCTTTTTTGCCAGGAAGTCGTTGGCGATGTCCTGGATGTATTCGCCGTTGTAGGCGGCTTCGGGCCAGCCCGGATCACCCGGCTTGAGCCCCCTGGCGCGCAGCTGCGTCGATGTGGCCAGGGTCGCGATCTGCACGCCGGCGTCGTTGTAATAGAACTCGCGGTGCATGTCCCAGCCCTGCGTCGCGAACAGGTTGCAGATCGCATCGCCCAGGGCTGCCTGCCGGCCGTGGCCGACGTGCAGGGGGCCGGTCGGGTTGGCCGAGACGAACTCGACCATCATCTTCTTGCCGTTGCGGGGCTGGTGGCCGAACGACTCGCCCGACGAGAGCACCTCTTTCACGACCTGCTGCCGGGCTGCGGGCTTGAGCCTGATGTTGAGAAAACCCGGTCCGGCGATTTCCACCGACTCGACCCAGTCCTGGAACGGCCGGGACTCCAGCAGCGCGGCGCGCAGCGCCTCACCGACCTGCCTCGGGTTCTGCCTGAGCGGCTTGGCCAGTTGCATGGCCGCCGTGCACGCGAAATCGCCATGCGCTGCCATTTTTGGCGACTCGAATGCGGCCTTGTCACCCGAACCGGGGAAAAGCCGTTCCAGCCCGGCGGCAAGCGCGCCGAGCAAATCCTGTTTGACCTGAAGCATTCAGGGATTTTACGGGGGCGGTCATCCGGTCTCGCAACCCATCCGTTAAGCAGCGGCCCATCGGGCGATTTGAAACAACCTACCGGAGAATTCCATGAAGAATCTGATGTCGATCGTCCTTTTGGGCACCGCAGTGGTGTTCGGCAACGTCGCCTTTGCAGCCAGCCACGCCGGCGCCCCGATGGCTGGCGCCTCCGCCAAGAAAGCCGATGCGCCCAAGGCAGCCCCTGCCACGGCAGCAACACCTGCCACCCCAGCAACCCCGGCCGCGCCAGCCGCCCCGGTTGCGAACAAGCAGCAAACCAAGATGGGTGACTGCAATGCCGATGCCAAGGAAAAGGCCCTGAAGGGCGACGAGCGCAAGAAGTTCATGAGCTCCTGCCTGAAGGGCAAGAGCGACGCGCAGAAGGCCCAGCAGGCCAAGATGGGCACCTGCAACAAGGACGCCGGCGCCAAGAAGCTCAAGGGCGACG
>JAZKFD010000152.1:0-10438 GCA_040386635.1 Pseudomonadota bacterium
GGGACGGCAAGGGCTGGAAGTTCACTTCCGACTGGCTGCAGGCCGATGACCAGGTCATCAAGCCGCTGGTCAAGGCAACCGCCGCCAAGTACGCGGCCGACAAGAAGCTGACACCGCGCACGCCGGCGGACTGCCAGTCGTAATCGAGGCTGTCATTGCGGGCCGGGCCCGCAATGACAGGTTCTCTGCAAGCGCTGCGCGCAGTGCTTGCAAAGGAATCCGACCACATGGAAAAACCCAACATCGTTCTCAACGTCAACGGCATCGAGGTCATCTACAACCACGTGATCCTGGTGCTCAAGGGCGTGTCCCTGCAGGTGCCCGAGGGCAGCATCGTCGCGATCCTGGGTGGCAACGGGGCCGGTAAGACCACCACCCTGCGCGCCGTCTCCAACCTGCTCAAAGGCGAACGCGGCGCCGTGACCAAAGGCTCGATCGAGCTGCGCGGCGAGCGGATCGAGAACCTGTCGCCGGCGGACCTGGTGCAGCGCGGCGTGGTGCAGGTCATGGAAGGCCGTCACTGTTTTGCCCACCTCACCATTGAAGAGAACCTGCTCACCGGCGCATACACGCGCAAGAGCAAGGGCGAGGTTGCGGCGAACCTGGACAAGGTCTACACCTACTTTCCGCGCCTGAAAACCCGCCGCACTTCGCAGGCGGCCTACACCTCCGGCGGCGAGCAGCAGATGTGTGCCATCGGCCGGGCCCTGATGGCCAATCCCTCGATGGTGCTGCTTGACGAGCCATCCATGGGCCTTGCACCGCAGATCGTTCTGGAAGTGTTCGAGATCGTGAAGGACCTGAACACGAAGGAGCGCGTCACGTTCCTGCTCGCCGAGCAGAACACCAACATGGCGCTGAAATATTCGGACTACGGCTACATCATGGAAAGCGGCCGAGTCGTGATGGACGGCCCGGCCAGTGAACTCGCGACCAACGAAGACGTGAAAGAGTTTTACCTGGGCGTGGGCGGCGGAGAGCGCAAGTCATTCAGAGATGTCAAAAGCTACAAGCGCCGCAAGCGCTGGCTGGCTTGAGGGAAGGTGAAAGAGTGAACGAATTTTTTGACGCGCTGGAAAGCCGTGAGCCCGCGCTGCGCGAGCGCGATCTGATGGCGGCGCTGCCCGGTCTCGTTGCGCACGCCCAATCGGCCGCCCCCGCATTCGCTCGCATCCTGAACGGTGTCGACGCAGCCGCGATCACCTCACGCGAGGCGCTGGCAACGCTTCCTGTCACGCGCAAGCATGAACTGTTCGAGCAGCAGCGCGCATCGGATCGCACGGATGTGTTCGGCGGTTTTGCCGCCCTGCGGCGCGGGCCGCAGATGCAGCGCGTTTTCGCATCGCCCGGTCCGATCTATGAACCGGAAGGCAAGGATGCCGACTATTGGCGCGCTGCCCGTGCCATGTATGCCGCCGGCTTTCGCGCGGGCGACCTGGTGCACAACGCGTTCAGCTACCACATGACGCCCGGCGCGTTCATCATGGAATCGGGTGCGCATGCGGTCGGCTGCACGGTGTTTCCGGCAGGTACGGGCCAGACCGAGCAGCAACTGCAGGCGATTGCCGAGTTGCGTCCCGACGCCTACACCGGTACGCCCAGCTTTCTTCGCATCCTGATGGAAAAGGCGGCCGAAGCCGGCAGCGATATTTCGAGCCTCAAGAAGGCCCTGACAGGCGGAGAAGCGCTTCCACCAACGCTTCGCGACTGGTTCGCGGCGCGCGGCGTGGCGGCCTATCAGAGTTACGCCACCGCCGACCTCGGCCTGATTGCCTATGAAACCGAATCGCGCCAGGGCCTGGTGCTGGATGAAGGCGTCATTGTCGAGATCGTCCGCCCCGGAACCGGAGAGCCCGTGGCCGAAGGCGAAGTCGGCGAACTGGTCGTCACCACGCTCAATGCGGCCTACCCGCTCATCCGTTTCGGCACCGGCGACTTGTCCGCCCTGCTGCCGGGTCACTGCCCGACGGGGCGCACCAACACGCGCATCAAGGGCTGGATGGGCCGCGCCGACCAGACCACCAAGATCCGCGGCATGTTCGTGCATCCGACGCAAGTGGCCGACATCGCGCGGCGCTTTCCCGAAGTGCTCAAGGCGCGCCTGGTCGTCAGCGGCGAAATGGCGAACGACGTGATGACGCTCCAGGTGGAAGCCGCCGACGCACCGCAGGGCCTCGACGCCCGGATCGGCGAAGCCATTCGCGATGTCACCAAGCTGCGTGGCGACGTGCAGTTGCTGGCGCCGGGGAGCCTGCCAAATGATGGCAAGGTCATCGAAGACGCCAGAAGCTACAAGTAACACTCATCCGTAGGGGCTTTCCCTGCAGTTGCGGTAAGTAGAACCCGCGATGCCGACCCTTGCACCGCTAAGTACCATCACGTGTCGAACATTCAAGGAGACATCCGCATGAAAAAACTACTGATGGCGCTCACGCCCCTCGCCCTGCTCGCATCGGCCACGCTCAGCGCCCATGCGGCCGATTTTCCGATCAAGGACAAGGTCATCACCCTGGTGGTGCCATTCGCGGCCGGCGGCCCGACCGACCGCGTCGCTCGTGACCTGGCCGAAGCCATGCGCAAGCCGCTGGGCGGCGCCACTGTCGTCGTGGACAACGCGGCCGGTGCGGGCGGCTCCATTGGCGCCAACAAGGTTGCAAAAGCGTCGAACGACGGCTACACGCTCCTGGTTCACCACATCGGCATGGGGACCATGCCCACGCTGGTTCGCAACGTCCCGTTCAAGGTCGAAAGCGATTTCGAGTACCTGGGCATGATCAACGATGTGCCCATGACGCTGATCGGCAAGCCCAGCCTGCCGGCCAACAACTATCGTGAACTGACGACCTGGATCGGCCAGAACAAGGGCAAGATCAACCTGGGCAACGCGGGCGTGGGCTCGGCCTCGCACCTGTGCGGCCTGCTGTTCCAGGAAGCGGTCAAGACCGACATGACGCCGGTTCCGTACAAGGGCACTGCGCCTGCGATGACCGACCTGATCGGCGGCCAGATCGACATCATGTGCGACCTGCCCACGCTGCAGGAGTCGGGCCTGAAGGACTTCAACGTCTCGATCTGGCATGGCCTGTATGCGCCCAAGGGCGTGCCCGCCGATGTGCTGAAGAAGCTGAACGACGCACTCAAGGTCGCGCTGAAGGATCCGGACTTCATCAAGAAGCAGGAAGGCCTGGGCGCGGTGGTCGTCACCGACAAGCGCATGGAACCGGCCGAGCACAAGAAGTTTGTCGCCGCTGAAATCGCCAAGTGGAGCCCGATCATCAAGGCTGCCGGCGTCTACGCCGACTGAGACCTTTCACGAGGCTCGAACAACAGGGCTGCCGGGTGCAGCCCTTTTTTATGGACCGGCCCTTACCATTGACGTTCGATAACAAGGAGACCTGACTTGAAGCAGCACATACCTTTCCCGACCCGCCGTGCAGCGCTGGCGCTGATCGCTTCCTCCCTTGGCGCAAACACCCTGCCTGCGCTCGCGCAAGGCGCTTGGCCCAACAGGCCGGTGCGCATCGTCGTGCCGTTCGCCGCAGGCGGCACCACCGACATCCTGGCGCGCGCCGTTGCGCCTGAATTGTCGAAGGCCTTCGGCCAGCAGTTCATCGTCGATAACCGCGCGGGTGCGGGCGGCAATGTGGGCGCCGAGATCGTCTCAAAGGCACCGGGCGATGGGTACACGCTGCTGATGGGAACCGTGGGGACGCACGGCATCAATCGCGCGCTCTACGACAAGCTGCCCTTCGACCCGATCAAGGATTTCATGCCGGTCACGCTGGTGGCGGGCGTGCCCAACGTGATGGTGATGCCGGCGGAAAAGGCCCGCACCATGGGCATCAACAACGTGCGCGATTTCATCAGGTACGCCAAGGCCAATCCCGGCAAGATCAACATGGCGTCCAGCGGCAACGGTACCTCGATCCACCTGGCGGGCGAGCTGTTCAAGACGATGAGCGGCACCTTCATGGTTCACTTTCCGTATCGCGGCTCGGGCCCTGCACTGCTTGACCTGATCGGCGGCACGATGGACGTCATGTTCGACAACCTGCCCTCCGCGCTGCCGCACATCCGCGCCGGCAAGCTCAAGGCCCTGGCTGTGACCAGCCTTCAGCGCTCGACCGTGTTGCCCGATGTGCCCACGATGGAAGAAGCCGGCGGCCTGAAAGGATTCGACGCGACTTCGTGGTTCGGCCTGCTGGCACCTGCAGGCACGCCGCCCGATGTCGTCAATCGCATCCAGCAGGAAGTTGCCAAGTCGCTGGGCACTGCCGCCATCAAGGAAAAGATGCTGGCCCAGGGTGCCATTCCCAGCGGCAACACACCGGCTGAGTTCACCCGGCATATCGACGCCGAACACCGCAAGTGGGCCCAGGTCGTGAAGGCGTCGGGCGCAAAGGTCGATTGAGCCCGGGGGCCCTAGACCCCCCAGACGATCTCTTCGTTGGCCGCCTTTGCGCGGCGCATCATGTCGATCAGCGGCAGGGCGCGCTGCCTGAGCGAAATCCCGTCGGGCTTTTGCTCGGTATCCGCCTCCCGGTGGGCCTCTTCACGCACGATCGCCGACTCCAGCGCGGCGATCGCAGCGTCCATCTGCGATGGCTCGATGATGCCCTTGGCGCCTGCGTCCTTTCCGATGATCTGCAAGACCTGCTTGCCGTTCGGCTCGAGCATGATTACGTCGCCGGCGGCCTTCGATTTGAATTTGTAGAGCATGAATACATGTACTCGCGGTTGAATGGATAACCCGATTGTGCCCCGCGCAACGCGCCAGATTGCACTTGCCCGTCGGGCCGCGTTGCAATCATCTGGTGAAGTGAAATCCATCCCTGCTCGAAGCACATCGCGCTGCCGGCCAGGTACAGCCGGTAGGCGCGCAACACCTTGTCGCCTGGCGTGTCGTGCCCGGTGGCGCCGAGTACTTGCTGGGCCTGCTCCAGCTGGGCTTCGAGTGCGTCCGACCAGGCCCACAACGTGCGTGCGTAATGCGGGCGAAGACTCTCGGTGTCCACCATTTCCAGTCCGGCCATCGCCAGGTCTTTCATGACATGGCTCACGTGAAGCAGCTCACCACCGGGAAAGATGTATTTCTCGATGAAGTCCCCCATCCCTGCGCCGAGTTCGCCCGCATCGACGGCACCGGCGGTGATGCCATGGTTCATGACCAGGCCGCCCGGCCTCAGCAGCGTATGGATCGTTCTGAAATAGGCCGGCATGTTGGCATGCCCGACATGTTCGAACATGCCCACTGATGCAATCTTGTCGTACCCCTGAGGTTCATCGAGCTCACGATAGTCGCGCAGCTCCACCTGCACGCGGTCCTGCAAGTGCTTTTCTTCGATCACCCGCTGAACATAGGCACACTGGTTCCTCGACAGGGTGATTCCACGGGCGGTCACGCCATAGTGCTCTGCGGCCCACAGGAGCAAACCGCCCCATCCCGCCCCGATATCCAGGAAGCGGTCTCCCGGGCGCAGCATGAGCTTGCGGCAGATGTAGTCGAGCTTGGCTTCCTGGGCTTGCGCCAGCGTCATGGCCGCGTCCTGGTAATAGGCGCACGAATAGACGCGGCGAGGATCCAGCCACAGCGCATAGAAATCGTCAGACACGTCGTAATGAAACTGGATTTGCTGCGCATCGCGCACCGGTGAAGCGTGCGCAGCGAGCGAACGCGCCCGGCGCAGCGCCTGTGCAAGCCAGTTCGCCTGACGGTTGACGGGCGTGCCGCGCAACAGGCGGGCGGCCACTGCCATGAAGTCACGCATGCGCCCTTCGAGTTGCAGGCGGCTTTCCACGAAGTCCTCGGCCATCCGTCCGATCTGCCCGGTTGCCATCTTGATCAACCCGGACCAGTCCCTGAACGACAGCGTCACGGCCGCGCTCGTGGGGCCCACCCGGTCACCCGCCGGCAGGCGCACGGCTACCGGCACAGGCATGTCTGCCAGTCGCGACTCGATGGTGCGAACGAGGACTTGCATCGTGAAATTCTGACCAGTGCGCTGCCCGCCGTCAACGGCGCCTGCACAGAGGCCTTTCGTGTTGCGCAACGGTCCCCGGCACGGGGGACTATGCTGTTGACAGCAATTTGTTTAAGCCTAAACTATTTAAGGTACGAATAGAAGGAAAACCCCATGGATCTGGAAGCGCGCGCCCACAGCGAGCACCCCGAAGCACTGCGCCTGTGGCTTCGCCTGCTGACCTGTACCCAGATCGTGGAAAAGCAGGTTCGGAGCAACCTGCGTGAGCGCTTCGACACCACGCTGCCCCGGTTCGATCTGATGGCCCAGCTCGAGCGTTCGCCCGAGGGACTGAAGATGAACGAGCTGTCGCGCCGGATGATGGTGACCGGTGGCAATGTCACCGGCATCACGGATCAGCTGGTGGCCGAAGGGCTGGTGGACCGTGTGGACGTGGAAGGCGACCGCCGCGCCTATCGCGTCCGGCTCACACCCAAGGGTCGCAAGCTCTTCCATGAAATGGCTCATCAGCACGAGGGCTGGATCGTCGATGCCTTCGCGGGTCTGAACGAAAAGGACATCTCGGCGCTGCACAAGCTGCTGGGCAAGGTGAAGGACCACGCCCGCGATCGGGTGGAGGCAGCCTGATGGCCGGCATGGACAACTTTGTGCGCGACCGGCTGCCACCGGCGCAACTGCTGCCGGAGATGCGGTTCGACCTGCCGGAACTACAGTTTCCTGCACAGCTGAATCTGGTTGAAGAACTGCTGGACAAGGCCGGGGACAAAGGCTTTGCCGGACGGCCGCTGCTTCGCTCGAGCCGCATCACGCTCAGCTACTCGGATGTTCGCGATCGCGTCGATCGCATCTGCCGCGTCCTCACCGAAGACCATGGCCTCGTGCCGGGCAATCGCGTGCTGCTGCGCGGCGGCAATTCGATCGCGATGTCCCTTGCCTGGCTTGCAGTCGTGAAGGCCGGACTGATCGCGGTGGCGACCATGCCGCTGCTGCGCGCCCGCGAACTCGCCGACATCATCGACAAGTCGCAGCCCGTGCTGGCCTTGTGCGACATCAAGCTGATCGACGAGCTGGAACTGGCCCGCAAGGAAAGACCGGTGCTGCGCGCAGTCATCCCGTTCAACACGCTGGATGCACCGGGCTCGCTGGCAGTGCTGTCGGCGCAAAAAGACGGCAACTTCACGGCCTGCCCGACTGCTGCCCAGGATGTGGCGATGATGGCCTTCACCTCCGGCACGACGGGCAAGCCCAAGGCCGCCTTGCACACCCATCGCGACGTAATGGCCGCGTGCGAAGCGTGGCCGCGGCATGTGCTGCGTGCAACGCCAGACGACATCGTCGTGGGTTCGCCACCGCTGGCATTCACCTTCGGCCTGGGCGGGTTGCTGATCTTTCCGATGTGGTCGGGAGCGAGCGTGTACTTTCCGGATGCACCTTACACGCCCGAATCGATGGTGCGGACCATCAACGAAGTGGGCGCGACCATCTGCTACACGGCGCCCACTTTCTACCGGCAGATGGCGCCATTCGCGCGCGAACACGGTGTGGGCAGGCTGCGAATCTGTGTCAGCGCCGGTGAAGGCCTGCCCGATGCGACGCGCCAGTTGTGGAAACAGGCGAGCGGCATCGAGATGCTCGACGGTATCGGCGCGACCGAGATGTTCCACATCTTCATTTCATCCGCCGGAAGCGATGTGCGGCCGGGCGCGGTCGGCAAGGTGGTGCCCGGCTATATCGCAAAGGTCGTGGACGATGACGGCAATGAATTGCCGCGCGGCAGCATCGGCAAGCTCGCAGTGAAGGGGCCGACCGGCTGCAAGTACCTTGATGATGCACGTCAGGCCAACTACGTGAAGGACGGCTGGAACTATCCCGGCGACGCCTTCCTGCAAGACGATGACGGGTACTTCTTCTATCAGGCGCGTGCCGACGACATGATCATCACCTCCGGCTACAACGTCGGGGGGCCGGAAGTCGAAGACGCCTTGCTGCGGCATCCCGCAGTGGCCGAGTGCGGCGTGATCGGAAAGCCCGACGAAGAGCGCGGGATGATCGTCAAGGCGTTTTGCGTGCTCAAGCCCGGCCACGCCGGCGATGCAGCGATGGTCAAGGCGCTGCAAGATCATGTGAAGGCCAGCATCGCGCCGTTCAAGTATCCGCGCGAAGTCGAGTTCGTTGCCAGCCTCCCGCGTACCGAGACCGGAAAGTTGCAGCGCTTCAGGCTGCGGTCGGCCTGACTTTTTCCCATCACTGCCGGGGTGGGGGACAAGTCCCATAATCGCCCCATGCCAGCCTACTCATTCGAAGCGCTAGACGCGCAGGGCGCAACCCGGCGCGGCGTGATGGAAGCCGATACGGCCAAGGCTGCCCGCAGCCTGCTCAGGGGCCAGTCCCTGGTGCCGCTGCAGGTGGTACCCGTCAACGCGGGCGCGGCGGCCAACGAGCAGAATTTCGGCCTTTCCTCCAGCCTCTTCACGCGCCCGGTCTTCAACGCCACGGGTCTTGCCATCTGGACCCGGCAGCTGTCGGGCCTCATCACTTCCGGGCTGCCGCTGGAGCGGGCCCTCACGGCGCTCACCGAAGAAGCCGAGAACGAGCGGCAGCGCCACCTGGTGGCTGCGCTGCGGGCAGAAGTCAACGCGGGCTCGCCCTTTGGCAAGGCGCTGGCGCGCTTTCCGCGCGAATTTCCCGAGATCTATGTCGCGGTCGTTGGCGCGGGCGAGGCCAGCGGCAACCTGGGTACCGTGCTCGAACGGCTGGCTGATGACCTGGAGAACAGCCAGGCCCTCAAGGCAAAACTGCTGGGCGCCGCCCTGTATCCCGCCATCGTGACCGTTGTCGCCATCGTGATCGTGATGTTTCTGGTGGCCTATGTGGTGCCGCAGGTGGCGAATGTCTTTGCGGGTAGCAAGCGCGCGCTGCCGTTTCTCACCGTCGCCATGCTCACGATCAGCGGGCTGGTCCGCAGCTGGGGCTGGCTTGCACTGACGGTTCTTGTGATCGGATTCATCGGCCTGCGCCTGGCGCTGCGCAATGAGGCCACACGCGAACGGTTCGATGCCGCGTGGCTGCGCCTGCCGCTGATCGGGCGCCTGTCACGCGGCTACAACGCCGCACGCTTTGCCAGCACGCTGGCCATGCTTGCCGGTGCAGGGGTGCCCATCCTGAAGGCCCTGCAGGCCGCAGGCGAAACGCTTGGCAACCGGGCGATGCGCGCCGATGCCATGGATGCATTGGTGCTGGTGCGCGAAGGCGCGCCACTCGCCTCGGCCATGGCGCAGAAAAAGCGCTTTCCAGGCTTGCTGGCGATGTTCGCAAGACTCGGGGAGCAGACCGGGCAGTTGCCCAACATGCTGCAGCGTGCGGCCAACCAGCTGGGCGCCGAGGTGCAGCGCCGCGCCATGCAAATGGCCACCATCCTGGAGCCGCTTCTGATCGTTTCGATGGGCGTGGTCGTCATGCTGATCGTGCTGGCCGTGCTGCTGCCCATCATCCAGTTGAACCAGTTCGCACGCTGAACCCAGGTTGAACCCAAGTTGAACCCATCATATCCGTGACACTCGACGACAAACTGGTGGTGGCGATCTCGTCGCGGGCGCTCTTCAATTTCGAGGAAGAGAACGCGATCTTCGAGAGCGGCGACCCCAGGGCCTACATGGAGCTTCAGCTCGAACGCCTGGACACGGCCGCCAAACCCGGCATCGCGTTCTCGCTGGTCAAGAAGCTGATGGCCTTCAACGACACCTCCACCCAGCGTGTCGAGGCGGTGATCCTCTCGCGCAATGACCCGGTGTCGGGCATGCGAATATTCCGGTCGGGCCTCGCCAACGAGATCAAGCTGGAACGCGGCGTGTTCACGCAAGGCCGATCGCCCTTCAAGTACCTGAGGCCGCTGCGCGCCAACCTCTTTCTCTCGGCCAACGCCGAAGACGTGCGCGAAGCCCTGGCTGCCGGTTTTCCCGCCGCACGCGTTCTGACCGAATCGGTGCTGGCTGGAAGCAACCATCCCAATGAAGTCAGGATCGCGTTCGACGGCGATGCGGTGCTGTTTTCGGATGAAGCCGAGCGGGTTTTCCAGACGCATGGGCTCGATGCCTTCCAGCAGCACGAAGTGAGCAAGGCACAGCTGCCCTTGCCCGAGGGGCCGTTCAAGCCCCTGCTGGCAGCGCTGCACCGGCTCCAGCAGGCCAGTACGCCCGCGATGGGGCTGCGCACGGCGCTGGTCACTGCGCGCAGTGCCCCGGCCCACGAGCGAGCGATCCGCACCTTGATGAACTGGGATAT
Source organism: Pseudomonadota bacterium (assembly GCA_040386635.1). Lineage (GTDB taxonomy): Bacteria > Pseudomonadota > Gammaproteobacteria > Burkholderiales > Burkholderiaceae_C > Ramlibacter. The sequence continues at coordinate 10,263 of JAZKFD010000152.1, forward strand.
TCGCGTGGACGAAGCAATGTTCCTGGGCGGCCTGCCCAAGGGCGAGTTCCTTCGTGAATTCGAGCCCGATTTCTTCTTCGATGACCAGACGGGGCATGTGAACCACGCAGCGCGGCATGTTCCTTCGGGCCATGTGGCCAGCGGCATCGCCAACTCGCCCAAAGACCCGGCCTAGC
>JAZKFD010000153.1:0-1625 GCA_040386635.1 Pseudomonadota bacterium
ATCGCCGCGTGGAAATCGAAGTGGTCGGCACCCGCGCCAATCGCTAAGAGGCCCCGCCTCCAGTCAGAAAGCCCCGCTTGCGGGGCTTTCTTCTTTTCAATGGCTCCGTTTGCGGGGCTTTCTTTTTATGACATCAAGTCTCATCCGCCGGGCTTTTTCTTTGGGACAATCGTCTGCATGACCGAGACCGTTGTAAATGCCGATCCAGCGGAACTGGCAAAGTTTTCTGACTTGGCTCACCGTTGGTGGGACACCGAAAGCGAGTTTCGCCCGCTCCACCAGATCAATCCTGTGCGACTAGACTGGATCCAGTCCCATGCGCCTCTTCAGGGTAAACGGGTTCTCGACGTCGGGTGTGGTGGCGGAATTCTTGCCGATGCGATGGCCCGCAAGGGTGCGGAGGTCCTGGGCATCGACCTGGCAGCCAAAGCGCTGAAAGTCGCGCAATTGCACGCGCTCGAAGCGGCAACGCCCAACGTGCAATACCGGGAAGTCAGCGTTGAATCATTGGCGCAGGAGCAGCCGGGCTCGTTCGACGTTGTCACCTGCATGGAGATGCTGGAGCATGTGCCCGATCCTTCATCAGTTGTTCGGGCATGCAGCGCACTCGTCAAGCCTGGTGGCTGGGTGTTCTTTTCCACGATCAACAGGAATCCCAAAGCCTTCATGTTTGCGATCGTCGGCGCGGAGTACGTCCTGAACCTGCTGCCCCGCGGCACGCATGAGTACCTGAAGTTCATCCGGCCGAGCGAGCTTGCGTCGCACTGTCGTGCTAGCGGCCTGGAACTCTTCCATACACGCGGTATGGAGTACAACCCGCTGACCCGCCGGTATTGGTTGTCTGAGAACACCGGCGTCAATTATCTTCTTGCCACCCGAAAGCTCTGATGTTCAGTGATGTAAGAGCGGTGCTGTTTGACCTGGACGGCACACTCATCGACAGTGCGCCCGATTTGGGCGCGGCTGCAGACAAGATGCGCGTCGATCGGGGAATGGCGTCGCTTCCATTCGAACGTTACCGTCCCATGGCTGGCGCAGGTGCGCGCGGCATGCTTGGAATTGCGTTTGGAATGGGCACCGATCACCCGGACTTTCCGGTACTGCGCGAGGAGTTCTTCAAGAACTACGAGAGCTGCATGACCCAGCGCACCTGTGTTTTTGACGGTGTCCCGGAACTGATCGACCAACTGCTGGGCCGGGGACTCGCCTGGGGCGTGGTCACCAACAAGTCCATGCGATTTGCAGGGCCGCTGACCAAAGGCATGAATCTCTTCTCAACGGCCCGGGCGGTCGTGGGCGGAGATTCGACGCCTTATGCCAAGCCTCATCCGGCGCCCCTGTTCGAGGCCGCCCGTCTGCTCAGCCTTCAACCCGCGCAATGCATATATGTGGGTGACGATGAGAGAGATGTCGCGGCAGGACGGGCCGCGAGCATGGGCACTGTCGCGGCGACCTACGGCTACTTGGGCAGCGTGGGCGACACGCGGGCCTGGGGTGCGTGTGCGCATATAAAAACACCGCTTGAGCTGTTGTCGCTCTTGAAATAAGCCCAGGCGGCGTAAAATAGGACACTTGGGGCTGCACCGGTTTCGACGTGGGTTCGGACGCGTGGCAGGGCATGTCGA
>JAZKFD010000153.1:1635-2785 GCA_040386635.1 Pseudomonadota bacterium
GAACTGTACGAAGAAGGCTTGCGGACGCGGGTTCAATTCCCGCCAGCTCCACCACTCTTGAAGCCCCAACTGTTATCAGTTGGGGCTTTTTCCCGTCCGATCGCGTTACCTCTCGCGTGTTTGCGTTAGCACCTTGCGCGATCCTGCGCACTTCGCCGGTTCAACTCAATCCGCTCGAAAAGAGCATGCACGCTCTTTCTGGCGGCGGCAATTTGCACCGGAGTGGCAGGCAAAAAACGCATCTTTCCCCAACGAAGCATCCTTAGCGGCTTCTCGCCCCGCCAACCACTGTGCTGGCCTTGTCCGGGCCAAGACGATAGACGGTGCTGTCCAGATGGCGAGCAACTTCCGTCACGTCCTCATTGCTCCATTGCAGTCCCGCCGTCGCCTGCCAGCGCTGCACTTGCGCGAGCAGGCCTGGCCAGTCTTGCACCAGCCTGCGGTCGCGCCAGTGGATCTGCAAGGTATGACACTCGATGCAGTGGTTGTTGTAAAGCAATTCACCCCTCGACTGTGACGAGAGCGGCTGTGCCTGCGCCGCGCCGCCACTGGCGGCGAATAAAGTGACGAGCAGGTATCGGACGAGCAAATTCATCGGAGATAGCCTCGCCGCATCCAAGCCGGCCGTTGGCCGGCTACTGTGCCCAAGACACACCACCGGCGTTGCGCAGAAAACGCCCCTGGCGTGGCACCGCCGCCGTCAATAGGTTCGCGGCAGGATCGAAGACGGATGCTTTCGGTCGGTGCATGAGGACTCCCTGCATTAAGCCTAGCGCCGGACCCCGGCTTTCGTGTTGACATTTGTCAACGTCTGTCGAGGGTATGGCCGCGCAGGCCGACAAGCGAAAGCCCGTCTTTAAAGGGCGCTGATCGGGCGGCGTGCAGCCGCCCTCTCACGTCAGCAGCGTCAGACCATACCCGGATCAATTCCCACCAGTGTGACCGTCAGATCGTCGGCGCCCGCAACGATATCGTCGTCGTATGTCCCCGTACCATCGATGCCAATTGCAAAGGCGTCCGCAGAAGTGTCTCCGTCGCCATCGAGCACCGTGGCTTCGAAGAGCAGTAGCTGGTCGGGCGTGGGTGAAGTCTGCGTGGTGCCGAAGCCGCCGATGTCGAACTTGCCCGCCACACATTCGATCAGGACTTG
>JAZKFD010000154.1:0-315 GCA_040386635.1 Pseudomonadota bacterium
TGATTCGCCCTGCGTGCTCGGCGCCAGTGCAAACGGGTCGTTCCACCTCGACTTTCCACAGCCGCAATGGGCGGTGACGCCGGGTCAATCGGCGGTGCTGTATGACGGCGAGGTGTGCCTGGGCGGGGGCGTCATTTCCTCGTAGCCGCGGCTTTTGAGCGGTTCGCTCAGAACGGAATGTCGTCATCCATGTCATCGAAACCACTCGGGGGCGCTTTCGCAGCGGGACGCTGGCCGCCTCCTTGCGGCGCCGGCGGACGGCTGGCCGGCGCGCGGCGCGATTCATAGCCACCGCCGTCGTCATCCCCTGACGAT
>JAZKFD010000154.1:325-3081 GCA_040386635.1 Pseudomonadota bacterium
GGCGCGGATTTCGGTGGTGAATTTCTCGATGCCGTCCTTGTCGGTCCACTTGCGGGTGCGCAGGCTGCCTTCGACGTACACCTGCGAGCCCTTCTTGAGGTACTGGCCGACGATTTCCGCCAGGCGGCCGTTGAACACCACACGGTGCCATTCGGTCGCTTCCTTGGGCTCGCCCGTCTGCTTGTCTTTCCACTTGTCGGTGGTGGCGATGGTGACGTTGGCGACCTGGTCCCCGCTGGGGAAAGAACGCATTTCGGGGTCGCGGCCGAGGTTGCCGACGATGATGACTTTGTTGATCGATGCCATTAGCAATTCTCCTGATTCGTTGATTATGTGGCTTACGTGGCCTGCGCTTCGTCGGCCAGGACCTGCTCGGCTGAGCGTCCCGGGCGAGGCGCACGCATGGGCCAGGCCGTGATTAGCCACACCAGCATGAGCCCCGAGCAGGCCCAGAACAGCCCCTGCGTCCCGGCCGTCTTGGCCAGCCAGCCGCCGACGGCGCCGCCAGCAAAGAACCCCAGCGATTGCAGGGTGTTGTACACGCCGAGCGCCGCGCCACGGGCGTGCGCAGGCGCCATGCGCGAAGCCATGCTCGGCTGGCTGGCTTCGAGCACGTTGAAGGCGCAAAAGAACACGAACAGCAGTGCGCCCAGGGTCAGCAGTCCCGGTTCTCCTGCCAGGAGCACGAGTCCCACCTGCACCAGCAGGATGATGCCCACTGACACCAGAAACACCGCCCGAAGGTAACCGCGCCGCTCCAGCGGAAACAGCACGGCGCCCATGACGACAAACGAGGCCAGCACGGCGGGCAGATACACATGCCAGTGGTCGGCCTTGTCCAGACCGGCCTGCACCAGCATCGCCGGGATCGCTACCCACATGGCCAGCTGCACGGCGTGCAGCACGAAGACGCCGATGTCCAGGCGCAGCAGGCCCGGATGCGAAAGCACTTCCTTCAGCCGCCCGCGCGGCACGTTCGTGTGTTGCGCGGGCTCCGGCGGCGTCCACCAGAGCACGATGGCGATACAGCTGAGCGCCAGGGCGCCCGTGATCGCGAACAAGCCGTTCAGGCCCACCGCTGCTGCCAGCAGAGGCGCCGCCACCAGCGACACCGCAAACATCAGGCCGATGCTCGCCCCCACCATGGCCATCGCCTTGGTTCGCACCTCATCGCGGGTCTGGTCGGCCAGCAGCGCCGTCACGGCAGCCGAAACGGCCCCTGCGCCCTGCAGGGCCCTGCCAGCGATGAGCCAGACCAGCGAATCGGCAGCCGCTGCCAGAAAACTACCGCACGCAAAAACAAGCAACCCAATGATGATCACGCGCTTGCGGCCAAACCGGTCGGACGCCATGCCGAACGGTATCTGCAGCAGCCCCTGGGTCAGGCCGTAGATTCCCATGGCAAGCCCCACCATGGCCGGGTCCGTACCGCCGGGATACCGGGCTGCTTCCAGGGCAAACACCGGCAGCACGATGAACAGGCCGAGCATTCGCGCCGCGAACACGGCGGCGAGCGATGCGCTCGCGCGGCGCTCGGCGGGGGTCATGGATGTGGAGTTGGGCTGGGACACTGGGGCTGGGCGGGGGGCTGAGCGGGAGGCTGGGCGAAAAACCTCTGATTGTCGTGGATGCGCAAATTGCCCTGACCAGACAGCGGGGTGTTCGGTCCGGGCCGGCGGCGCCACCAGCCGCTCTATCATGTAGGGTTACCCACAGCGGACCCGCCATTGAACAACTCCACGGACGGCAAGTACTTGGGCAAGATTGCCGCCGCCCAGCGGATCAGCATCCGCGGCGCGCGCACGCACAACCTCAAGAACGTCGATCTCGACATTCCGCGCAACCAGCTGGTTGTGATCACGGGCCTTTCGGGCTCGGGCAAATCATCGCTGGCGTTCGACACGCTGTATGCAGAGGGCCAGAGGCGGTACGTCGAAAGCCTGTCGGCTTATGCGCGGCAGTTCCTGCAGCTCATGGACAAGCCCGACGTGGACATGATCGAGGGGCTGTCGCCCGCAATCTCCATCGAGCAGAAGGCGACCTCCCACAACCCGCGCTCAACCGTGGGCACGGTCACCGAGATCCACGATTACCTGCGGCTGCTGTACGCCCGCGCCGGCACTCCCTACTGCCCCACCCACGACGTTCCGCTCACGTCCCAGACCGTCTCGCAGATGGTCGATGCCGTACTCGCCCTCCCGGCCGATACGAAGCTGATGATCCTGGCGCCGGTGGCACGTGAGCGCAAGGGTGAATTCGTCGAACTGTTCGCCGAGATGCAGGCGAGCGGCTATGTGCGGTTCCGCGTGGGGGGCCAGCCGTTTGAATTCGACCAACTGCCCAAGCTCAAGAAGACCGAGAAGCACGACATCGACGTCGTGATCGACCGGCTGAAGGTGCGGCCCGAAATGCAGCAGCGCCTGGCCGAGAGCTTCGAAGCCGCCCTGCGTCTGGCCGACGGCCGCGCGATCGCAATGGAAATGGATACCGGGCATGAGCACTGGTTCAACGCGAAGTTCGCCTGCCCCATCTGCAACTACTCGATAACCGAACTGGAGCCTCGCCTTTTCTCCTTCAATTCGCCGGTTGGCGCATGCCCCTCGTGTGACGGCCTGGGCCATCGCGAGTTTTTTGATCCAACCCGGGTGGTCGCGTTTCCATCCCTGTCTCTTGCGAGCGGCGCCATCAAGGGATGGGACCGTCGCAATGGCTATTACTTCAGCCTGATCGAGAGCCTGGCCAAGCACTACAAGTTC
>JAZKFD010000155.1:0-1678 GCA_040386635.1 Pseudomonadota bacterium
CCGTTGGATGCCGCGAACAGAGGATCTGGGAAAGCCTTTGATTATAAACAACTTGTTCCCACCCTGGCCAGCAAAGCCTCATCCACCTTTGACAGGCTCCCCGCCTCGCGGGCCTGCCGGATCAAATCGGGCCGCAGCTTCAGGGTAATTTCCAGTCGTCGATCACGGCGCCAGCGTTCGATCTGGAGGTGGTGACCCGACATCAACTCCGCAGGAACCTTCATACCCGCCCACTCTTCCGGACGGGTGTAGTGCGGGCAGTCGAGAAGACCGTCGAGTGCAGGATTGAAGCTGTCGAACTGGTGGCTGTCCTGGTCACCCAGCACACCCGGTTGCAGGCGCGCCACCGCATCCAGCAGGGCCAGCGCAGCAATCTCGCCGCCCGACAAGACGAAGTCACCCAGACTGAGTTGCACGTCCACGTACCGGTCGATAAACCGCTGATCGATTCCCTCATAACGGCCACAAACGAGGATGGCGCCCTCGCCCGCCGACCAGGCCTGAACGCCGGCATGGTCAAGCCTCGCGCCAATCGGTGAAAACATCACGACGGGTGCAGCGTCGCCGCGCTCCGCGCAGATGGCTGCCAGGCACCGGGCAAGAGGCTCGGCCATCATGACCATGCCCGGCCCACCGCCAAACGGGCGGTCGTCGACACGCCGGTAGTTACCTTCGGAGAAATCGCGCGGATTCCACAAGTGCACATCAACCCGCTTGCGTTCGAATGCCCTGCGCGTCACCCCTGTCTCGAGAAACGGCGTGAACAGCTCTGGAAACAGGGTGATGACATCGAAGCGCATGTCAGTAGTCCGGCTGCCAGTCGACAGTGATTCGCTTGCCCGGTACGTCGACTGAATCGACATAGGCGGACACGAAGGGAATCATTCGCTCCTGCGCCTTTCCATCCGCGTCAAAAGCCAGCACCAGCACGGTTTGCGGTCCGGTTGACAACAGCTCACGCACCTGGCCAAGAACAATACCCTCGCGGTTGACGACTTCCAGGCCGATCAGGTCAACCCAGTAGTACTCATCGTCTGCGGCGGTCGGAAAACTGGACCTCGGGATGAATATTCGCGCGCCTTTGAGCGCTTCAGCAGCATTGCGGTCATCGACCTCATGCGCGGTGGCAACGACCGTGTCCGAGTGCTCTTTGGCCTCGCGGATGCGCAAAAGCACCGTGCCGGCGAAAGTCTTCGCACCGATCTCGGCAGGTTGCAGATACCAGCGTCTGGATGAAAAAAGCGCCTCCGGAGAAGCGCTATGGGCAAGGACCTTGAACCAGCCCTTGATGCCCCAGGCATCGAGGATGCGTCCAACTTCGATGGCGTCGGCGGGAAGCTCTGCCGGTTCGAGATCGGGGAATTTCACAGCTGCAACTGAGGCAGCGTCACATCAGGCGGCAGCGGGAGCTGCAGGCTTTGCCGTTGCCGCTTGCTTGATCAGGCGCTCGACGGTGGGGGACGCTTGCGCACCCACAGAGCGCCAGTGCGTCAGTCGGTCCTGGGCAATGCGAATGCTTTCTTCACCGCCACGGGCGATCGGGTTGTAGAAACCCAGGCGCTCGATAAAGCGGCCGTCGCGGCGGGTGCGCTTGTCGGCAACAACAATGTTGAAGAACGGGCGGGCCTTGGAGCCGCCGCGGGAGAGTCGAATGACGACCATGATTTATCCTTGGGTG
>JAZKFD010000156.1:0-31684 GCA_040386635.1 Pseudomonadota bacterium
GAGGGCGTGGACGCCTTCCTGCACCAGGCGCGCCTGGTCAAGCGTTACGGCGCGGCAGCCGTGGTCATGGCCTTCGACGAAAAGGGGCAGGCCGACACCTACGAGCGAAAGGTCGAAATCTGCGAGCGCGCCTATCGCCTGCTGGTCGATGAGATTGACTTTCCGCCCGAGGACATCATCTTCGATCCCAATATCTTCGCCATCGCCACCGGCATCGAAGAGCACAACAATTACGCGGTCGATTTCATCAATGCCACGCGCTGGATCAAGGCCAACCTGCCGGGCGCGAAGGTGTCGGGGGGCGTGTCGAACGTGAGCTTCTCGTTTCGCGGCAACGACCCGGTGCGCGAAGCGATCCACACCGTCTTTCTCTATCACGCGATCCAGGCGGGCATGGACATGGGCATCGTCAATGCCGGCATGGTGGGCGTGTACGACGAGCTTGAGCCACAGCTGCGCGAGCGGGTCGAAGACGTGGTGCTCAATCGCCGGGCCGATGCGGGCGAGCGGCTCGTCGAAATCGCCGAGTCGGCCAAAAGCGGCGCGAAGGACGAGACGAAGAAGAACGAATGGCGAGCGGGCACCGTGCAGCAAAGGCTTTCGCACGCGCTCGTTGCAGGCATCACCGACTTCATCGTTCCCGATACCGAAGAGGCTTATCAGGAAATCCTCGCGCGGGGCGGCCGCCCGTTGCATGTGATCGAAGGCCCGCTGATGGCCGGCATGAACATCGTGGGCGACCTGTTCGGCCAGGGCAAGATGTTCCTGCCGCAGGTCGTGAAATCCGCGCGCGTCATGAAGCAGGCGGTGGCCCATCTCATCCCCTACATCGAAGAAGAAAAACGGCTGCAGGCCGAAGCGGGCGAAGACGTCAAGGCCAAGGGCAAGATCGTCATCGCGACCGTGAAGGGCGACGTGCACGACATCGGCAAGAACATCGTCACCGTCGTGCTCCAGTGCAACAACTTCGAGGTGGTGAACATGGGCGTGATGGTTCCGTGCCACGAGATCCTGGCGCGTGCCAAGGTCGAAGGCGCGGACATCGTCGGGCTATCGGGCCTGATCACGCCGTCGCTGGAAGAAATGCAGTACGTCGCCAGCGAAATGCAGAAAGACGATCACTTCCGCATCCGCAAGATTCCCCTGCTCATCGGCGGCGCGACGACCAGCCGCGTGCATACGGCGGTAAAAATCGCGCCGCATTACGAAGGGCCCGTGGTCTATGTGCCTGACGCCTCGCGCAGCGTCAGCGTGGCGCAGGGGCTGCTGTCGGACCAGGCGGCGAAGTACATCGCCGAAGTCAACGCCGACTATGACAAGGTGCGCTTGCAGCACGCCAACAAGAAACAGGTTCCGCTGTGGCCGCTGGCCAAAGCTCGCGCCAACAAGACGCCGATCGACTGGACCGCCTACACGCCGCCAGTGCCGAAATTCATCGGACGCCGTGTGTTCCGGAATTTCGACCTCGCCGAACTTGCCAGGTACATCGACTGGGGCCCGTTCTTCCAGACCTGGGACCTGGCCGGCGCGTTCCCGGCGATCCTGAAAGATGAGATCGTCGGGGCCGAAGCACAGCGCGTGCTGTCCGATGGCAAGCGCATGTTGCAGCGCCTGGTCGAGGGCCGCTGGCTCACCGCAAACGCGGTGATGGGCTTCTGGCCGGCCAATACGGTCAACGACGACGACATCGAGCTGTACACCGACGAATCCCGCAGCCAGGTCGCCATGACCTGGTATGGCATGCGCCAGCAGACGGAAAAGCACGTGATCGATGGCGTGATGCGTCCGAGCCGCTGTCTGGCCGACTTCGTCGCGCCCAGGGGCGTGGCTGCGGACTATGTCGGCGCGTTCGCGGTCACCGCCGGGCTGGGCGTGGACAAGAAGGAGCAGTATTTCCTGGCCGACCATGACGACTATTCCGCAATCATGCTCAAGGCGCTCGCCGATCGCCTGGCCGAGGCTTTTGCCGAGGCGCTGCATCATCGCGTACGTACTGACTTGTGGGGCTACGCAGCAGGCGAAGTGCTGTCCAGCGAGGACATGATTGCCGAGAAGTACCGGGGCATTCGCCCGGCGCCAGGCTATCCCGCCTGTCCCGACCACAGCGTCAAGCGGGACCTGTTCGAGCTCCTGCAGGCGCAGGACGCCGACATGGGCCTGACCGAGAGCATGGCGATGACGCCGGCCGCTAGCGTCAGCGGGTTCTATCTGGCGCATCCGGACAGCACCTATTTCAGCGTCGGCAAGATCGGCGAGGACCAGCTGCAGGACCAGGCCGCGCGACGCGGCGCCGACGTGAAACTGCTGGAGCGCTTGCTCGCACCGAATCTCTGACGGGTCATGCGAGGCATCGGCTCCCATCTTCCGGCCTGGCTGCGCAAGCTGGCTGTGCCGGTCCGCCCGCTGATCCGGGCAGGGCAGCTCTGGCGCGACGCCGATGGTGCGCAGATGAGCGCTGCGATGTCGTTCTACGGCATCCTGAGTCTGGCGCCGCTTCTCATCGTGATGGTCGGCATCCTGGGCTGGTGGCTTGATCGTGATGTTCTGGAGCGCGGCATGGTCGCGCAGATCGCTTCGGTCGTGGGCGAGCAGGGCGGCTCGCTCATCAAGGAGGCATTGGCCAGCGCCAGCAAGCCCGCCGAAGGCATCATCGCCACCCTGATCGGCTTCACGGTGCTGCTCTTTGGCGCAACCGGTGTATTCGGCGAGCTGCAGGAGGCACTCCAGCGGCTCTGGATGCACGGCTCGGAGCCGGTCAACAAACAGAAGTGGTGGCACACCGCTTCCTTGCGGCTGCGAGGCGTGGGCTACATCCTTGCCTTCGGTTTCATGCTGCTCGTGTCGCTCGTCATTTCCACATTGCTGGGTCATTTTTCTGGCTGGGCGGGCGGCCTGCTGGCGCTCGAAACACTGCTGCGGGTGGTCAATGAGCTCATTGCATTGCTCGTCTGCGCCGCGCTGTTTGCCGCGCTCATGCGGATCAGCTCAGGACCCAAGCCGCGAACCCGGTTCATCGTGGTCGGCGCATTCGTTGGCGCCATCCTGTTTACTATCGGCAAGCAACTCATGACGGTTTATCTGTCAACGGCGGCCGTGGTCTCGGCTTATGGGGCAGCAGGCTCGCTGGTGGTGCTTCTGATGTGGATCTACTTTTCATCGGCGGTGCTGCTGTTTGCGGCAGGCTGCGCCCGTGCGATGGAAGAAGAGCGCAAGCTCAGGCCGGCACGAGTGACCGTTTCTGGGCCAGCACCAGCGCCAGCACCGATACAAAGCTGACGCCCAGCATGAGCCAGAGTCCCCAGCGGTAGCCGGCCTCGGCGGTCCAGAGCGCGCCCATCAGAAAGGGTGCGAGCGCCCGCGCCATGGCGATCGGAACGCCCAGCGCACCATTGAGCGAGGCGACATGCTCGCGGTTGACGTACTGCGCAACAGCCGTTCCTTTCACGATGGTCATCATGCCGTTGCCCAGGCCATAGAGCACCACGAACAGCACGGCCGCCCACGGGTGTCCCGCGCCCACCATCAACGCACCGAGCCCGAGCGGGATCAGCATCGGAATCACCCGGTTGGCCAGATGCAAGTCGAAGTGGTGTTCAAAGAAATACAGCAGCAGGCGGCCGAACACCTGCAGCACGCCAATGCTGGCGGGGATCGCCACGACCCAGGCTTCGCCCAGCCCGGTTCCGCGTAGCAGGCTGATCATGTGCGGCGGCAGCGCCGAAGTGACCCCCATCATTCCGACCGCGAACACGCCGAGCAGCAGGAAGGGCGCGCTGCGCAGATACACCGAAGGCGGATGCGATGCCGCCGCGCCGGACGAGACCGCCTTTCCCGGCGCGCCGCGCAGTTGGGTGGCATGCAGCGGCGCGCAAATGAGAAAGTGCAGGGCCGCCAGTACCCACAGGGCATGCCGCCAGCCCATCGCCTCGATCAGGAAGTGCGACAGCGGAATGAACACCGTGCTCGCCAGGCCGCCCAGGAAGGTGAGCGTAATGATTGCGCGCCGGAAGTCATGCGGAAAGCGCCGCGTGACGACAGCGAACACCGGGCTGTAGAGGGTGCCCGCCAGCCCGATGCCCAGTGCGATCCATACGACATAGAACAGCGCGACGCTGTCGATGAAGCTGTGCGCGATCAGGCACGCGCCCACCAGCAGCGACGAGCCGGTCATCACCGCGCGCTCGTGGCCCCGGTCGATCCACCTCCCGATCGGGTATGCGGCCAGGCCCTCGGCAAACAGGGCCAGGCTGAAGGCGAGCGACGATTGCGCCCGGCTCATGCCCAGCTCGCGCTCCACCGGTTCGAGCAGCAGCGCAAACGTGTAGAACACGCTGCCCCAGGTGATGAGCTGCGCCAGGGACAGCCATCCCACCATCCGCCGGTCATAGGACGGTCGGGTGGTGGCTGTTTCGCTCATGCCGCTATCGTAAGTGCTGAGGCTGGGAGGCTGGTCCCATGCGCTTGGACGCATGCTTGGGCCAGAATGCATACCGCATCCCACGGAATCATATGGACACCCCGAACATCCCGCATCCCTCGCGACAGCCCGTCTTTGCGCGCAACATCGTTTCCACCTCGCAGCCGCTGGCCGCACAGGCGGGCGCCGCCGCGTTCGCCCGGGGCGGCAACGCCATCGATGCCGCACTGGCGGCGGCCATCACGTTGACCGTGGTCGAGCCTGTCATGAATGGCATCGGGGGTGACGCGTTCGCGCTGGTGTGGGAAGGCGGCAAACTGCACGGACTCAACGGGTCGGGCCGCTCGCCTGCGGGTTGGGATGCCAGCCGATTCGCCAGGATGGAAAGCATGCCGCTGCGAGGCTGGGACAGCGTCACGGTGCCCGGCCAGGTCGCGGGATGGTTGTCCTTGTCCGAGCGGTTCGGCCAACTGCCCTTTGAAGACCTGTTTGCCGACGCAATCCGGCACGCGCGCGATGGTTTCCCGGTGAGCCCGGTGATTAGCAGGCAGTGGAGTGAACAGGCGGCGTTGTTGCACGCCTGTCCGGGCTTTGACGCTTTCATGCCACGCGGCCGCACGCCGGCTGCCGGTGAGATCTGGCGCTTTGCGGAGCAGGCCCGCACGCTTGAGGACATCGCGCGCACGCGCGGCGAATCGTTTTACCGTGGCGCACTGGCCGATGCCATGTGCCGGCATGCCCAGGCCCATGGCGGCGTGTTGTCTCGCGCGGATCTGGAGCAGCATCGCTCGAAATGGGTCGAGCCGATCAGCGTCGATTTTCATGATCGCCAGGTGTGGGAGATTCCGCCCAACGGCCAGGGCATCGCTGCGCTCATTGCGCTCGGCCTGCTGGAGCAGCTGCCGTATGACCAGACACCGGTCGGCTCGGCGCAGCGCATGCACCTGGAGATCGAGGCCATGCACCTGGCCTTTGCCGACCTGCAGGCGCATGTTGCGGACCCGTCCCACATGCGGTGGACGGCTGCGCAATTGCTCGACCCGGCGCATCTGAAAGAGCGCGCGCGGGGCATCGACCTGAGGCGCGTCTCGGTTCATGCGCCTAGCCAGTTGCCCAGCGGCGGGACCGTGTATTTGTGCACCGCAGATGCGCAGGGGCGGATGGTTTCCTACATCCAGTCGAACTACCGGGGCTTCGGCTCCGGTGTGGTGGTGCCTGGCACCGGGATTTCGCTGCACAACCGTGGCTCGGGCTTCGTCACCACGCCGGGGCACGTCAATCAGGTCGCGGGAGCCAAGCGTCCGCTGCACAGCATCATTCCGGCATTTCTCACCCAGGGTGGCGAGCCGGCAATGGCGTTTGGCGTGATGGGCGGCAACATGCAGGCGCAGGGACACCTTCAGATGGTGTTGCGCCACGTCGTGGAAGGCCTCAATCCGCAGGCTTGTTCCGATGCGCCGCGCTGGCGCATCAACGACGCCGGCACACTGACCCTGGAGCCCGGTGTTGAACCGGCGGTCGTCCAGGGCCTGCTGGACATGGGGCACCGGCCGGAGATACAGGCGCCGGGCAACCTGCTCTTTGGTTCAGCCCAATTGGTGCAACGTCTGCCTGCCGACGGGGGCGAGGTGGCTTATGCAGCCGGATCGGATCACCGGCGCGACGGCCAGGCCGTCGGCTGTTGATGCCCCCGGCGATCAGTTCGCCTTGATGCCGGCGGCCCGCACGATCGGGCCCCAGCGATCCACTTCGGATTTGAGGAAGGTGCGAAACTGCTCCGGGCTTCCAGCCACAACGTCTGCGCCTTCGGATCGCAGGTGCTCCACCAGGTCCGGCGCCGCCAGCGCTTTGGCGAACTCGGCGTTCAGTTTGGCAACGATCTCCCGCGGTGTTCCCGCCGGTGCCAGCACGCCAAACCAGGTCACCGCGCGATAACCGGGCAATGCCGCCTCCGAGATCGTCGGCACGTCGGGCACGGCTGAGGATCGCTTGTCGTTGGTGACGGCCAGCACGCGAAGCTTGCCGGCCTTGACCTGCTGCAGCGTACCGGGGATGTTGGCAAACATGACCTGGGTCTGCCCCCCCATCAGGTCGGCAAGCGCCGGGCCGCTGCCCTTGTAGGGTACGTGCGTGATATCAACCTTGGCTGCCGTCTTGAACAACTCGCCAGCCAGATGCGGAATCGTCCCGCTGCCGGCGGAGCCGTAATTGATCACACCGGGCTGCGCGCGCGCAAGGGCGATCAGTTCCTGTACCGTGTTGGCTTTCACCGAAGGATGGACCACCAGGATGCCATTGACGGTGCAGACCTGGATGACCGGATCGAAATCCTTCAACGGGTCATACGGCAGCTTCTCGAACAGCGAGACATTGACGGCGAGCGAACCTGCCGCGAACAGCAGCGTGTAGCCATCAGCCTTCGATTTCGCAACCAGCTCCGCGCCGAGGTTGCCGCCCGCTCCGGCGCGGTTGTCCACCACGAAGGTCTGGCCCATTGCAGCCGTGAGCTTCTGGGCGACCAGGCGCGCGACCGTGTCGGAAGAGCCGCCCGGCGCAAACGGGACGACCATGCGCACGGGCCCCTTCGGATAGTCCTGCGCCTGCACCGCCGGAGCGGCAATGGCAAGCGCGAACAACAGCGCGCGGGAAAGACGGACAAGAAGGGTCTGAGGCACGGTGTCTCCTGGGACTGTGGTCGAGCGGTTCTAACATGGCCCCCTGTTGAACTCAAGTCAGACGAAGTGGGTCATCACGCGCGTTAAAGTTCACTGCGCCAGGGCCCTGCGGTACTGGACGGCCTCGGCCACATGCCCGACCTGCGTCTGGGCCACGCCCGCCAGATCCGCGATCGTGCGCGCCACCTTCATGACGCGGTGCGTGGATCGTGAGCTCCAGCCCAGCCGCGCTGAAGCAACATTGAGGAACTTCGCCGCGGCTTCATCAAGGCCGGCATGTGCGTCGATCTCCTGAGCCTGGAGCGCGGCGTTGGCCTTGCCCTGCCTTTCGCAGGCGCGGCCCCGCGCCTGTTCGCAGCGCGCCCGGATCGACGCGGTCAATTCGCCTGCGGCCGATTGCAGCAACTGATCGGACGCGATGGCCGGCACCTCGACATGCAGGTCGATGCGGTCCAGCAGCGGACCGCTCAACTTGCCCTGATAGCGCGCAACCTGGTCGGGCGTGCAGCGGCAGGCTTTCTGTGTCGAGCCCCGGAACCCGCAGGGACACGGGTTCATGGCACCCACAAACTGGAAGCGCGCCGGAAACTCGGCACGCCGCGCCGCGCGCGAGATCGTGATGGTTCCCGTCTCCAGTGGTTCGCGCAGGGCTTCCAGCGCGGCTCTGGCGAATTCCGGAAGTTCATCGAGAAAGAGCACACCGTTATGCGCCAGTGAAATCTCGCCCGGCCGGGGTGGCGAGCCGCCGCCGACCAGCGCAACCGCGCTGGCCGTGTGATGCGGACTGCAGGTGGGCCGCAGCGCCCATCGGTCCGGCTTGAATTGACCCGCCAGGCTGGCGATGGCGGCGCTCTGCAACGCCTCTTCGACGGTCATCGCAGGAAGCAGGCCGGCAAACCGGTGCGCAAGCATCGATTTGCCCGAGCCGGGCGGGCCTATCAGCAGCAGGTTGTGCTTTAAAA
The DNA here is from genome assembly GCA_040386635.1 of Pseudomonadota bacterium. Classification (GTDB taxonomy): domain Bacteria; phylum Pseudomonadota; class Gammaproteobacteria; order Burkholderiales; family Burkholderiaceae_C; genus Ramlibacter. The sequence continues at coordinate 8,055 of JAZKFD010000156.1, forward strand.
CACCTGTTCTTTACGAAAGTGGATAAGTGTGTTGATAGGAGGTGGAAAACCATGTATAAAAAGGATTGAGCAATCCTCTAAACTTCCCGCAAAGCCTGAACTTGTTGATGAGCACTTACTCCACGATCGATGCGTGCCGATTGACGGGCATAGGTCAGCACATGCTGAACTATTTATGCCGAGTTGGAGTTGTTGTGCCTAGTGTCAGTAGGAAGCAGGGCAAGCGGGGCCATGGAGTCCAGCGGCGCTATGGTTTTACGGATTTGATTTCGTTCAAGTTTGTGAAGAAGCTTCTCGACTCTGGGGTGTCACCCGTTAAAGTCCGTAAAGCCGTCCGAGAACTACATGGATTCGGGATTTCTTTGAACAGGCTGCCTAGCAGCCATGTAGTGATACTCGGGGACAGCGTGTACCAGTGGAATGGCGCGGGTGATCCATTCCGAGTCGTCGATGGTCAGCAAGCCTTTGGTTTTATTTTGGACATAGCGTCTATTCACGCTGAGCTAATACGCGATATTGAACGGCTAGCAGCCTAAACCGTGGAGGAAAGAGACATGCATACACTTCCAGCAAGTGACTTAGCTTTGCAGCACATTTTGCGCAGTGGACTGGCGGTGGTGAACGACGAGCCGATTGACCAAGCGCGTCGAACTGATGTCCTTCACGCACTGGTCGAAATTTTTAGTGATGCGCAAAGAGGTTCTCAGGCGCTTGCGGCGCAAAACTTTCTGATGTCCGCCAACGAATCTCCGGCCTTTGAACGGTTCGCTCTGTTCTTTCGCTATCTGAACAGGACTTGCGGCAATGATCTTCCACAACGTATCGCAGAAGCCACGCAAGTGCTCAGTGCGATTGAGGAGGAGCACGAGTTAGCCCCTGACGCCAAAAGTCGAGTAGCTGATTTGTTCCAACACCTTCTGTCTGCGATAGCGCGTGAAAGTGCGCTTAGCCCTTTGGTCTCGCCTAGAGAACTTCGTCTGAGCTTCTAGGCAACATCTTGTCGGCAAATCTTCAAGCATGCTCATTTCTCATCGGACGTTTGCGGAAAGAAGTTGTCCGCCTACGGGCGATTGCCTTTCCGGGGCATGACACTGGGCCACGCAAGTGGCTCAATTTCATTTCCGGCTTGCTTGACACTGCATCGTCTTATCTCACGAGTGCTCAGGTGCCGAGCATCCCAGATTCGGAAGTCGCACGCCTAATCAAAGAAGCCGAACACCTTGGGGAAAATGTTTATCAGCTGCTTACTTACGTCGCCGGCGCTGATTCAACACAGATTCCGCATCAAGTAGTCGCCCCGTTCCAGCGATGGGTGTCCGGTTTAGGAATTACAAACACAGTCTTCTTTCGCGCAGAACATTTGCCCAACTACGAGTTGAGTCGAGTGGACATGCGACATGCTGCGCTCCTCGCTGGTGCTAGTCATAGCCTAGTTGACGCAACCAATTCGATAGTCTGGCCCGCACTTCGAGTGTCAGTACCAGGACATGCTATGGGGCTTCTGCCTCATTTTGCGGTTGTGGGGCATGAACTGGGCCATGCGATTCAAGATCGCATCAATCCAGACTTAATGCCGTTTAACCAACAAATCATGGAAGCGGTGAACCGTGCGAAAGATCGATTGGAGCTGGAAGCAATTCCATTCGGACATGAACAGTCATTGCGTGTGGTCGCAATTCTCGGCGCGTGGGTGAACGAATTAAAGGCTGATGCGGTTGCTCATCATCTGGTCGGGCCGGGTTTCTTCTTCGCGCTCTGCGGATTCTTAGAGCTAGCAGGACAAGGCTACGGCATAGCGCCTACTCACCCGCCAACCGATATGAGAAGACGGCTGCTATTTGAATTGCTGAATCAAGGTAGCCCGTCATTTGCAAGTGTTTTCTCAGACAAAACGCAGCTTGTCTTGACCGAAGAAATGAATAGCCCCAATGTGTCGCGCTGCTTCGGGGCAGATTTGATGTACGCCGAGTTGAAGCAAAGCTTAGGCTCCGTCGACGCTGCCGTTTGCATCGAATTGGTGCCCGCCGTCGAGGCATTTGCCCCCAAGATTTTCCAAGCAGCTCTTTCAGAACTGCAAACAAATTCAGCTGACCTCATCTATACGCCAGATCAATTCGCTACTGACTTAGACCTTCATTTGGAGTCACTTTGTCATTTGGTGCCTCCGATAGAGTACAGAGATGGGGGCAAGGCGACTGCGTGCGGGCTGAGCACAATTCTCAACGTCGGATGGGCGGCGCTGCTTACTCGGGTCGACAGGTTTCCAGCTCCCAAAGGAATTGGTCCAACCGAGCAAGTCGCTGCAAGAATGGAATGCCTCCATGAGTTGCTGCTGAAAGCAGCCGAACTTTCAGAAGCCCGCCAGTTGTGGGAGGAGCAATGAGCGCCTTATCTTCTGCTGCCATTAGAAGCCGACTGGGTGAAGAAAATCTCCAAGATCGGCTTGTCATCCGACCAATGCTCGACGAGCTTGCGCAGATAAAGGACGGACAGGCATCCGTGGATGTCAGGCTCGGATTCGAGTTTTGCCTTGTCAGCGCATCAGCACATGGGTCCATTTCTGAATTTGCTGGCCCCGGAGAGGGATTGGAATCGTTTGAGGCCCTGTATCAGCGCCAATATGTCCCGTTCGGCTCGTACATAGTGATTCATCCACATCAATTCATGCTTGCTCAGACGCTGGAGTACATGCGTCTCCCTAGTGACTTGATGGCGTATGTCGTCGGTCGGTCAACGTGGGGCCGCTTGGGCCTCATCGTTGCTACAGCAGTCGGAATTCATCCGGGATTTGCCGGCTCGTTGACTCTGGAGCTTCGGAATCTCGGGGAGACTCCGCTGACGCTATACCCGGGACAAACGATCGCGCAACTATTCTTTCACACAGTCGTAGATGCCAAAGGAAATACGAGCGCGGATTTTCCACAGCAAGCGCAATACAACGGAGCGGTTGATATGGTCCCACGTCAAATTTCGTCCGGCACTACAAAAGAACGTCTTGCAAAGCTGATCGAGCGTTTCGAGCAGCGGGCAAAAACATAAAGAGGGCACTTGGCAGTTTTTACCTTTAGCGTCGGTGCGGAATATCACCGTCGGGCAGTCAAGGAGCAAGTGGGAGCGGGAAAAGCCACAAATAGAGGGGGGCCGTGGGACACCGGGTTGGTGTCCTTCCTCGGTGCACACTTCATTTTCTGCAACATCGGCGTCGCGGGAAAGACGGGTCACAACTACGGCAACTTTTGGGCTGGCGACGACTTGGACTGGAGCGGGTCAACCACGAGCCACAAAGGGCAATTGTCGATTAAGTCGATCACTCAATCCGATGCCGAGGTACACGTCTTTTATAGGAACGATAGCAACGATCCGTTTGCCTATGCGGGGCGAGCTACGGCGGTGGATGTAAGCGACGACAGTCCAGTGAGGGTTCTGTGGAGAGTAGCCCCACCGTCAGCCATGGGTGAATCTGAACAGGGTACATCACACAAAGAAGGCGCTAGAAAAGAGAAGCGCGTGACGTTCATTGAACGCAATCCCAAGGCCCGGCGCGAATGCTTAAAACATTACGGGCCGCAATGTGATGTGTGTGGGCTGAACTTCATCAATCGGTATGGCGAACTCGGGGCGGGGTTCATGCACGTCCATCACCTCACGATGTTGTCCAGTTTGGCAGAGGAGGCCGATGTCGACCCGATCAATGACTTGCGCCCTGTCTGCCCGAACTGCCATTCGATGCTTCACCGCACCAAGCCTCCGCTGACCATAGAAGCACTAAAGGCAAGGCTGAAGTGACTTCGTCCCAACGCACGCTCAACGTGTCGCGGCGTCCATTTCACGCCGTCCGGCTTTAATCATGCACGTCATGTCCGACACTTTGCCCCCTGATCGAATGCGCTCTTGATAGGTGTCAGCGGACAAGGGGCAGGCGTCAATGACAACGGCGCGGGGCTGTGCCGGCAGTTCCCCAGTGACCGCTTTGAAGTTCCGCGTTGCCGAAACGGAACGGGCTAAGGCTACGCTTAATTGCTTTGCGGCCCGCAAAAGTCCATCACAATCTTTAGGAACATATTTACGCGCATCCATGCCTAGTTGAATGGCCGGGGCCATGCCTTCCACATATGCAGCTGCGTCAAAGGTAAACCCATTCAGTTTGTAGAGGGTTTCAATGTCCGCATCGAGGGCGCGGGAAACTTTCAGCTCGGAGGAGGTTTTAGCAAAACATCCCACCACTGCACCTGAGAGTCGCTGCGTCCCGCCCTTAGTTTGCTCTAGCTCAGGGAGCGTAGTCTGCGCAATTGCTGCCACTGAAAACGCGAATGTGGCCGCCGCAACAAGCCGCTTCATCGACACGAAGCAGTGCTTGAAATTAGCATCGTTTAGGGCGTGCATAGACTTCCGAGCCATTGTTGAGTATTGGGTGATTCTGCTCCGGTTGCAACTGCATGGCTCAACTGTATCGAAGACGACCGTTTGTGGCACAGCCATTGAATGAGGCTTAAACCGTATCAAAAACTAGCCCTTGCATTGCGATACAGTTGTATGTTAAAATACACGTATTCGATACAGGACAACAAATGACACGAACCTTCGCTTACGCCCGTGTTTCCACTGCAGAGCAAACTACTGACAACCAACTACTGGAAGTCGCTTCAGCAGGATTCGACGTGAAGCCCCAGCGCATGTTTGTTGAGGCGATTTCCGGGAAGGTGCCCGCCAAAGACCGCCCTCAGTTCGCGTCGCTCATCTCAAAACTGGAGGAAGGTGACATCCTGGTCGTCACGAAGCTGGACAGGCTGGGGCGTGACACGTCTGACGTACTTGCGACTGTGAAAAGCCTCTCCGGGATGGGCGTGAAAGTCCATTGCTTGGCACTGGGCGGGATGGACCTTACGTCACCGGCAGGGAAGATGACGACTTCGGTTCTTGCTGCGGTGGCGGAATTCGAGCGAGATTTGCTTGTTGAACGTACTCAGGCGGGGCTTGCACGGGCCAAGGACGAGGGCAAGCGCCTAGGTCGGCCCGTCAGCTACAACGAAGATAAGAAGGCGGCTGTAAGGCAGGCTGTTCGCTCTGGGGACTCCATTCGCATGGCCGCCAAGAAATGGGGTCTGTCTGCGGGCACGGTTCAGCGCATTCTTTGGACCGACCCTTTATCCAAAGATAGAGTTCTGGAGTGCGAGCTTGATACAGGGCGTGTGGTCAGCAGTGGCGGCAATGAAGGCTAATCGTTGATATTTCAGCATTTGCCGACGGGAATGGGGTTAAAGCCAGCCGCACGGTTTCACCATGATGAACCCGACCGGATATTTTCCAAAGTTGGCATTTTAGTAGTGCAAAAAGCTTACTTGACAAATACATAATTTTATGTTGACAAATAGTAAATCTAATGTTACAATGATGTTCTGAGTTTGTTAAAGAGTTTGTTAAAGAGTTTGAAACCTGAGTTCAACCTTGAGTAAGGGCGACTGCTTCACTACGTGTGGCAGGACGCCAGCTGTCCCCGAATGAGAGAGCGCGAAAGCGTCAAGCGCGTCGGGTAATTGGACAGTGGGCAATGCGCGGTCTCGGCCCGGTAAATCATGCTAGAGCGGGGCACCAGTCCCGAATCATAAATTCTCTAGCTTCCTTCCGCCTACCCAAAGCGTACTTAGCACCGCCCGCAGGAGCGCATCCTTGTTTTCTCAGGCTTTTGCCTGTTGAAATTAAATCAAAAGCCACCGGGACAAAGGAAGGACACCTGCGGGTGTGATCTATCAACCACGTCAAAAAACACATGCACAACGGGTGCTATGTATGACGGGGGTAGAGATAGATATGTCCGTAATAAGCCAATAAAGGAAATAGAAAGCTATTCCGAATACTAGTAAGTCAGAAAATAGAGAGGGAAATACAAATGTCAGGAAGTAAAAATAAGCCATTAAACCAAGTAGCAAGTGACCAGAGCATTGCCAGAATCAAAGAACTGCTGACTGAGGGAATGCTCCAGCAGGACATCATCAATGCTCTGAACTCAGAAGGCTTCAAAACCATTCGTGAAAAAGCTTGGACCGCTGTCAACCTTCGCCAAGTGCTATGGAAGTTGCGGTGGCGGGAAGCGACGTGGTACGGCGTGAGTGCGCGTCGAGCAGGGTTCGATATTGCTAAGGAGGCATTCCTATGCTGACGCTACTCATGGAGTCCGCAGCAACAACAATCTTTGTGACTTGGCAATTGCTGGAGGCGGGCAAATCCTCGGCAGGACAATGGAATGCAGATCAGCTTGAATGCCTGACTGGGCTTAGACAGCCGCCAAGCGGATGGGGCAGACGTACCTTGGGAACGCGAATCAGTCGGGACAAAGCGATTCGTTTTCTGATGCTTACTGATGCTCACCGGAGGAAGATGGACGCGACTCAGGAGGGGGCAATGGATTCAGCCCCTTTACTGTCACGCCTTCACTAGCGTGGTTGGTTGCCCGTCTGGTGAAACTTCCGCTGGCCCCCCGTCCTGAATTCGCAATTTTTCAACGAACATGGACTGCAGCGGATACATAGTCATTTCTGCCGGTCTATAAACAATTCCAAATAGATGGCGCGGCGGCATCTTGTCTCCTTGTGTGGCAACGTACAGCACTTCGTCAGTGGCCGCGAGAATTTCGACGCGAACTCGCAACCGTTTGAGAAGCCCATTCGCCCTAGCTCGACCTTCATATGAGACAAGATCAATCTTCGAGAAAAAGTCCGCCTTACTAGTGATTGTCTCCGCAGCCAACGCGCCCCGTAGATTGCTTTCCCTAAGTTGAATTTCGGTAATCGTCGCTTCGTAGGCTTGTACCTTCTCTGCAAGTGAGCGGCTTGGGACTTGATCAAGAAGTATCGTGAACTCCAAGAGCTTCTGCTGTTCTCGTGCTAGCCGTCCCGAAACTTCGGCAAGCTCTCTCAAAATCTTCGCGCTGCTGTCCTGAACCAATGACAAGCTTTCAACCTTCGGCAATATCTCTCTAAACACTGATTCAGCGCCAGCAGCCCGAATCATTTTTGCCTCACACAACCCTTTGCGTGCAAGCGAGCAGTGGAGATAAATTCCCCCCTTCGGGGGCGTGCCCTTGTTCACCAAGTGAAGTGGACTCTTGCACTCTCGACAGAAAGCAAGACCAGACCAAAGGTTAAAGTTCTTGCTCTGTTTCGTTGACTTGAAAAGTCTCCGTTGATTGACCGCTGCTTGCGCTGCGTAAAAAGTTGTCTCGTCAATGATGCGCGGAAAGTAATCTGGTACTGGCTCTCCTCGGGGCATACGTTTTCCGTCAGCTGAACCTTGCACGGAGTACATTTGATATTCGCCAAGAGTTGCTCGATTCTTCAACACTTTGTCGATGGAACTCGTCCCCCACGCAACGGGCTTTGCCAGACTGCTCTTGAATGCGGGAATGCTCTCGGCGTTAAGTGCTTTGGCCGTCGCGGTCTTCCCATATCCGTTGATTGCCATTTCAAAGATACGCTCGACGACAGCGGCCCGTTCAGCATTCACGCTGAATCCGTCTGCGCTGACTTGAAGCCATTTGGGTGCCTGTTTGCCCATTGGCGTCTTGTTCAGTCTGGCGTTGTCCTGCTTTTTGCGCATTGCATCACCGACTCGCGCTGACTTCGTGCGCGACTCCTCGTTGGCCCGGGACATCACGAGAATAGAAACGATCATCTCGATCAAACCGGCATCTTTTGTGTAAACCCGCTCGTCTGCTAGCGTGACAACCTTAATGCCCCGTTTCAAAAGATCACGAAGACGGTCATAGGCTTCGTTCACCTCTTCGCGCCCGAGTCGATCAAGGCTTTCAATGATTAGGTAAGAGCCAGCCTCAATGGAGCCGTCTTCCACTTTGTCGATAAATCTCTTTAGCTGCCCCTTGTCGCCAACGTGCTCCGATTTGTATGCGCTCAGCCCACGATCTAGGAAGGTGCCGTCCGCATCCGTGGCAAGCGCAAGCCCATGTTTCTTGCAATATGCTTCGCACGACTCAAGCTGGCGAGCTTGACTACGGCCCTTGGCTTGTTCAGGACTGCTGAACCGTACATATGAATACGCTTTGATCATTTGGTGCATTTGAGCACAGCCTCAGGATGCTGTGACCGCCCGCTGCCGCAATCTCGAGTGCGCGCTTGGCCGCAGCCTGCCCTTTCACATCCGAGAGATCCAGGTAACTCGCAGCCCCGACCACCGGCTGCGCCACGACCCGGCACCAGCCTTCGCCCGGCTCAGCGGGCTCATCGCCCGGCAGGAACTGGCCCACGACATCGATCAGGTGCCTGGCCCGCCAGACCTGGGCCTGCGGCACCAGCGCCGCTTCTTCCGCGCTGCCGGGCGGCAAGACCATCCTGGCGGTTCCGCCCCCCGCGTGCACCGCCAGGCTCATCGCCAGCGCGCCGCGAACCGGCCGCAATTCACCCGACAGCGACAGCTCACCGGCGAATTCATGGCCGGCGAGCTTGGCCGCATCGACCTGTCCGCTGGCAGCCAGGATGCCCAGGGCGATCGGCAGATCGAAGCGCCCCGAGTCCTTGGGTAACTCGGCCGGCGCCAGATTCACGGTGATTCTCTTGTTGTGCGGAAATTCAAGCTGGCTGTTCTGGATGGCGCAGCGGACCCGCTCCCGCGCCTCCTTGACCTCCGTATCCGCCAGCCCGACCAGCGTGAAGCTGGGCAGGCCATTAGCCAGATGCACCTCCACGGTGACTGCGGCGGCCTGCAGCGCGACCAGCGCGCGGCTTTGCACCAAAGACAAGCTCATTGTTCTATTTCTCCCTGTTGCGGTGCGCGCATCGCGCCCTCATCCCCGATCCTGCCGTTTCGCACCAGCGCAGTGCGAAATCGTCGCCACCTCGGACTGCCTAACGCGGCGCCCCGGGTGGCCGTGCACCGGAAAATGGTTCCTGTGACTTAATGGCACGCCTCCTGCTTAGGGATGAGTTCATCACCCTTTTCTATCCCTCAGGAGAACTCCGTGCAATTCAAGATCGCCCAAAAACTGGTCCTGGCAACACTCGCCTTTTCGGGCGCCGCGTTCGCGCAAACCACAGCGCCAGAGCCGGAGTACACGCTCGCGTTCAACGCGGGTCTGGTCACCGACTACCGCTACCGTGGCATCTCGCAATCGCGCCTGAAGCCCGCCCTGCAGGGCGGCATCGACTGGACCCACAAGAGCGGTTTCTATCTTGGAACCTGGGCCTCCACCATCAAGTGGATCAAGGATGCAGGCGGCGACGCATCGGTGGAAGTCGATTTCTACGGCGGCTACCGTTTCGAGTTATCCGGCATCGCCATGGACGCGGGCCTGCTGCGCTACCAGTATTTCAGCCATGACCTGGTCACCAGCCCCAACACCACGGAAGCCTACATCGCCGGTACCGCGGGTCCCGTCACCCTGAAGTACTCGCACTCGCTGACCAACACCTTTGGTTTCGCGGACAGCAAGAACAGCTACTACCTGGACGCCAGCGCGGTGTTTGACCTGGGCAGTGGCTTTACGCTTGTGCCACACGTCGGCTACCAGAAGATCAAGCGCTTCCAGCCGGGCTCGTACACCGACTACTCCCTGGCCCTCAACAAGGATTTCGGCAACGGATTCATCGGCTCGGCCACCATCGTGGGCACCGACTCCGACTCCAGCGTCTATGTCACACCCTCGGGCAAGCACACCGGCAAGACCGGCCTGGTCCTTGGCGTGAAATACAACTTCTGATTCGCCAACCGCCCAGTCAGTCAAGGAGCAACCCATGAAACTCGTAACGGCCATCATCAAGCCATTCAAGCTGGACGAGGTGCGTGAAGCCCTCTCCGGAATCGGCGTGCAGGGCATCACCGTCACCGAAGTCAAGGGCTTCGGACGGCAAAAGGGACACACCGAGCTCTACCGCGGCGCGGAATACGTCGTCGATTTCCTGCCCAAGGTCAAGATCGAAGCGGCAGTTTCCGATGATCTCGTCGAGCGTGTGATCGAAGCCGTGGAAGCGGCAGCGCGCACCGGCAAGATCGGCGACGGCAAGATCTTTGTCTACGACCTCGAGCAAGTCGTGCGCATCCGCACCGGTGAGACCGGCAAGGAAGCGCTGTGAACCGGCCCACCACAAACTAAAGAGACGAACATGAGAAAACTTCTTGCTTCCCTCGCCCTGGGCCTGGGACTCCTCGCCGGCGGCACAGCCGTCCTGGCGCAGGCACCCGCAGCCGGGGCATCGGCGCCCGTCGCTGCCGCTTCTGAAGCGGCGCCCGCCCCAGCGGCTGCGGCGGCACCGTCAGCTGCGGTTCCCGATGCGGCAGCGCCCGCAGCTGCGGCCACCACCGCACCGGCGGCACCCGCCGCCGCTGCAGCACCGGCTGCGGTTCCCAACAAGGGCGACACCGCCTGGATGACCGTTGCCACCATTCTCGTGATCATGATGACCTTGCCAGGCCTGGCGCTGTTCTACGGCGGCCTGGTTCGCAGCAAGAACATGCTGTCAGTGCTGATGCAGGTGTTCGTGGTGAGCGCGATGATCTATGTCCTGTGGATCATCTACGGCTACAGCGTTGCGTTCACTGCGGGCAACCCGTTCATGGGCACGCTGGACAAGCTGTTCCTCAAGGGCGTGACGCCGGACTCCATCGCGGCAACCTTCAGCAAGGGCGTCGTGATCCCCGAACTGACATTCGTCGGCTTCCAGGCCACGTTTGCCGCCATCACCTGCGCACTGATCGTCGGTGCGTTTGCCGAGCGGATCAAGTTCTCGGCGGTGCTGCTGTTCTGCGCCATCTGGTTCACCTTCAGCTACTTGCCGATCGCCCACATGGTCTGGTACTGGGACGGCCCGGACGCGATCACCGACGCAGCTTCGCTCGAGAAGGTCACGGCTGCAGCCGGCTGGCTCTGGGCCAAGGGTGCGCTGGACTTCGCCGGCGGCACCGTGGTGCACATCAATGCCGGTATCGCGGGTCTGGTCGGTGCGTATGTGATCGGCAAGCGCGTCGGTTACGGCAAGGAATCGCTCACGCCTCACAGCCTGACGCTCACGATGGTCGGTGCCTCGCTGCTGTGGGTGGGCTGGTTCGGCTTCAACGCCGGCTCCAACCTCGAAGCCAACGGCGTTGCTGCCCTGGCGCTGGTCAACACGCTGGTCGCGACCGCTGCCGCAACGCTGTCCTGGATCGCAGGTGAAGCGCTGTCCAAGGGCAAGGGCTCGATGCTCGGTGCTGCCTCCGGTGCTGTCGCCGGCCTCGTGGCCATCACCCCGGCTTGCGGCTTCGTCGGCCCGATGGGCGCCATTGTCATCGGCCTGATCGCCGGCCTGGTCTGCCTGTGGGGTGTCAATGGCCTCAAGCGCATGCTGGGTGCCGACGACTCGCTGGACGTGTTCGGCGTTCACGGCGTCGGTGGCATCGTCGGCGCCTTGCTGACCGGCGTATTCGCATCGCCTTCGCTGGGCGGCACGGGCGTGTACGACTATGTTGCCAACAAGGTCGGCGAGAGCTACTCGATCGGCGGCCAGGTCTGGATCCAGTTCCAGGCTGTGCTCACCACGGTCATCTGGTCCGCAGTGGTCTCCTTCATCGCCTACAAGCTCGTCGATCTGGTGATCGGCCTGCGCGTGACCGAGGAAGAAGAGCGCGAAGGCCTGGACATCTCGTCCCACGGCGAAACCGCCTACAACCGGTAAGCCGCCGCAAATCACTGCAAGTTCTCCTTTGATGTTCAGCCCGCGCGAGTGCAAGCTCCGCGGGCTTTTTTGTGCACCGACGCCAGGTGCCAGGCTGCACAATGCTTCGATGATCCGATTGAACGCTGGTGAGCTGATCTGTGAGCTGGAGCCCCAACTGGGCGGTTGCATGTCCGGGCTGTGGCTGGGTGATGTGCCTGTGCTGCGGTCCGCGCCGCCGGGCAAGCTCACCTCGGCGCGGCAGTCGGGTTGCTACCCGCTCGTGCCATTTTCCAATCGCATCCCGCATGCAACGCTGCAGTGGCAAGGCACGCTGTATCCGCTGATCCGGAACAACGCACCCGAGCCCCATGCGATTCACGGCGTCGGATGGCAGCGTCCCTGGACCGTGCTCGAGAGCGACGGGCGATTCGTGATGATGAGCTACGAACATGCCGCCGACGAGGCATGGCCGTTCGCGTTCGACTGCTCACAGACCATGCGGTTGGCCGGCAATGCAATCGAAATGACGCTGGCAATGACTAACCAGTCAGCTGCTGCGGCGCCGGCGGGTCTTGGCTGGCATCCATATTTCGTCAAGCGGGCGCACAGTCGCATTTCATTCGAGGCGAGTGGGCGCTGGGAGATGGGGCCCGACAAGCTGCCAACGACGCGTTCAGTATCGCGCGGGCTGAGCCAGGACTGCGCAACGCTTGAAGTGGATCACTGCTTTGATGGCTGGAGCGGCGTGGCGGTACTGCAGGACGAAGTGCTCAGGGTGCGCGTGTCGTCAACGCTCAAGCGGGTGGTTGTCTTCACGACGCCGCAGCGCGACATCGTGGCGATCGAACCGGTCAGTCACGTGAACAATGCGATGAGCCTGGTCGATGCGGGCGCCGATCCGGCCATGCTCGGGCTGGAGATTCTGCAGCCCGGCGAGACGCTCTCGGCGCAGATGACCATCGAAGTGGAGCCCGTTGCATGAACAGGATCAGCGGCATGAATGAGCAGTCTGGGCACGAACTGCACCAGTGGACGGCTGTCGTTGAGGAGGCGGACCAGTTGGGCGAATCGCCGTTCTGGCACCCTCAGGAACAACGGCTGTATTGGGTGGATATCCCTGCCTTTAAGATCAGGCGGCTCGACCCTGCATCGGGCGTCGTGGACAGCTGGGCCGTGCCGAGCGAACCCGGATGCATCGCGCCGGCTCGCGGCGGCGGCCTGGTGATGGCGCTGCGCGACGGCATCTATCGTGGGCGCACCTGGGGCGGGGCCCTTGACCTCATCACCCGGTTCGCACACGACCCCGCGACCACCCGATTCAACGACGGCAAGGCCGATCCTGAAGGTCGCTTCTGGGCCGGCACGATGTACGAGCCGCGCGATGCGCGAAAGGCCGAGCTGTACAGCATCGACATGCGCGCGCGCGCAGGGGGTCAGGGCGAACCTCAGATCGAGATAAAGGCGCAAAACGCCGTCATCTCCAATGGGCTCGCGTGGTCGCCGGATGCACATGTCGTCTATTGGGCCGATACGCCAACCCATGCGGTTCAGGCCTGGGACTGGGACCGCCACACCAATGCCATGACGCGCCACCGCGAGTTCGCACGGGTGCCGGGCAAGCCGGACGGCTGGAAGCCTGGCGATGGCGGTTATGGTGGCCGCCCGGATGGTGCAGCGGTGGACGCCGAAGGCAACTACTGGGTCGCGATGTTCGAGGGTCAGCGCCTGCTGAAGTTTTCTGCCGCCGGTGAACAACTCGCCGCCGTTGAATTGCCCGTGCGTTGTCCCACCATGCCGTGCTTTGGAGGCGCGGACCTCAAGACGCTTTACGTCACGAGCGCCAGCTACAAGCGCCCCGACGACGAGCTGCGTCAGTTGCCGCTGTCGGGCCGGATCATCGCTTCTCGAGTCGATGTTCCGGGCCTGCCCGTCAATTTCGTCAGCGACTGACCGCAAAAACTTCAATTTACCGGCGCGACCCGCCCTTACCATCGCTGCATGGATACGGCCGTTGCCAATTTGATCGAACGCATTCGCGCCGCTGCGCAAAGTGGCGCGCCTTTGCGCATCCGTGGCGGCGGCAGCAAGGACTTCTATGGCGAGCCCACGCAGGGCGAACTGCTGGACACGCGAGTGCTCACCGGCGTCACGAATTACGAGCCCAGCGAGCTGGTCGTCACCGTGCGTGCAGGCACGCCGCTAGCCGAACTGGAGGCGCTGCTGGCCGAACGCGGCCAGTGCCTGCCGTTCGAGCCGCCGCATTTCGAGGGCGGAGCGACGGTGGGCGGCATGGTGGCTGCGGGTCTTAGCGGGCCGGCTCGCGCAAGTGCCGGCTCGACGCGCGACTTCGTGCTTGGCCTGTCGATGGTCAACGGGCGCGGCGAGCTCCTGACCTTCGGCGGTCAGGTGATGAAGAACGTGGCAGGGTATGACGTGTCGCGGCTCATGGCTGGCGCAATGGGCACGCTGGGTCTCATCACCGAAGTCAGCCTGAAGGTGCTGCCGCAAGCGCCGGCCGAAGCCACTCTTAAATTCGAAATGACGCAGGCTGTGGCGCTGCAAAAGCTCAACGAATGGGGCGGCAAGCCGCTGCCCCTGAACGCGAGCTGCTGGGTCGATGATGGATCGACCGAGACCCTCTATCTGCGTTTGCGCGGTGCGGTTGCCGCAGTCGAATCGGCCTGTCGCATCCTGGGCGGCGAGCGGCAGGACAACGCTCAGGTGGCGCCGGACTGGACACTCTGCCGCGATCAGCACCTGCCGTGGTTCAGGGAGCGCGAGGATGGCGATGGGCGCGATCTCTGGCGGCTGTCCGTTGCGCAGACCGCGCCTGTCCTCGATCTGCCGGAGCCACCGCTGGTGGAGTGGCATGGCGGTCAGCGCTGGGTACGGGCGTTAGGCAGTGAGGCGGGCCGGCTGCGCGACATCGCGGCCGGGGCGGGCGGCCATGCAACCCTATTCAGGGCGGCCCACCCCGAGGCTGGCGTGCCGCGCTTTCATCCGCTCGCACCCGCGCTGGCTCGCATCCACAATGAGCTGAAGACGCAGTTCGATCCGCAACACATCTTCAACCGGGGCCGGCTGTTCGCGCACGCCTGAAGCTGCACCACCGACACGACTGCCCACCACACCGATGCAAACCCACCTCAGCGACGAGTTCAAGGACACGCCTGAAGGCCGCGAGGCCGAGGCCATCCTGCGCCGCTGCGTGCATTGCGGCTTCTGCACCGCGACCTGCCCGACCTACCAGTTACTGGGCGATGAACTCGATGGTCCGCGTGGTCGCATCTATCTCATCAAGCAGGTGCTGGAGGGCGAGAAGCCAACGCGTCAGACGCAATTGCACCTGGATCGATGCCTCACCTGCCGCAATTGCGAGACGACATGCCCGAGCGGCGTCGAGTACGGTCATCTCGTCGATATCGGGCGCAAGATCGTCGATGAGAAAGTAGGGCGGGGCGCGGGCTCGGCAGCGCTGCGGTGGACGCTCAAGGAGGGTCTCACATCGCCCGCGTTCGGCCCCGCGATGAAGATCGGACAGGCCCTGCGGCCGCTGTTGCCGTCGGCCCTCAAAGACAAGGTGCCGCCCGCGCAGCTCGCCGGCAAGTGGCCGGCGCGCACGCATGCGCGCAAGATGCTGATGCTCGAAGGTTGCGTGCAGCCTTCGATGATGCCCAACATCAACAGCGCCACCGCCCGCGTGCTCGACGCCATCGGCGTACAGGCGGTCATCGCGCCCAAGGCGGGCTGTTGCGGCGCGGTGAAGTTCCACCTGAACGACCAGGAGGGCGGCCTCGCACAAATGCGCGCCAATATCGACGCCTGGTGGCCGATGGTCGAGAGCGGCGAAGTCGAAGCCATCGTGATGAACGCGTCGGGCTGCGGCGTGACCGTGAAGGAATACGCGCACCACCTGCGGCACGACGCGGGCTATGCGGGCAAGGCGGCTCGCATCAGCGAGCTCACGCAGGACCTGAGCGAGTTGCTGCCCGAAATCGCCGCGTCACTGCGCGGCAAGCTCGCTGCCGCATCCGGTGTTTTCGCATTTCATCCGCCCTGCACACTGCAGCATGGACAGAAGCTCAGAGGCGGGGTGGAAATGCACATGCGCGATCTGGGTTTCGACGTCCAGGTGGCACCCAACGAATCTCACCTTTGCTGCGGCTCGGCCGGAACCTATTCGGTGTTGCATCCCGATATTGCGCATGATCTTCGCGACCGCAAGCTGGGGCACCTGGGGCAGTTGCAGCCGGCAGCAATCATCTCGGCCAACGTCGGATGCATCACGCATCTGCAAAGCGGCACCGCAACGCCCGTCAAACACTGGGTCGAGGTGCTGGATCAGGCGCTGGCGTCCGGACGCACTGTTCCGGCGTGACGGCCCCGTGGGCTGCAATACTGACACCACCATGTCAGGAGCAGGCGCCCAAAGTAGGCTGTCCGCCTGAAAATGGCTCTTGCCAGAACGTCCACTCCTGACATCCATGCGCCGCGCCGACCGTCTCTTCCACATCATCCAGCTCGTACGGGGCAGGCGTTTGACCACTGCCGCCTACCTGGCGCAGCGGCTCGAAGTGTCCGAGCGCACCATCTACCGCGACGTGGCCGACCTGCAGCACCAGGGCGTGCCGCTGGAGGGCGAGGCGGGCGTGGGTTACCGGCTGGGCGCGGGGTTCGATCTCCCGCCCATGATGTTTACCCAGCATGAAGCCAAGGCGCTGGTCGCCTCGGTGCGCATGGCGCAGGTCTGGCTCGATCCCGCGCTGGCCGAAGGCGCGCAGGATGCGCTGGGCAAGATCATGTCCGTATTGCCGGTCGAGGCGCGCGCCGCTGCGGAAGCTCTTGCCGTTTACGCCCCACCCAGTGGCGTGCCCACCGCCACCCAGCGCACGCTGCAGACCCTGCGGGAGGCTGTGCAGGAGCGGCGCAAGATCTTCATCAACTACCGCGACCTGAACGAAAAGCCCAGCGAGCGGACGCTGCGGCCGCTCGGATGCTTTTACTGGGGCAAGGTCTGGACGCTTGCGGCCTGGTGTGAACAGCGCAGCGACTTTCGAAGCTTCCGGGTCGATCGCGTCACTTATGTGCGGCGGCTCGAAGACCAGTTTCGTGATGAGCCCGGTCGCACCCTCGCCGACCTCGCGCGCCTGACCGATGCGCAGGCCCGGGAGCAGGGCTGGGCGACCTGAGGGGTTGATCGGGGCTCAGGCCCTGCCCGCAGTGGTGAGGGACTCGCGGTAGCGGCGGCTGCAGGGCACCTGGCTGCCGTCCTTCATGCGCAGCCTTGCATCGCCGCCGTCCAGCGGCTCGATTTCTGCGATGCGCGACAGGTTCACCGCGTGGCTGCGATGAACCCGCACGAAGTGACGCGGATCGAGCTGGTCCAGGAAATCGTTCAGGGTCGAGCGAAGCAGGTAGTCGTGGCCGTTGACGTGCAGTCCGACGTAGTTGCCCTGTGCCTGCAGCCACTCGATGTCGGTGGCGGCGATCAGGAATTCCTTGCGCAGCTTCTTGACCAGGAATCGCTCGGGACGCGGTGGGGACGGAGCCGGCGCCGGAGCGGCCGCTACGGGTGGCTCCGGCGCGTCCAGCACACTCGCTTCACCTTGCAGCCTCAGCAGCACCAGCCGGTAACTCAGCACCGCAACGATGATGAGAAAGTAGCTGCGCACATCCTTCAGGTATTCGTAGAGCAGGGTGGTCGCCCACGACGCGCTCGGGTAGTCCTGGCCCATCCCGGCGTAAATCGCCAGGCGGAGCGCCCGCATGATCAGGACATGGGCAAGGCAGAACGCGACGCTTGCCGCCAGGTGCGGCCAGATGTTGCGAGGCAGCGTATCGGACCACAGCGGAAACCGGCGTTCGAAGGCAACGATCAGCGGGATCAGCATGCCCACCGCCAGATTGCTGGTGATCTCCCAGACCAGCGGCTGCCAGAAAGTGTGATCGCGCGCGGCTCGTTGCAGGTCCAGCCAGATGACGGTCGCGTTGAACAGGACCTGCAGCACCAGCACCACCACCCAGAAGCCGATCTCGAAAACCTGCCGCCACGGCTGGAAGCGAGCGAGCAGGGTCCCTGATGGAGTGGTCATGGCCCCAAGTCTATGAGGGCGCGTGCGAAATTCGTCCCTGCGCAGCGCCGCTCGTCACAAAGCGTCCCCGTTTCGTCCCGCCGCGCCTGGCCGGGGCCCACGCGTCCGCGAGCATGCGTGCCGCAAAGGAAATTCCATGGACACCCAGAGAAGACACGACATCGATACGCTTCGGGCCCTCGCGTTCGGGCTCGTGATCCTGTACCACGTCGGCATGTATTACGTGGCGGGTTGGCACTGGCACCTGAAAAGCCCGCATGAGGCGGCATGGCTGCAGATGCCGATGCGCGCCCTCAACCTGTGGCGGATGGATCTGGTGTTCATCGTGTCCGGAATTGCATTCGGATTCCTGGCGCGCAACCGCAGCTTCGCGACCCTGGTGCGCGAACGCAGCGTCCGCCTGCTGGTGCCGCTGGTTTTCGCGATGGCGGTGGTGGTGCCGTTCCAGCCCTATGCGCAGGCGCTCGCCAATGGTGTCGTCGCGCCCGGCTTCGTGGATTTCCTGGCGCGCTACTACACCGGCGGACCCTGGCCCGCCGATGCCTTTGACGGCGCCGATCCGGGCGTGACCTGGAACCATCTCTGGTACCTGCCCTATCTGTGGCTCTACTCGATGGTGGTCGCGCTCTTGCTGCCGGCGCTGCGCTCGCGCTCGGGCGAGCGCATGCGGTGCTCATTGACCGGATTGCGGGGGCTCCAGCTGCTGCTGCTTCCTGCGGTGCCGCTGCTGGTTTACTCGACCACGCTCTGGCCGGCCTTCAAACCCACGCACGACCTGATCCATGACGGATGGCTGCATGCCGTGTACTTCACCTTGTTCCTCTACGGCTGGTGGGTGGCCACGGATGAGGGGTTCTGGCGCGAGACGGTGCGGATGCGCTGGATGACGCTGGGTCTGGCCGTGACCCTGCTGGGCCTGGTGATCACCGTTCGCGGGACCACCGCCGTGTCTGGCGGTGTGGCCCAGGTCCTGCGCTGGATCGGCGACCTCTATCTGTGGGCGGCCCTGCTCACCATCCTCGGATGGGCGCGCCTGAAGCTCGATCGCCCCTGGCCGTGGCTCGCAAGGGCGCGCGAGTCGGTCTATCCCTGGTACATACTGCATCAGACGGTGATCATCGTGCTGCTGTTCTGGCTCGCACCCCTTGGGCTCGGACCGGTGCTGGAACCCGCCATGCTGGTCGTGCTGACCGTCGCCGGTTGCTGGATCCTGACTTCCCTCATCCGCCGCAGCGGGTGGCTGCGACCCCTTTTCGGTCTCAGCGCGCCAGTGCCTGCTCGATGTCCTTTGCCAGATCCGAAGGCGCATCGGCCGGCGCAAAGCGCCTGATGACCTCACCGTCCTTGCCGACCAGGAACTTGGTGAAGTTCCACTTGATGCCCGTCGTGCCCAGCAGCCCTGGCGCCTGCTTGGTGAGGAATTTGAACAAGGGATCGGCGTCCGCGCCGTTCACATCGACCTTGGCCATCATCGGAAAGCTCACGCCGTAATTCAGCTGGCAGAACTGCGAGATCTCGTCATTGGTGCCCGGGTCCTGCGAGCCGAACTGGTTGCACGGAAAGCCCAGCACCACCAGGCCCTTGTCCGCGTACTGCTTGTGCAGCGCTTCCAGGCCGCCGAATTGCGGTGTGTAGCCGCAGGCGCTTGCGGTGTTGACGATCAGGAGCGCCTTGTCCCTGAACTGATCCAGTGCGACGGTCTTGCCGTCGATGGTGCGTGCCTCGAAGTCGTAGATGGTGCTCATGACGGCGATTGTGCGCTGCCGGCTTGATCAGTGGGGCCTGGGTGTGGCCGGCGACAACGCCGACCAGGCAGCCGCAGCCAGGATCAGCGAGCCGCCGATCCAGGTGCGCGCGTTCATCTCGGCCGCGCCCAGCATCACCGACGAGACCGCGGCAAACACCACCTCGGACAGCATGATGAGCGCGGCGGTGTGCGCACTGACGCGCGATGCGCCGTACTGCAGCGCAATGTTGCCTGCGAGAAACCCCAGGCTGAGGCCGAACGCCACCAGCGTCCAGTCGGCACGGGGCAGGGGCGGCGCGGCGATGAGCCCCAGGCTCAGCACCGCAAGACCTGCCGCCGACGCCGCCAGGGCCCCACCAGCGAACATCGCCAGGATGCGTGCCGGCGGTGCGACATCGCGCATCTTCCTGAGCAGGATGTTGGTGAGGGCAAAGCTCAGGCCGCCGCCAATGGCCAGCCAGTCCGTGCCGCTCTCGGGCAACGGCCAGGGCGAGCCGGGTACTTTCAGGACGATGACCACGCCCGCCATCGCCAGCGCGATCCGGGCGAGCCCGACCGCTGTGGGCCGTTCGCCGAGCATCGGCCAGGCCAGAAGCACGGTCCAGGCGGGCATCAGGTAGAACAGCAGCACCACCCGCACCACGTCGCCCATGGTCACGGCCCAGTTGAACCCGACGTTGGTGAAGCCGGCCGCGCCCATCAGCACCCACAGCAGCGGATGCCTGCCGAACCCTCTGGCGGCATGGGGGCGCAGCAGCAACAACACGCCAAGCGAGACGAGGTAAATTATCGCCGTGGCCCACAGGGGATGCAGGCCGCGACCCTCGAGGTAGCGAAACGGCCACCACGAGACACCCCACACGAAGGCGTTGACGACGAGTGCGAGTGCGGGGGCGAGAAGGGTGGGCGCGCGGGTGGCGCCGGGTCCGCCGGACACGCTCAGCCGGCCCTAGCCATGCGTGGTGTCGTGGCGTGCGATGCGCAGCAGGTGCTCGAGCTCTTCGCGGTGCTTGATGGTGTTGCTCTTGTGCCAGCGGGCGATTGCCCACATCACACCGGCCACGATCAGGCCGAATCCGGTGATCGCACCGAATGCCGACATGCCCATGCCCGTGGAAAGACTGTAGAACGCACCCAGGCCCAGAATGCAGGCCTGCTCGTTGAAGTTCTGCACGGCAATCGATCGGCCCGCACCCATCAGGTTGTGGCCGCGGTGTTGCAGCAGCGCATTCATCGGCACCACCAGGAACCCGCCAAGCCCGCCCATCAGGATCAGGAACGGGACGGCCGCCCAGACGTTGTCGATGAAGTTCATCACGATGATCAGCAGCCCCATGAGGATGCCCATCGGCATCACCGTGGTCGCGGTGTCCAGCCGCATGCGCATCGACGCGATGATCGCGCCGACGGCCGTGCCGATGGCCACCACCCCGCCCAGCGAGGACGCCTGGGTCGTGCTGTAGCCGAGCGCTGCGGCGCTCCAGGCCAGGATGATGTAGCGCAGGTTGCCGCTCACACCCCAGAACAGGGTGGTGGTGGCCAGCGAAATCTGGCCCAGCTTGTCACGCCACAGGCGCGAGTTGCAGCTCCAGAAGTCAGGCACGAGTTCCAGCGGATTCTTGGGCATCGGACGCATCTCGACGCCGGTGTGGGGAATGCGCGTGTTGAACCAGGCGGCCAGCGCATAAATGAAGATCAGCAGGAAGATGGCGGCCTCGGGCGAGGTGTCGATGCCGGTATTGATGATCGGGAAGTCGATGGCGAGCAGGCGGCCGCCGATGAGCTGCCCCACCAGCTGACCGCCCAGCAGGATCCCCAGGATGATCGATGCAATGGTGAGCCCTTCGATCCAGCCGTTGGCCTTGACCAGTTGCGAAGCCGGCAGCATCTCGGTCAGGATGCCGTATTTGGCCGGCGAATAGGCTGCGGCGCCCAGGCCGACGACTGCATAGGCGGCCAGCGGATGCAGCCCGACCAGCATCAGCAGGCACCCGGCGACCTTGATGCCGTTACTCACGAACATCACGGTGCGCTTGGGGTATGCGTCGGCGAACGCACCGAGCCACGGGGCGAGGATGACGTAGAACAGCGCGAAGATCGGGACCAGTGCTGCGCGCTGCCATTCGGCGCCGCCATTTGACTTGATCAACTCAACCGCAGCGACGAACAACGCCTGATCGGCCAGCGACGAGAAAAACTGCGCCGACATGAGGGTGTAAAAACCGCGCTTCATTCCTGCTTCGTGAGCGCATCAGGCCAGCTGATGGCAATGTTTTTTTGCGAGTGTCTCCAACTGACTCGGCGTTATATCACGCTGCCCAATGCTTTAATTCCGCAATGCCCCGTCCGATCCAGGCCACTATCCACACCGAAGCCCTGCGGCAAAACCTCGCCCGCATGCGAAACGCGGCGCCCGATGCCCGGGTTTGGGGGGTGGTCAAGGCCAATGCCTACGGCCACGGAATCGAACGCGTGTTCGACGGCTTGCGCGCCGTGGACGGGTTTGCCCTGCTCGATCTGGACGAGGCCCAACGTGTGCGCACACTCGGCTGGCGCGGCCCGATTTTGCTGCTTGAAGGCGTGTTCGAGGCGCGCGACCTGGAGCTGTGCTCGCGGCTGGGCCTGTGGCACACCGTCCATTGCGATGAGCAGATCGACATGCTGGCGGCTCACAAGACCCAGGAGCCGCATCGGGTGTTCCTCAAGATGAATTCCGGCATGAACCGGCTGGGCTTTGCGCCGGCGCGCTACCGCGCCGCCTGGACCCGGCTGGACGCCTTGCCGCAGGTCGATGAAATTTCGCTGATGACCCATTTCAGCGATGCGGACGGCGCGCGCGGCATTGCGCATCAGCTCGAAGTGTTCGATGCCGTCACCCACGATCTGCCTGGCGAGCGCTGCGTTGCCAACAGCGCGGCCAGCCTGCGCAGCGGCTCGGATACGGGCGTGCGCGGCGACTGGATCAGGCCCGGCATCGCCGTCTATGGAAGCGCGCCGGACTATCCCGAACACGACATCAGCCATTGGGGACTGCAGCCCACGATGACGCTGGCCACCCGGGTCATCGGCGTGCAGCAGCTTGAAGTGGGCCACACCGTGGGATACGGTTCCAGCTTCGTCGCCGACGCGCCGCTGCGCATTGGGGTGGTGGCGTGCGGTTACGCCGATGGCTATCCGCGCCACTGCTCGACAGGCACGCCGGTGCTGGTAGATGGCGTTCGCACCCGCATCGTCGGCCGCGTCAGCATGGACATGATCACGGTCGATCTCACGCCGGTGCCGCATGCCGGGATGGGGACCGCAGTGACGCTGTGGGGTCGCGCAGCCAATGGACAAGTGCTGACCATCGACGAAGTGGCGCGGTCTGCAGGCACGGTCGGCTACGAACTCATGTGTGCGCTGGCGCAGCGCGTGCCGGTTACCGCAGACTGAACGCCCGATTGATCCGGGCTATTTCGCTGGACGGATCGTCCCTCTCAGGAGCTTTTGCGTAAGCCCAGCACCATGACTGCCGCGACCACGATGAGCGCACCCAGGACCTGTATGGGCGCAATGGTCTGGCCCAGCACCAGCCAGGCCAGCACGAGCGCAAACACCGGCTCCACGTTCATGATGGCCGAGTTGCCAACCACGCCCAGCCGAGGCAGTACGGTGAACATGATGGTGAAGGCGGTGCCGTAGAGAAAGGTGAGGGCGGCAAGTCCTGCCCAACCCGCTGCTGCGGTGGGCAAGTGAAAACCGCCTTGAATGCCCACGGTGGTCAGCGCAACCAGACCTGCGATCGTCATGGTCGTCGCCGTCCGCACCCGTCCATCGACGTCACCCGCCTCATGTTGCGTGATGACCAGTGCCAGCCCGAAAGTGCCAGCGGCGGCCAACGCAAACCCGACGCCGGCGCCAATCTTCAGCCATTGTCCGGTGGCGCCCAGGCCCGACGCAGCACCAAACACATCGAGGGCGAGGGCCAGACCCGCCAGGATGACCGGCATGGCGATAAGCAAGGCGCGCTCGGGTCTGTGGCGGTAAATCAGGAATGACCACAGGGCCGTCCAGATCGGATAGGTGTTGAAGGCCAGCAGCGCCAGCGCCACCGGCAGCCGCGCCACGGCCGAGTACAGGCACAGGCTCTGCACGCCGATCAGCAGGCCGATC